>DASXXM010000087.1:0-18017 GCA_036503065.1 Pseudonocardiaceae bacterium | reverse complement strand
TCCGCCGGATGCCGTCGGAGCGGATGGACTCGGTGGTGGCGATGCACCGGGACATGAACTTCACCATGATCCGCAACTGGATCGGCACCAGCTACCGGGAGGAGCTGTTCGCGGCTGCCGACCGCAACGGCATCCTGGTGTGGAACGAGTTCTGGGACGGCTTCTCCACCGACCCGGCCAACCACGACATCTTCCTGGCGCAGGCGAAGGACACGGTGCTGCGTTACCGGTACCACCCGTGCATGGTGGTGTTCTTCGGCTGCAACGAGGGCACCCCGCCGGCGGTGATCGACAACGCGCTGCGCGACATCGTCACCGGCAACACGGACCTGCTGTACCAGAGCAACTCGGCGGGCGGCGTGATCAGCGGCGACGGCCCGTACCACTGGCTGGACCCGAAGCAGTACTTCACCGGCGAGGCGACCGGCGGCAAGGCCGGTTTCTGGAGCGAGATCGGCATTCCCACCGTGTCGGTGGTGGAGAGCATGCGCAACCTGGTCGGCGATGGCGACCCCGGCTGGCCGATCGGCTCGGCGTGGTACCTGCACGACTGGTCGTCGCAGGGCAACCAGCAGCCGCAGAGCTACCAGGCGGCGATCGACGCGCGGCTCGCACCGTCCAGCGGACTGGAGGAGTTCTGCCGCAAGGCGCAGTTCGTCAACTACGAGAGCATGCGCGCGATCTTCGAGGCGTGGAACGCCAAGCTGTGGAACGACGCGCGTGGCGTGCTGCTGTGGATGTCGAACCCGGCGTGGCACAGCACGGTGTGGCAGACGTACGACTACGACCTGGACGTCAACGGCAGCTACTACGGCTCACGCAAGGGCTGCGAGGCGCACCATGTGCAGGCCAGCCTGGCGACGTGGCAGGTCAGCGCGGTGAACCACACACCGACAGCGGTGTCCGGCGCTGTTGTCACGGCACAGCTGTACGACCTGTCCGGCGCGGCGATCGGTGGCGCGCAGACGCAGAGTGTGGACATCGCGGCGTCGGCGGTGACGCAGGCTTTTGTCGTGGCGTTCGGGGATTCGTTGCCGGCGCTGCACCTGCTGCGGCTGCGGATGACCGACAGCAGGGGCAACCTGATGTCGGAGAACACCTACTGGCGGTACCGCGCGGACACTGACATGCGGGCGTTGAACCAGGTGGCGGAGACGACCGTGTCGGTGTCGTTGACGGAATCCGGGAGTGGCTACCGCGCTGTCGTGCGGAACACGGGCCAGACGGTGGCGGCCATGGTTCGGTTGTCGTTGCGGGAGAACAACGGGACGGACCGGGTGCTGCCCACGCTGTACGGGGACAACTACTTCTGGTTGCTGCCGGGGGAGAGTCGCACCGTGCGCGTGTCGCCGCGCAAGGCGGTGTCGCGGCCGAGGTTGCTGGTGGAGGGGTACAACGCGCCGGCGACTTTGTCGTGATCCTCCCGTCACCTCCTGCTCTTGACCACCGGGTGCGAGTCCCTGGCGGCTCACGAAAACACCTCGTCACAGGCCATCATCATCGCGCTGATCATGATCACTAGTACGGCAGCCGCACTTTGATGATCTTGGCTGGTCAGGGGTGCCGATGGGACCCTGTTGATCATGTGGGCGGCGGCTGTCATGGTAGAGGGTGAGCGTGCGGTGGCGAATCTGGCGGTGCTGCACGGCAGGTTGAGACCGTGTTTCGCACGGTCGAGGCCGTGTGAGCAGGCCAGGAAGTACATGACTGGGTTGATGAGTGATCTGCCGCGCAAGAACGGGTGGACCATCGCCGAGCATGTCGGGGACCGCACGCCAGATCCGACCCAGCGGCTACTCAATCACGCGGTCTGGGACCACGCCCGAGTCCAGGGTGTGGTGCGGCGGTTCGTGGTCGAGGCGTTGGGAGACCAGCCGTTGCGGGTGGGGGCACTGGACGAGTCCGGTCAGGAGAAGCAGGGCGAAGCGACCGCTGGCACCAAGCGGCAGTACATGGGCTGTGCGAGCCGGGTCGCCAACGGGGTGAACACGGTGTACTGCTCGTATGCCACCGCGGGTGGGCACGCGCTGGTCGGCGCCCGCGTCTATGTGCCCGAAGAGCAACTCGCCGACACTGAACACCGTGCAGCGCTGGGTATCCCCGCCGAGGTGGAGTTCAAGACCAAGCCGCGGTTGGCACAGGACATTCTCGCCGACATGATCGCCGATGCGACGATCCCGCCGTGGATCGCTGGCGACGAGGTCTACGGCCGAGCCGGGAAACTCCGCGCTTTCCTGGCCGACAACGGAATCGGGTACGTGATGCGCGTCGGGTGCGGTTTCACCGCAGAGCCCAGGCCCGGTCAACGGATACGCGCCGATATCGCCGTGACCACGTATCTGGCCGGTCGCAAGCACAAACGGTGGTGGCAGGTCTGCTCGGTGACCGGGTCGAAAGGTGAACGCGCCTATGCCTGGGCCTGGATCGCGACCACGAGCCCTCAGCATTTTCTGTTGATCCGCAAACATCTGTCCACCGGCGAGTTGGCCTACCACTACTGCTACGTACCGGCCGGTCAATCGGCCACGCTGATGACTCTCGTGCGTGTCGCGTGCTTGCGCTGGCCAGTCGAGGAAGGGTTCGAGTTCGGCAAAGGCCACTTCGGACTCGATCACTCCCAGGTCCGCCTCTACACCGCGCTGTTACGGCACATCGTGCTCACCCTGGCCGCGCTCGCGGTCTGCGCGGTCACCGCGGCCCAAGCCAAAACCCGTGCGCCAGCACCAATCCTGCCCACCACTCCGGACGAGCAGCCACCCGACGATCCCGGCCTGATCGCGCTCACCGTCGCCGAGATCAAACGCCTGTTCCTCCTGGCCAACCGTCACCGGCAACCCGAAACCCATCACCTGCACTGGGTCTGGTGGCGACGCCGACACCAAGCCCGCGCTCGATGGTTCCATCACCGCACCCGCCTGCGTCGACAAATCAGGCAAACATGACAGGATCAAAGTGTGGCTGCCGTACTTAGGTCACCGTACCGGCTGAGTCGGCGGCAGGCGGGATCCAGCTACCTGGATCGCGAGCGAGGTGCAGATGACATCGTACGTACCGTGTTCCTCGAAGCCAAGGCGATAATGGTGCAGATCTGATTCCTTCAGCACACCGGGCAGGCTCCGGCCTGGCCTGCCGTGTACCCATCGCTGAACCTGTTCAGAGTTGGTTATCTCGATCAGGCCGAACTCATAGTCATCCGCGTTGCTGTTGAATATCTCGAAATCCTCGTCGGTCCACTGGTACCAGAGAACATCCGTGAAGTCGACATGTGTGAGACGGGCAGCATCGAGCGCCGAGTAGTACTCAAGGCGCAGGGTCGGCGAATTGCCCCCACCTTGGGTGGTGGCCGTGAACCGTGGTGCACCATCGAACCTTGTTGCAAGGCCGTTCCCCTCGACCGTCCGGTATGTCACGGGCCGCCACCTCAAGGTATCTGTACGTTATACAGGATTTCGCTGCTGTTAAGACTGGGTGTGATCGGAATTCTACCGGCCGGTAGTGTATCACCGAGTAGTGTGCGCTGGTTCAGGCGCTTCTTTTCGTTTTTGCTGAGCTCGTCCCAAGTCTTCTGGACCACGTTCGTTTGTGTTTCTGATGATCTTGTCTGATCATCAGTACTGTCCATCGCGGTCCCTATGTGGGCCGAGGGGAGCCGGGTCCGCACACTGCCGCGATCGTTCAATCAAGGCGAATGTGCGAACGAACAAGATTTTGGTAGACTCGTCGAGTGCGCAGTGCTGACCGTCACCGGATCATCGTCGAACTGCTCCGCGACGCCCCCCGGGTCGCCGTGGCGGAGCTGTCGGCGGCGACCGGCGCTTCGGAGATGACGGTGCGCCGTGATCTCGACCTGCTCGCCGCCCACGGTGCGCTACGTCGGGTACACGGCGGCGCCGTGTCCGCGGCACCGCTGGGCGTCGAGCCGCCGTTCGCGGCCCGAGCCGCGGTGGCGGCCGGCGCGAAACAGGCCATCGCCGCCGCCGCGGTCGAGCTGATCCGGGACAGCGAGACGGTCGTGCTGGACAGCGGCACCACGGCGCTGGAGGTCGCGCGGCTGCTGCGCGACCGCGCGGTAACCGTGATGCCGCTGTCGATGCACGCGGCCAACGCGCTGCTCGACGCGCCACGGGTTCGACTGCTGCTGCCGGGTGGCGAGCCGCGGCCCGGTGAGCTTTCGCTGGTCGGACCGCTGACCCTCGCGTCGCTGCTGGCGCTGCGGTTCGACGTCGCGGTGCTCAGCCCGTGCGCGTTCGACCTGGACGACGGGCTGACCGCGTTCGACCTGGACGACGCGCAGATCAAGCAACAGGCGCTGGCGGTGTCGGCCCGCTCGATCGTCCTTGCCGACGGCGCCAAGTGGGATCGCGCCGCCCTCGCCCACGTCTGCCCGGCCGACCGACCGGACATCCTCGTCACCGACCCGTCCGCGCCGGAGGACCAGCGCGCCGCACTGGCCGCGCGAGGCGTGCACGTACGCGTCGCCGGTGACCCGACACCCCTGGAGCATCAGTCCCGATGACCGAGACCGCCCCTCAGCTGCCCCGCGCGGCCCGCGTCGCGACCTGGATCTTCTTCGCCCTCAACGGTTTCGGCATGGGCATCTGGCTGGTGCACATCCCCAACGTCGAGCGGGAGACCGGCATCTCCCACGCCACCCTGGGTGTGCTGCTGCTGGTGCTGGGCGGCGCCGCGTTCGTCGGCATGCAGGTGGCCGGTCCGCTGGTCGACCGGGTCGGCCCGCGCAGACTGCTGCCCGCGGCCGGCGTCCTGATGAGCCTCGCGCTGATCGGTCCGGGTTTCGCCCGATCGTGGTGGACGCTGGGCATCACACTGATCGTGTTCGGCTTCGGCAACGGCGCGATCGACGTGTCCATGAACGCCCACGCGGTCGTGGTCGAACGCGGCTATCCGCGGCCGATCATGGCCTCCTTCCACGCGATGTGGTCGATCGGCGGCGCCATCGCGGCCGTGCTCGGCGCCGTCGTCCTGCACGCCGGGGTGCCCACCGGGGTGTCGTTGAGTTGCTGTGGCGTGTTCGGCGCGATCGCCGCCCTGTGCACTGCCCGGTTCCTGATCGACGGCGACACCACCGAGTCGCCCGCCAACACCGATGCGGCGGCCGATACCGGCGAGCGACGCCCGACCGCGATGCGGCTGGTCTGGCTGCTCGGTGGCCTCGCCTTCGCGCTGATGCTGTCCGAAGGCGTCGCCAACGACTGGGCCGCCCTGGAACTCAAGGACGTCCTCGGCGCGTCGGCGAGCACTGCGGCGTTCGCGTACGGCTCGTTCGCCACGGCGATGACCGTCGGCCGATTCCTCACCGACCGGGTGGCGGCACTGATCGGCCCCGTCGCGATCGTGCGGTACGGCGCCGGACTCGCCGCGATCGGTCTCACGGCCGCGTCGCTCTCGCCGTCGGTACCGGTCGCGCTGGTCGGCTGGGCGGTATTCGGCCTCGGCCTGTCCGGTGGCGTGCCGCAACTGTTCACCGCGGCCGGGAACCTGGACACCAGGGCTTCGGGTGCGTTGATGGCGCGGGTGGTCGGGCTCGGGTACGTCGGCCTGCTGTCCGGTCCGGCCGTGATCGGCGGCCTGACCCGGTGGGTCCCGCTCAACGTCGCCTTCGCGGTGCCCGTGGTGCTGTGCGTACTGGCCGTGGTCTTCGCGCCGGTGTTGACGGGGCGCCGAACTCCGGTGCCGGTCGCCTGACGACTAACCTGCGGCGTCGCCGATTTCTCTTCGAGGTAGGTCACCGAAGTGTGCCCGGCTCGCGGTGTTGGCCACCGTCACCTGACCATCAGCCCCCCGCCCCCCGACCAGGACTCGGAGCACCGGCGAAACGGCAGCGCCGACGATCAGCCATGCCTACCCAGCCACTATCCCCGCCGACTTGGCCGCCTCAGTTGACTCAAGATCCACCACCATGATCACGAAAGACCGAGGCTAAACTGTAATCATGCTGATGTCGGTACCTGTCGTCGCGGAGTTCGGCAGGCGACTGGCGGGGCTGGGGTGGATCAGTGATCTGCTTGTCGCGGGATCGCTGGCGACCGGCGACTACATTCCCGGAGTCAGCGACCTCGACCTGGTCGCGCTTGTCGACGGCTCGGTCGATGCACACCGGCAGGCCACTCTCGTTGCCGTGCATCGTCAACTTGACCAGGGCGCCGGCTCCGGGCTGGACCTGGGATGCGTCTATGTCGAGGCCGTGAAGGTCTCCGATGTTCGGCTGAAGCACCCGACGTGGACGCACGGCTCGCTCGTTGCGCGCATCCTGTCGGGAATTACCAGGGCTGAGCTGGTGCGTCATGGGTATGCCGTTTTCGGTCGTTCTCCGGGCGCTGTGTTGCCCTCGATGAGTGACGACGACGTGCGCGAAGCAGCCCGCGCTGAGCTGACCGGATCCTGGGCGTCGGCGGCGCGGCGCCCCTGGATCTGGTTGAATCCCGCCTTCGCCGATCTCGGCCTCACCTCGATGGCGCGTGGCCGCTACGCGCTGCGCAACGGTGCGCTTCTCACCAAGAGCCAGGCTGTCGAACGGGCCGATGCGCCGGCGTGGTTGGTCGATCAACTGCGTGCGCGGCGCCGATGCGAAGACGTCGCTTCACCCCGTCTGCTAACAGCCCTGATCGCCTGGCGCGATGCGCGACGAACCACCACCAGCGCGCGCACCGGCCATACCTGAGCCGACCGCTGCCTTTGTCGGGATGGAATTCGCTTCGGTGGCGCGCATCCGTTCGTTGATCATCACCTGGCGCCATCGAGTTGAAGCGGGTCGGTCACTGGCAACACACACGGTGGTCCCGTGGCCGTGGCAGGGCGACAGGTCCCAGGACTCGGACTATGCCTTACGGCCTCGTCGGCCGGCCATGCTGCGGCTGGTCGAGCAGGGTGAGGTAGGCGTCGAGTTGGGCCGCGCCGGTGAGAAGGTTGCGGCTGCGGGTGGTCAGCCGGTCCTGCCAGGAGTCCAGGAAGGCGCTCAACGCGTCCGCTCCGCCCGCCTCGCGTAGCGACTCGACGAACTGCGCGACCTGGCGCAGCAGGTACCCACCCCGGCGCAACTGGCGCGCGATCTCGGCGTCGCGCACGCAGTCCGGTCCGTATTCGCGGTAGCCCGTTGCCCGGTCGCGTTCTGGGCGCAGGATGCCCTCGGTCTCCCAGGTGCGCAGCGTCGCCGGGTGCACGCCGAGCCGGCGTGCGAGTTCGCCGACGGTCAGTGGTCGACCGTTGACCGGGGTGGGTGTCGTGGTGGACAGGCTGCCAAGGGCCGTCGCGGACTCGGTGCGGGTGTCGCGTTCGGCGAGCAGTGCGACGTGTGCGGCGTCGATGAGCCGGTAGGCGGACTCGGTGTCGCCCCGGTTGGTCGCGCGCATGATCTCCGTTGCCTGCTGGTGTCCGTGGCCTGCGCGCAGGGCGAGAAAGGCGCGCAGGGCCTGTGCGTGCAGGGGCGTGTAACGCCGGTAGCCGGTCTCGCTGCGGGCGGTCGGCGGGAGGATGCCGGCGTCGTCGTAGTTGCGGATCGCCTGTGCGGACAACCCGTGTTCCCTGGCAAGGTCGATGGGTCGCAGCTTGCACCTCCAATTGAGGCTTCAATCTATCAAATGCAGGTAGAAGTCGCGGAAGGTTCAATTGATTCTTCAACGATACTGTCAAGGGCTGTGCCTTCGGAAGGGGTGTTCATGTCCACTGCCGCATCACTGCGTCGGATCGGCCGCCAACTCGACGACCCGGCAAGCCTTGGCCGTGCCATCGACGAACTGCTCGCCGCGCGGACCGAGCCGCCGATGCTGCTCGCCCTCGGCGAACCGACCCACGGGATCGCGGCGTTCCCGTTGCTGCGCAACGAACTCCTCGGTCACCTCGTCGAACGCGGGTACCGGTCGATCCTGCTGGAGACCGATTTCTTTGCCGCGTCCGTTGTGGACGACTATGTGGGCGGGGCGGCGGCGGATGTCGACGAGGTGCTCGCGACCGGGGTCAGCCACGGGTTCGGTGCCGTGCCGGGCAACCGTGCGCTCGTTGACTGGCTCCGCGCGCACAATGCCGGCCGCGCGCCGCGGGATCGGGTTCGCTTCCACGGCTTCGACGCGCCGGTGGAGTACGCCGGTGCGCCGAGCCCGCGACGCGCACTGTCCTCGGCCAGCGACTACCTGCCCGCGGCGCTGCGGCCGGCGTCGGTCCGTGACCTCGACGCGCTGCTGGGCGAGGACGCGGCCTGGACGAACCAGGCGGCCATGTTCGACCCGGCTGCGTCGATCGGCGGCTCCGACCGGGCTCGGGCCCTGCGCATCGTCGCGGACGACATCGGGAGCGCGCTGCGCCGCGCGGCACCCGGCCTGCACCCCGCCGGCTACACCAACGCCGACGCACACGCGCGCACCGCGCAGGGCCTGTTGCGCTATCACGCGGCCATGGCCGGCCCGGCGCCCGATCGCATCGCGACCCTGATGAGCCTGCGCGCCGAGATGATGGCCGAGAACCTGCTCGCGATCGTTGCTCAGGAGCGGCGACGCGGCCCGAGCCTGGTGTTCGCGCACAACGGGCTCCTCCAGCGCCACACTCCTGCCGGCGAGTGGGGGAGCGCGGGCGCGCTCGTCGGGCTCAGCCTCGGCGAGCGCTACGTGTTCCTGGCAACCGACGCCAACCCCCACAGCGATCCGGGCACCCTCCAAGGCGTGTTGGCCGGGGCGACCACCCGCCGCGCACTGTTCCCGACGCCGGCACTGCGCGCCGCGCTGCCCCCGTCGATCGGCGCGGGCGAACCGATCGTGCGCGGTCACCTCCCGCTGAATCCGGCCGACCTGGACGGCGCCGACGCGGTCATCTTCGTCGCCGACACCGACGGGAAGCGGCATCAGTACTGGTAGCGGCACCCACCAGACCTGAGCGGTCTGGTGGGTGCCATTTTTGGTGGGGCTTACGACAGTATTTCTATGCCGTTGACTTGAGCGTTGTCCTTTACAGTGACGAATTGTAGGGTGACCTTGCCGGTGTTGTCCGCGGTTGTGGTGAATTGTTCGACCACTGCTTTGTTGGCCGCTCCCGCGGTGGCCAGCATGTCGAAGTTGGTGAGTACTTGTTGTCCGTTGATGATGACGTTGAAGGTGCGTTGGCCTGCTGCTGTCCAGAATGTTTCGGCGAAGTGCAGGCGGACGGTGTAGGTGGCGCCCGCGTTCAGGCCGGGTACGGCGTAGCTGAACGTGCCGAAGCGGTTGCTCAGGTAGACCGCCTGGGGTGCGGGATTGGTTACGCCGCCGGTGTCAACCGGTTTGGTGGTGGTCACCGTGGTGCCGCCGGTGAAGTCGGCGTCGGCTGCGAACGGTGCTGCCACGGTGCCACCGGAGTTGATCTGGACGGCTGACGGTGGCGGCGGTGGTGGTGTCGTCGTGGTCGGCAGTATTTCGATGCCGTTGACCTGGGCGTTGTCCTTGACCGTGTTGAATTGCAGGGTGATCCGGCCGTTGGCGTCCGCTGGTATGGCAAATTGCTCGACTACTGCTTTGTTGGCCGCTCCCGCGGTGGCGATCATGTCGAAGTTGGTGAGTACTTGTTGTCCGTTGATGATGACGTTGAAGGTGCGTTGGCCGGCCGCTGTCCAGAATGTTTCCGCGAAGTGCAGGCGTACGGTATAGGTCGCCCCCGCGTTCAGGCCGGGTTCCGAGTAGCTGAAGGTGCCGAAGCGGTTGCTCTGGTAGACCGCTTGGGGTGCGGGGTTGGTTACGCCGCTGGTGTTGATGGCATTGGTGGTGGTTACCGTGGTGCCGCCGGTGAAGTCGGTGTCGGCGACGAACGGTGCCGCCGCGGTGCCGCCGGAGTTGATGCGTAGGCCACCCGGTGGCGGCGGTGGGGGCGGTGGCGGTGGGGTCGACGAGAGTTCGCCGAAGATCGCCAGGCTGGCCGCTGTTCCGACGAATACTTTGCCGTCTGCCAGGGCGGGGGTGCTGTACTTCACGTAACCGCTCAGGCCGTCCCGGCCCGTGTTCTGGCTGCTGTCGTACAACTCGATCGCCAGGTTGCTGGCGTCGTAGGCTCGTAGCGTCGCGCCCGAGTCGATATTCCAGAGAACACCGGTGCCGGCCGTCGTCCCATTGCTCGACACGACCGCGTTTCCGCCGGTGAAACCGAAGGACGTGGTCGTCATCGAGGTGGGCGCGGCGGACAATCGTCCGTTGATCCAGGAAAATGCCTTGGTCGGACCGTTCACCTGCGAGAAGTAGACGAACTGGCCGTTGGGGCCGTTCCAGAAGGCCGGCGTACTGAAGATCGCGTTCAGGGTGCCCGGCGGCAGTTCCTGCTGGATCTTGTCCACATTGGTGCGGTTCTCCTCGGCGCTGCCGTTGCAGGTGAGATTGGGATCCGCGGTGAACTGGCCCATGTTCGTCGTGCTGACCACATAGGGCCTGCCTTCCTTGCCCGCGCCGATCAGCGCGTTCGCGCCGGGCACCAACAGCGGACCGCCCGCGCCGACATCCTGGTCGCCGTTGGACAGACAGCTCTGATTGAACGGCGTGAAGTAGTCCTGCCGCTGTAACTGGGCGTTCAGGCGCACGAAGCTGTCGCCGACATCGTTGCCGCCGGTGTTGACATCGAACGTCCCGTTTCCGACTATCGTGTAGAGATTCCCGGCGTTGTCGGCCACCAAGGGGTCGTCGGCACCCCAGATCCCGCCCTGTGCTCCGGTGGCCGTGTCGTTGTAGGCATTGGTCTGCTGGAACGACGTGCCGCTGTAGGTGTAGCCGAGGATCCAGCCGTGGTAGGCCCCGACATCACAGAACGAGGAGAACGCGATGTAGATCTTGCCGTTCGCCAGCAGCAGGCTGGCGCGCTGCCGCTCCACGTTGGGATTGAAGGTGACGGTGCCCCCGGTACCCGGTACCGATGCCTGAATGACGACCGGAGCGCTCCTGTCCTGACCGGTTGTCACATCGAGCGCGTGCAGGCGATAGACCTGGGTCCCGTTCTCCTGCGAATAGGCGACGACGAACATGGTGTTGGTGCCGGGATCGATCACCGGCGTACTCGTGATGCCGATGATCGGTGTCAGATCGCCACAGGGCTGGAAACTGGACTGCACCGGCGTCGCTCCGCCGGGCAACAGGCTGGTCTTCCAGAGCGGCGCCACGGTGCTGGTCTGGTCGGCGTCGAACGCGTAGACGCTGTCGTTCTCCGTTGCCGCGAACACCACGTTGTGCGTGCCGCCGCCGATCGAGATATTCGGCAGGTAGAGCGGCTGTGCGTACATCTGCCCGTCGACCGGATAGGACACTCGCCTGCCGAACTGGGACGCGTTGACGTTCGCGGTGGTCAGCGTCGTCTCGTTCGGATACTGGCCGGTGCCGGCATTGTCGTTTCGCTGCGTGGTCACTGCCAGATTGGTCGGGGCCGCATGGGCGACCTGTTGCGTGAAAGCTGTCGCGAACAGCGTCAGCAACGTGAATGACAGCAGGGCGAGAACTGATCTCTTCGTTCTCCTGGAGCCGGCGGGCGGCGTGTGCATGATTGCATCTCCCTTGACGCAATTACGAGCCATGGACCTGGAACTCCCAGAGCGAGTAGCCGTACTGCGTCGCCCGCTGGGTGCCGGACATTCGGATGTAGCGCCCGCTGCCCGTGACGTTCAGGGTCTCGGTGCCGCCGGGCCCTGCTGTGGTGGCATAGATGGTGGTCCAGTTGACGCCGTCCGGTGAAACCTGGATCTGGTAGGCCTTCGCGAACGCGTTCTCCCACATCAGGACCACCTGGGTGATCGTGTGGGTGGCGCCGAGATCGACCTGCAGCCACTGCGGATCGCTGAACGCGCTGGACCAGCGGGTCGCGGTGTTGCCGTCGGTCGCGTTCGACGCGGGAGTCCCGGCGTTCTCGATCGAGGACGCCGTCGTGACCTGGCCCTGTGCGAGATTCGTCCCGCCACCGCCGCCCACGCTGCCCGGCGCGGGTGTGGTGACGACCTCGTTGGAGTCGGGCGATACACCGACGGCGTTGTTCGCGGCGACGTTGTAGAAGTACTTCGTCCCGTTGTGCAGGCCGGTGTCGGTGAACGTCGTCGTCGTGCCGCTCACGGTGCCGACCGCCGCGTTGGCCTCGCCGTCGGACTGGGTGCCACGGTAGATCGTGTACGAGGTCGGACTGCCGGTGGCGGCGGCGGTCCAGGACAGTGTCGCGGCCGTGTTGCCCTGCGTCGCGGTGAGGTTCGTCGGTCCGCTGGGCACGGATGCGGTCGCCGGGGTGACGGTCAGCTGGTCGACGCGGGAGACGCCGTGATTGGTAACCGCGAACATGGTCACGGAGTTGACCCCGGCGTTCAGGTGCGCCTGGAGGAACGTGTGCTGGTAGGTGTCGAAGCTGCCGGTGATCGGGAACCGCTGGGTGCTGGTGATCACGGTGCCGTCGACCATGAGCCCCATCTGCCGGTTGTTGACGCCGGGGAAGAGTCCGCCCTGGAAGGCGTAGCGCCAGTCGATCGTGTAGAGGCCGCTGCTCGGCACGACGACGTTGTTGAACGTCAGGGTGCCCACGGTCGAATAGGCCATGTCCACGACCTGTTGGGTGGGACTGGCCGAGCCGCCGGAGCCGAGGTCCTGGGGGAACCAGCCGGTCAGCGTCTGGAACCAGTCGAAGCCGCCGAGCAGGGCGTCCTTGGCGTAGTAGAGCTCGCCGTTGCCGGCGGGGACCCCGGCGACGTTGCCGCCGGTGCCGATCGGTGGCGGGGTCTTGGAGGCGTCTTCCGGTGTCCTGGCGGATTCGCCCGCCGAGTTGACCGCGGTGATCTGGTAGAAGTAGACGGGCGTGGTGCTCAGGTTCGAGTCGGTGTAGGTCGTGCCGGTGGTCGACGCGATCGGGGTGTTGCCCTCGCCGCCCGAGCTGGTGCCGCGGTAGAGGTGGTAGCTGGTCGCGCCCGCGCTCGCCGGCCAGCTGATGGTGATCGACGAGTTGCTGTTGGCATGGAGCTCGTCGCCGGTCGGCGGGGCGGGCACCGGGACAGCTGCCGCGCTCGCGACGCCGAGACCGAGGGTGACGAGCACGGCGGCGGACGCCGTTGCCGCGAGGCGAATCAATTCCCTTCGCATGAGAACTCTCCGTTGAGTCAATAGGTGATATCGCGGACGCCATTGCTCCGCTTTGTTTCCGAATGGCACAGTTTCGTCCGCCGGAGCCACGGCGGACGACGAAACGCGATCACATGGGCCGGCGATCGCGTCCTCTGGACGTCTGTGAGAGCGCTCTCTCAGCGAGAGTAGCCGCCGGCAGAAGGGCGGTCAAGATGCCAGCAACCTGGACAGAGAGCGCTCTCCGGCAACTGGCGCGCTCGTTTGTTCGGAATCGGTTTCGGCGGGAAAAAGTGTTATTTCAGGGCGGCGCCCGGCGACCGGGGCACGTCAAAGTCGGTGATCTTGGTGTGTCGCCCGACGGGGACGTCCGCAGACCGCGTTGTCGTTTCGCATCGACATGGCCGGATGCGGTCGTTATGGTCGATCGGTGAGTCGGGTCAACGATGTCGGTGGGCTGACGGGTTTCGGTGACATCAGCACCGAGGACGGCGAGGGCGCCTTCCATGCGGACTGGGAGGCGCGGGTCTACGCGCTCAACGCCGCGCTGCTGCGACGCGGGGTCTACAACCTCGACCAGTTTCGCGACGCCCTGGAGCGGATGCCACCGGCGGAGTACCTGGCCGCTTCCTACTACGAGCGGTGGCTGGCCGCGATCGAGACGCTCACCGCCCCGCGCCATGAGTGACGCGGCGCCGTCCCGTTTCGCCGTTGGCGATCGGGTGCGTGTTCGCACTGTGGATCCTGACCATCACACGCGGGTGCCGCGGTATGTGCGGGGGCATCAGGGTGAGGTGATCGAGTTGCCGGGGGAGTGGCCGCTGGCCGATGACCGTGCCAGGGGATTCGAGCCGCGGGTCGAGCCGGTCTACACCGTGCGGTTCGCCGCCGGTGAGCTGTGGGGTGGCGGCGCGCACTGGGTGACCGTCGACCTGTGGCAGTCCTATCTGGAACCGGTCACGGAGGTGGGGACATGAGTGGCGCCCATGCGAGCTCCGCTGTCGCGGCTCGGGTGCGCAGGCTGGAGGAGCGCCTGATCGAGGCCGGCCTGGTGAGTGACGCGGAACTCGATGACATCGTGGCTCGGTACCTGGCCGGTGCGTCGCCGCTGAACGGGGCGCGGATCGTGGCCCGCGCGTGGACGGACGACGGTTTTCGGGCTCGGTTGCTGCGGGACGCGAACGCCGCGATCCCGGAGTTGGGGCTGTCCATGCGGGGTGGCCTCCAGGAGCAGCGGCTCAAGGTCGTGGCCAACACTCGCGAGCGGCACAACGTCGTGGTCTGCACGCTGTGCTCGTGCTATCCGATCGGCCTGCTGGGGCCGTCGCCGTCCTGGTACAAGAGCGAGGCCTACCGGTCCCGAGTGGTTCGTGAACCGCGGGCGGTGCTCGGTGAGTTCGGGCTGGTACTGCCTGCGGACGTCGAGATCACGGTGTGGGATTCCAGCGCGGAGAGCCGGTACCTCGTCCTGCCGTTCCGGCCGGTCGACACCGCGGGGCTGACGGAGGAGCAACTGGCCCAGCTGGTGACACGGGAAGGGCTGATCGGTACCGCGGCCGTGTGAACCAGCGCCCACAGCGGCGCTGGCACAGCGGCACGGCCGCTGTGCCACGCCACCCGGGGCACGGCCTCGACTGTTAGGCGTCGAGCGGCGCGAGGACAAAGATGGGCATTGTCCTGGTGGTCTTCGTCTGGTACTCGGCGTAGTCCGGCCACACCGCGATGGCCCGCTCCAGCCAGGCCGTGTACTCCTCGCCGTGGACCTCCCTGGCCTGGTAGTCCTTCTTGACCGGGCCGTCCTGGAGTTCCACGTGCGGGTTGGCGATCAGGTTGTAGTACCAGACGGGGTGCTTGGGCGCGCCACCCAACGACGCGACGACGGCGTACTCGCCGTCGTGCTCGACGCGCATCAGCGGCGCCTTGCGCAGCTTCCCGGTCTTGGCACCGACCGACGTCAGCACTATCACGGGGGCGCCCTGGTTCTCCGCGCCCTCGGTGCCGCCGGAGCGCTCGTAGAGGTCGACCTGATCGCGGCTGAAGTCGAACTTGCTCGGCTCGTACTCCCCGGTGAGAGGCATGTCTGCATCATCCAATCCGTCGGTTGACTCGGCTGCGCAGTGTGTCACTGCGCGGTTACCGAGCACGAACGGGCCGCACCCCGCTGCGTATTCCCGTGGTCCGTCTGCTCATTAATTATGAATAATCATTGACATGGGCACGCCCGGACGGCAGCCTCACCAGGGATGGAGCCACAGCCAGACGAAGGGTGAGGCAATGAGGTCCTACCCGTTACGGCGCGCAGCCATGGTCGCGATCGTCGCCGCCGGCCTGCTCGCGGTCGCTCCGGCGGCCAACGCCACGCATCGGCACGACGTCAGTACCGCCGTCGACCAGGGGGCGCCCGCCTATCACGACAGCGGCCTCGATCCCACGCCGTACCTGGGGTGGAACACCTTCTACGGGCTGGGCGGCGGCAGCGAGGCGCAGGTCAAGAGCGTCGCGGACTTCCTGGTCAGCAGTGGCATGCGAAATGCCGGCTACCGCTACGTCTGGCTGGACGGCGGCTGGCAGGCCAACCCGCCCCGCGACGGGGCCGGCAATCTCGCCGCCAACCCCACCACGTACCCGGACGGCATCCCCAGCCTCGTCACGTACCTGCACGGCCTCGGCATGAAGGTCGGCATCTATACCGACGCCGGCACCTACGACCCGGCACACTGCGGCCTGGGCAGCGGCGGCCACTACCAGCAGGACGCCAACCTGTTCGCGTCCTGGCAGGTCGACGCCGTCAAGGTCGACTTTCTGTGCGGTATCGCGCAGAACCTCGACCCGGCCACCGTCTACACCCAGTTCAGTGCCGCGATCGCGCACAGCGGCCGGCCCATGCTGCTGAACCTCTGTGACCCCGTCACCAGCGCGTGGGGCAACTTCCCGCCCAGCGAGGAAGCCGGCTTCGCCTACAGCTACGGCCCGCTGCTCGCCGACTCGTGGCGCACCGACACGGATGTCGCGTTCGGCACGCCGACGGCCGGTGAGTGGCCCGACATCCTGCGCAACATGGACGACAACGCGGCGCACCCGGAAGCCAACGGCCCCGGTCACTACAACGACCCGGACTATCTGATCCCGATGCGGCAGTTGGCCGACGGTTCGCTGGAACTCACGCAGGAGGAGTCGACGACGCAACTGGTGATGTGGGCGGAGATGGCATCCCCGCTGATGGTCGGCTCCGACCCGCGCACCCTCCCGCAGGCGATGATCGACACACTGGACAACCCGGAGATCATCGCCGTCGACCAGGACCCGCTGGACATCCAGGGCGTTCGCGTTGCGACGTCGGCCACCGGCGACGTGTACAGCAAGGTGTTGTCCGGCAACGGACAGCGTGCCGTCGTACTGCTCAACCGGACCGGTTCGGCCACCTCCATGACGGTGACGTTCGGCAATGCCGGGCTCACCGGCACCGTTGCCGTCCGGGACCTGCGGGCCCGCGCTGATCTGGGCAGCTTCGCCGGTTCCTACACCACCACGGTGCCCGCGCACGGTACCGCGCTTCTGAAGCTGTCCGGTGCCGATCTCGAACCGGGCACCGACATCGGCGGTTCCGCGAGCGCCAGCCCGGCCGTCGTCCGGTTCGACGACACCCACGTCGACACGTTCGTCCGTGCCGCCAACGGTTCGCTCGCCGAGTTCGACGGTACACAGTGGACGGACCTCGGCCGCCAGATCCTCGGCCAGCCCGCCGCGTACGGGTCGGCAGGCGGCGTGATCGACGTCTTCGTGCGCGGCAACGACAACCACGCCTACCGGCGCACGTTCAACGGCACCTCGTGGGGTGGCTGGACCGGTCTCGGCGGCACGCTGACCGACGCACCCACCGCCGCCTACAATTCGCCGACGTCCTGGAGTTTGTTCGCCCGTGGAGCCGACGGCCAGGTGTGGTCCCGCGGACCGAACTCCTGCTGGACTTCCATTGGCGCGCCGAACAACCTGCCGATCTACGGCCGGCCCAGCGCGGTGACCGACGCGAACGGCACGTACGTCGCCGTCCGCACGTCCGATGACCAGGTCTGGTGGCGCACCGCCGATACCACCGGCACGTGGTCGGCATGGTCCGCGCTCGGCGGCGTGATCAGCGGCAGCCCGACCCTGTTGGCCACCGAAGGCCGCGTCTACCTGTTCGCCAGGGCAGGCGACTACACGCTCTGGCAACGTAACTTCGTCAGCGGCGCATGGGGCAACTGGTTCCCGCGCGGCGAGTTCGCCAGCAACGCGTTCTACGGCTCACTCGGCACGGCCGCGGGTGCCAACGGTTCGGCGTGGGTGGCACTGCGTGGTACGGACGGTCATGTTCATCTGACGGTGTTGTAGGAGAGTATGTGGGGCAACGGAATGCCGTCGTGACGGGGGCCGCGTCCGGTATCGGCGCGGCCACCGCACGGCGGCTCACCTCGGCCGGCTACGCGGTGGTCGGCGTCGACATCGATCCGCGGGTGCGCGAGATCTCGGACCTGTCGATCGTCGGTGACGTCACCGACGGCCGGACGTGGGAGCGAGTCGTCGAGCGGACCGGCGGCGTGGACGCCCTGGTCAGCAACGCCTACGTCGGTTCGGACAAGCGCATGGACGAACTGGACCGGGCCGACTGGCACCGGCAGCTCGAGGTCAACCTGACCGCCGCCTACCTGGCCGGGCACGCCTGCCTGCCGTCGCTGGCCGAGCGCAAGGGCGGCATCGTGCTGGTCTCGTCGGTGCACGCGATCGTCGGCCTGCCAGGGCATCCCGCGTACGCGGCCACCAAGGGCGCGCTCGTGTCCCTGGCCAGGCAGCTCGCCGTGGAGTACGCGCCGGACGTGCGCGTCAACTCGGTCCTGCCCGGTCCGGTGCTCACCAGGGCCTGGGACGGCGTCTCCGTCGAGGACCGGGAACGCAGCGTCCGCGCCACGCCACTCGGTCGGCTCGGCAGGCCCGACG
>DASXXM010000086.1:0-10917 GCA_036503065.1 Pseudonocardiaceae bacterium | reverse complement strand
GCACGAGCGGCCTGCGCATCGCCACCGCGATGGACCACGAGATCAGTGCGCCCGTCGAACCGGAAGTCCACTCGGAGTGTGGCCAGAACCTGGGCCGGACAACGGTTTCCGTGCTGTTGTCGCCCGGCCAGCGGTTGCGTGTGGTGAAGTACGTCGCGTACGGCTGGTCGGTGGAACGGTCCGCGGCCGGGCTGCGGGCGCAGGTCGACGCGGCGCTCGTCGCGGCCCGGCAGACCGGCTGGAACGGCCTGCTCGCCGAACAACGCGCGTACCTGGACGGCTTCTGGGAGCACGCCGACGTGCAGGTCGACGGCGATCCGGACGTGCAGCAGGCGGTCCGGTTCGGACTGTTCCACATCGCCCAGGCCGGCGCGCGGGCCGAGCGGCGCGCGGTGCCGGCCAAGGGCCTCACCGGTTCCGGCTACGACGGGCACTGCTTCTGGGACAGCGAGGTCTTCGCGTTGCCGGTGCTGGCCTACACCCTGCCGGACGCGGCCCGCGACGCATTGCTCTGGCGCCACGACATCCTGCCCGACGCCATCGCGCGGGCCGCCGAACTCGGCCTGCGCGGCTCGGCGTTCCCGTGGCGGACGATCAGCGGCCCGGAGTGTTCCGCCTACTGGCCCGCGGGCACGGCGGCGTTCCACATCAACGCCGGCATCGCCGACGCCGTCGTCCGGTACGTCGACACCAGCGAGGACGACGAGTTCGCCCGCGGCCCCGGTCTGGACCTGTTGGTGAACACCGCCCGGCTGTGGGCGTCCGTCGGTCACACCGACGCCGACGGCGGATTCCGCATCGACGGCGTGACCGGCCCGGACGAGTACAGCGCGATCGCCGACAACAACGTCTACACGAACCTGATGGCCCGCAAGAACTTGCTGGCCGCGGTCGACGCGACCGACCGGTTCGCCGACCGGGCGGTCGAACTGGACGTCGACGCGGCCGAGGTCGCAGGCTGGCGTCGGGCGGCCGACCGCATGGTGGTGCCCTACGACGAGCGGCTCGGCGTGCACCCGCAGGCGGAGGGTTTCACCGACCACGAGGTGTGGGACTTCGAGTCCTGTGCGCAGGAGGACTACCCGTTGCTGCTGCGCTACCCGTATTTCGACCTGTACCGCAAGCAGGTGGTCAAGCAGGCCGACCTGGTCCTGGCGATGTACCTGTGCCCGGACGACTTCACGCCGGCGGAGAAGGCGCGGAACTTCGCCTACTACGAGGCGTTGACCGTGCGCGACTCGTCGCTGTCGGCCGGCGTCCAGGCGGTGCTCGCGGCCGAGGTCGGCCACGCGGAACTGGCCGCGGACTACCTGACCGAAGCGGCCCTGATGGACCTGGACGACCTGGAGTCCAACACCCGCGACGGTCTGCACATCGCCGCGCTGGCCGGGGCGTGGCAGGCGCTGGTGGCCGGATTCGGCGGGATGCGCCACCGGGCCGGTGAACCGCTGCGGTTCGCGCCGACCCTGCCGCCGGGCGTGTCGCGGCTGGCGTTCCGGCTGTACTTCCGTCGGCGGCTGCTCAACGTCGAGATCACCGGGGGCACCGCCACCTACACGCTGCTGGCCGGCAAACCCATGGCACTGCGCCACTACGACGAGTCGTGGACGGTGGACATCGACCTGCCGGTCACCGTCGCCCTGCCGGACCGGCCGCGCCTCGACCCACCCCGGCAGCCCGCGGGCCGCGCCCCGCACCGGCGCACCCTAGAGTGAGCGGAAGCATCGACCGTCCGGGTCGAGCGTCGGCGCGAGGACGGTCATAGGCGACAATGGTGGCTGGGAACGGCATGCACGGCGGTGCGCCCGGCGACGACCGGTCCAGTCCGCTGCCGGTGCTGCTGATCGAGGACGACGACGGCGATGCCCTGATCGTCGAGGACCTGTTGCTCGGCACGACGGCGACCATCCACGTGCACCGCGTCCGCACGCTCGCGGCGGCCCGGCCGCTGCTGTCCGACGTCTCGTGCGTGCTGCTGGACCTCGGCCTGCCGGACACGTTCGGCCTGGAAGGCGTGCACTGGCTGCACGCCAACGTGCCGCACGTCGCGGTCGTCGTGCTGACCGGCATGTCCGACGAGCACCTCGGCCAGGAGGCGGTCCGGTCCGGCGCGCAGGACTACCTGGTCAAGGGCCAGGTGGACGGCCACCTGCTGCACCGGGTGATCCGCTACTCGGTGGCACGGCAACTGTCCGACGACATGCAGCGCCAACTGAGCGAGGCGCGGATCTACGCGGAGGAGAACGCCCGGCTGGAACGCGGCCTGCTGCCATCACCGCTGGTGTCCACTTCGGACTTGACCGTGGCCGCCCGCTACCAGCCCGGCGGCCAGCGAATGCTGCTGGGCGGCGACTTCTACGACGTGGTGCAGTCCGCGGACGGCTGGGTGCACGCGCTGGTCGGCGACGTGTGCGGGCACGGCCCGGACGAGGCCGCGCTCGGCGTGTGCCTGCGGGTGGCGTGGCGCACGATGATGCTGGCCGGCCGGCCGGTACCGGAGACCCTGACCATCCTCGGTCAGGTCTTCGAGCACGAACGCCATCAGGCGGGCCTGTTCGCCACGCTGTGCACGGTTTCCGTGGCACCGGACCGGACCACCGGCCGGCTGTTCCTGGCCGGCCATCCGCCACCCCTGCTGATCACCCCGGCCGGCATCACGGAACTGCCCGCGCCGGTGCACACCCCGGTGGGCATCGGCGACATGCGGCACTGGCCCTGCGGCGACGTCACCCTCGGCGCCGCGTGGACGATCCTGATGTATACCGACGGGCTGGTCGAGGGCCGGATCGGCAAGGGCAACGAACGGTTGGAGACCGAAGGACTGATCGGGCTCGTCGAGTCGTTCCGTGCCGGCAGGTCGGCGGACACCGCGAGCGCGGCGGATTCTCGCGACGAGCGGATGCTCGACACGCTGGTCGACCAGGTACGCGCGCTCAACGGCGGCGACCTCACCGACGACCTGGCCGTGCTGGCACTGAGCCACCACATCGACGACAACGGCGGCCGCACGTGAGCGAACCAGCAGCCACTTCTGTGCTGCACCAAGGACCGTTCCGGCAGTGGCGGCTGAGCCGGATCATCGGCGTGTCGGTACTGGTCATGGCGCTGTTCTCGGTGCTGGCGGCGATCCTCGTCGGCATGGCGCTGGCAAACCTGGCGCAGGCGCGGGACCAGGTGGTCAACCAGGTCGATCCGGCCGTCCAGCAGGCATTGCGCCTGGACGCGGCGCTCCTGGACCAGGAGACCGGCGTGCGCGGCTACGCGCTGTCCGGCCAGCTCGACTTCCTCACCCCGTACACCTCGGGCCTGGCCACCCAGCGCGACGCCGTCAACCAGCTCAACGGGCTGCTGGCCAACCTGCCCACCGCGGCCACGGATCTCCGGCTGGTACTGAGCCGGGTGGACACGTGGCGCGCCGGCTACGCCCAGCCGACCATCGACAAGGTCGACACGACGAAGGCCCCGCTCGCCGGCTCAGCGGCCGATCTCGGCAAGGCCGCGTTCGACTCGCTGCGCGCGGCGGGCGGCACGTTGCAACACGATCTCGGCCTGGCCCACCAACAGGCGACCGTCGCGCTGAACGGCGCCGCCGGCCGGGTGGACACGGTCTGCGTCGTACTGGGCGTCGTGCTGGTCCTGATCATCGTGGCGCTCGCGCTGGCCCTGCGGGCCGCCGCGATCCGGCCGCTGTCCCGGCTGGCCGACCAGGTGCGCATGGTCGCGGGCGGCGACCTCGAGCACGTCGTGGCGCCGAACGGGCCGCGCGAGGTCCGCGAGTTGGCCGGGCACGTCAACGCGATGCGCGAACGCATCCTGCAGGAGCTGTCCTCGGCGCGGGTCGCGCACTCGGTACTGGCCAACCGCACGCAGGACCTGCAGCGCTCCAACGCCGAACTGGAGCAGTTCGCCTACGTCGCATCGCACGACCTGCAGGAACCGCTGCGCAAGGTGGCCAGCTTCTGCGAACTGCTGCAACGACGCTACGGCGGCCGGCTGGACGAACGAGCCGACCAGTACATCGGCTTCGCGGTGGACGGCGCCAAACGGATGCAGGCCCTGATCAACGACCTGCTGGCGTTCAGCCGCGTCGGCAGGCTCACCGGCGACCGGCAACCGGTGTCCGCCAACGTACTCGTGGACCAGGCCAAGGCGAACCTGGCCGACGTGCTGGAGCGGACCGGCGCGACCGTCGAGGTCGGCGACCTGCCGATGGTGCTGGCCGAGGCGCCGCTGCTGACCGCGGTGTTCCAGAACCTGCTGAGCAACGCACTGAAGTTCCACGGCGACCAGCCGCCGCACGTCACCATCGCAGCGCGGCGCGACGGCCCGGACTGGGAGTTCTCCTTCGCCGACAACGGCATCGGCATCGGCGCCGACTACGCGGAGCGGATCTTCGTCATCTTCCAGCGCCTGCACCCGAAGGACGAGTACCCGGGCACCGGGATCGGCCTGGCCATGTGCCGGAAGATCGTCGAATACCACGGCGGCAGGATCTGGCTGGACAGCTCGGCGGAGGTAGGCTCCCGGTTCCTGTTCACGCTCCCCGCGCTGCCCACCACGGAGGACGCAGAAGATGACTGACGCCTTTCTCGACGTGATCGACATCCTGCTCGTCGAGGACGACGACGGTGATGTCCTGATGACGCGGGAAGCCTTCGAGCACCACAAGATCCGCAACCGGCTGCACGTGGTGAACGACGGTGAGAAGGCGTTGCAGTTCCTGCGTCGCGAGGGCCCGTACAGCGACGCTCCCCGGCCGGGCCTGATCCTGTTGGACCTCAACCTGCCGCGCAAGGACGGCATGGAGGTGCTCGCGGACCTCAAGGCCGATCCGGAACTGTGCGTGATCCCGGTGGTCGTGCTGACCACGTCCGAGGCGGAGGAGGACATCCTGCGCAGTTATTCACTGCACGCCAACGCCTATGTCAGCAAGCCGGTGGACTTCAGCAGGTTCGTCGAGGTGATCCGTCAGATCGACGAGTTCTTCGTGACGGTCGTCAAACTGCCCCAGTAACGGGCTCGGCATCGGTGTCCCGTTATCTGCGGTCCTTCTCGATATGCCGGGAAATTCGCGTCAAGCGCCGCCGCAGAAGCTGCTTGCGGATGTTCACCACGGTGCTGATGGCCAGTATGGCCAACCAGACCACCGCGAATGGGATGTTGACCCCTCCCAGTATCAACCGCACCCCGACCGCGGCCATTGCCAGGCTGACGATCACGTTGAAGCCGATGGTCAGTATCGGCGGGAACGTCCGATCCAGGCGTTGGTACCCGAAGCCCGGCCGGATCTGATTCCTGGTCCATCGAAGGCCGAACTGTTCCTGGTCCGGCGTCCACTGGCGTGGCTTGCCCGGCCTACTCGATGGTGATCGGACTCGCTTGGCCCACGGCGGCTGGTCTTGGTCCCCCATGCCGGATTCATCGTGGTTTAGGCAGTACCTGTTACCGCACGGTCGCGCGGGCAGACCGGCGGGCGGTGCGGAATCGGGACCGCCCCGGCCGCTCGAGGGGGAGGCGCGGCCGGGGCGGAGTGTGAGAGGTCGGTGTGGCGGTCGCCTCGCGGCGGTGTCCGAACGCGGCTCCTGCATGACCGGTATTCCGCGACGGCGTTGGTGGGTCCGGGGGACTCGAACCACACCGACCAATCTGGTCAACGGCGGAACCCGGGAATTCGTTCCCCGTTGTCGTGTGGTGGCGATCACTGTGCGTGGTGTGGTCGCCTCTGTTCGGGGTGTACCCAGTCGCGCCGAGTTCCGAAACCTGGTGGTCGCGATCACGTGTCGGGCGCCGCGGTGGCGGTCAGACCGCGGTGGGCTGGGACGGTGCCGGGTCGGCGTAGGCCTTGGCCACTGTCGCGCGGTCGAATACGCGCCATGTCGTTGCCGTCACGATGATCGCGACCACGAAACCGACCCAGTAGGGCGCGGTCAGGCCGAACCTGGCGGCCAGTGCGCCGCCGAGTAACGCACCGACGCAGTTGCCGCTGGCCGCGACGAACAGGATGCTGCTGCCGATCCGGCCCAACATCTCCGGCGGCGCCAGGCGCTGGCGCAGCGAACTGCCGACGATGCCCCACAACGCGCCGTGCACGCCGAAGGCGAACAACGCGAACCCGATCAGGTACGGGCTGCGCGAGGCCGCCAGGGCCAGGTGCATACCGGCTTCGATCAGCAAGCCGACGCGGATCGTCCACGTCGCGGTGAACCATCGGATCAACCGGTCACCGACGACCGAGCCGAGGATGCCGCCGACCGCCATGCAGGTGAACAACAGGCCGTAGCCGACCGAATTCAGGCCCAGCCGCTGTTTCGCGAGCAGCACCAGTACCGAGGTGGCCGCGATGAGTGTGACGTTCAACAGTCCGATGAGGACTGCCATGGTCCGCAACAGCCGTTGGTGCGCAAGCCAACGGAGACCGTCGACCACCTCCTTGCGCACCGATCTCCGTGGGCCCCGCGTGCTGGTCGCCCGGTAGCCGCCCGCGACAACGCCCAGTAGCACCGCGCTGGCCGCGTAGGTGCCCGCGTTGGCGAAGAACGGGATGCATGCCGCGACGACGAACAGGAATCCGCCCAACGGTCCGGCGGCCATGCCCTGCATCAGGGTGGCACCGCCGACCAGCCAGCCGTTGGCCCGCTCCAACTGGTCCCGCGGCACGACCGCAGGAATCATCGCCTGGCTCGCGCTGCGGAAGACCACCTCGCCGGTGTTGACCAGGAACAGCACCACGTACAACAACGCGATATCTGCCCGGCCGGCAAGGATCGCGACGGCCAGCACGCCGACCGCGCCGACCCGAACACAGTCGATGACGATCATCAGCCGGCGCCGGTCGACCCGATCCACCAGCACGCCGCCCGGCAGCGAGAACAACAGCCACGGCAGCCAGGACACCGCGAACGATGCCGACACCACCAGCGGATTGGTGGTGCGCGCGGCAACGAACAGCGGCGCCGCGATCGTGGCCAGTCCGCTGCCCAACGCCGACGTCGTGCTGGCCGCCCACAGCTTGGCGTACCGCCCGCCCAGCCGTCCCCCGTCCCCCGTCACTCACTCGACGCTACCAGGGCGGCAATCGCCCGACCGGCTGCTTCTCCGTCAGCGAACCGGCATCCAGATCTCGATCTCGTCATGGCGACGGTAGAACTCGACGTCGTGGCGGGTTTCGTCGGCGGTGGCCAGCGTGTGCAGGTGGCGAGCGGTCGGTCCGATGTGCTCATAGACCGCCGGTGGTTCGCCCTGTAACAAGGCCCGCAGGTACGTGCCGCCCGCCAACTCGCCGGTTTCCAGACCGAAGTGGTCGGTCGGGTCGTCGGACCGGACGGCGGTGCACACGTGGTACTCGCCCGCCCTGTCGTCGACAACGCCGTAGAACTTCCGACCACGTAGGCCGACCAGGTTCTCGAAGTGCTCCCAGCCGCGCTGGATCGCCGGCAGTTCGTCAGCCACCCGCATCAGCATGATCGGGCTTGGCTCGCGCGTGAAACGCTTGACCTCGAACATGTGTTCGATCATAGCGACACCACGGGCGACGGTCCAGGACGACACACCGGCGCCCAGGCCGGTCGGTGACCGGCCTGGGCGCTGTCAGAACAACGGATGTCAGAACACCGGGGTGGGGAAGGCGACCGGGCTGTGCTTGCCGGCCGTGTTCACCGCGCGTACGCCGAGGAACACGTTGTCCTTGGCCAGTGGCACGGTGAACGTGGTGACGTTGCCGACCGGGATGGCGTGCGTCCAGTCCGGTTCGGTGCACGGCCGCCACACGATCTCGTATCCGGCGATGTCCGGATCCGGGTTGGCGTCCCAGCGCAACGTGCTGCTGTTGCTCAGCGCGCTGTCGTCGAGCACCGCGTTCTTCGGCGTGCCGGGGCCGTTGGCCAGCGACCACATGGCGGCCGCGTTGACCTTGGCGACCCGCTGGATGAAGTCGAAGTCGCAGAACTCGATCAGATCGCCGAACTGGACGCCGTTCGCGTCGACCCGGGTGTCCTGGTGCTGGTGCGCGAAGTTCTCGTGCGGTTCGGTGAACCTTGCCGCCGGGTAACCATGCTGCAGGAACGCGATGTGGTCGCCGCCGCGCAGATAGCGGTCCCGCCGGTAGATGATGTGCACCGACATGTTGGTGGCGCTGTTGTTGGCGACGTTGGTGACGAACCGCGCCAGTTGCCGGCCCGGCGAATCGGCCTCGCTGCCCTCGGCCTGTCGGACCGCGGTCTGCTGCGGGGTTTCCGTGGTCGGCACGCCCTCGGCGAACAGGCGCAGCGCGTGCGGGTCACGGGTGCCGTCGTCGGCGACGGGACTGCCGACGATGTCGTTGGTGAACATGCCCTGCACGTCGGCGTTCGCGGCGCGGAACTGGGACGCCATGAAGTTCGCGCCGAACAGTCCCTGCTCCTCGCCTGCCACGGCAACGAACACGATGGTGGACTTGGGATTGCGGGTGGCCATCACCCGAGCCATCTCCACCACCGCGGCCACACCGGAGGCGTCGTCGTCGGCGCCGGGTGCGTCACTGGTGAAGTTCATGATGTCGGTGACGCGAGAGTCGTAGTGGCCGGACACCACGTAGATCCGGTTCGGGGTGACTGAGCCCTGCAGGGTCGCGACAACGTTCGTGATCACCGTGGGCGTCGGAATCCGGGAGGCGGGTGGTTGGGTGTAGGACTGGAGTGCGACGGTCATCCGGCCGCCGGACGGCGCCGCGTTGCCCGTCATCTCGGCGAGGAGCCAGTCTCGGGCGGCACCGATACCGCGGGCCGGGTCGGTCTGGCTGGACAGGGTGTGCCGGGTGCCGAACGTGGTCAGCTTCGCCACGGTGGCGCGCATCCGGTCGCGGTCCAGGGATTGCAGGATCTCCAGGAGTTCGCGGTCGGGCGCCTGTGGGCGGATCAGCTGGCCTGGTCCGGACGGCCAGCCCTTCGTGAAGTCCGCGGTATCCGCGAATGCGGTGCCGGGGGCGGCGATGCTGGCCGCCCCGGCTGCCGCCGCGACCGCGGAAGCGGCGAGAAAGCCTCGCCGATTCGGCCGTAACGGTGAGGATTCGTGTCCTGGTGTGTTGGTGGACATGAGGTCGGGTCTACGCCGCGCCCGATGCGCTGTCCATCCTCCCTAAGTACGAACTATTTGCCAGGTCATCGACTTCAGCCGCCCATCCGGACGTCAATCGCCCATTCGCCCAAACATCCAAACCGACCCACGACGGGTCCGTGGGCGAAGCCCGCTCCGGAAGGACTATCTACTCCGGTCGCGGGTCCCACCTGAAGCGCCGCACTGCGACTGCCGCGCCGCCGACGCCCCACGCCAGCAGTACCGCGAGATGTGGCCAGTCGAAGCCGGTGTGCTGGGCGAACGGGCCGAGCAGTGCCTCGTTGAACGGCCGCACCGGCAGTACGCCGGCGATGCGGTTGAGCACGTCGGAGTGAATCGGGAAGTAGGTGCCGGAGATGAACACCAGTGGGAAGAGGATGAACTGCACGACCGCCGGTGCCGCCTCCGAGTTGCGCACCAGCGAGGCGACGGCGACGCCCAGCGCGCAGAAGCTGGCGGCGCCGAGCACCAGCGTGACCAGGATCGCCGTCCAGTGCGTCGGCATCGGCACGCCGTAGAGCCGGCCGACGCCGATGATCAGCGCGACCTCGACGACGCTGATCACGACGCAGTGCGCCAGCAGCCCGATGAAATAGATCCAGGCCGGCAGGGGAGTGGCGCGCAGTCGTTTGAGAATGCCATCTTGACGTCGCATGGCGAGCACGATCGCCAGATTGCTGTAGCAGGCGCCCAGCACGGACAGCGCGGCGATCGTCGGAATGTAGTACTGGAGCGCGGACAGGCCGTAGAAGAACGAGCCGTTGCCGCCGCCGTTGAACACCGCGCCGAAGATGACGATGATGACGACGGGGAACACGAAGGTGAAGAACGCGCTCTGTGGATTGCGCCAGAACGACAACTGCTCGTAGCGGACCTGGTGGACGACCAGCGCCAGGTCGTTGCGCTGCCGGACGGGTGTGGTCTCGGTCGCGGTGCTCATCGCCCACTCCTCGCCAGGCTGCCGCGGCGGCGGGGTTTCGCCGGCGCGGGATCTTCGGCCTCGGTGTCGCTGCCGGTGAGCTGCAGGTAGATGTCCTCAAGGCTGGGCCGGTCCACGGACAGCCGCGCGAGCGTCGTGCCTCGGTCCAGCGCCCAGCCGGTGAGCTGGTGCAGCAGGCCGGTCGGTTCGTCGGCCTCGATGGTGACCAGGCCGTCGGTGTCGGTCGTCACGGCGGTGCTCGTGGGGACCGGGAGGTCGGCGACGGCGGTGTCGGCCGGCAACACGAACTGGATTCGCGTCAGTGCGGAGTCCCGCCCGCCGATGGTGGCCGGGGTGCCCTGCGCCACGATCTCCCCGTTGGCGATCACGGCGACCCGGTCGGCCAGTACCTGCGCCTCGTCCATGTAGTGCGTGGTCAGGACGATCGTGGTGCCGGCCGCCCGCAGGTTCTCCACCACCTGCCAGGCGCCGCGGCGGGCGTTCGGGTCGAACCCGGTGGTCGGCTCGTCCAGGAAGAGCAGCTTCGGGTTTCCGACCATGCCCAGCGCCAGGTCCAGGCGGCGCTTCTGGCCGCCGGAGAGCTGCTTGACCTTCTGCTTCTGCTGCGGGCCAAGGTCGACGAGGCCGATCACCTCGTCGACCCCGCGTGGATTCGGGTAGTAGCCGGCATTGCGCGCGAGCGTCTCGCGCACCGTGAGGTACGGCTCGACCGCGATGTCCTGCAGGACCAGTCCGATCTGCTCGCGCAGTACTCGGCCCGACGCCCGGTGACCGGGGTCGTGGCCGAGCACCCGCACGTCCCCGGCGTCGCGCTGTCGGAAACCTTCCAGGATCTCCAGAGTCGTTGTCTTGCCGGCACCGTTGGGCCCGAGCAGCGCGAATATCTC
>DASXXM010000085.1:0-8305 GCA_036503065.1 Pseudonocardiaceae bacterium | reverse complement strand
CCGCCCACCATGCCGACGACGGGAAGGCCGGTACGAGGGTCCACGAACAGGCGAGCCTAGTGGCCCGGTGTCCGAGCCAGCTCGGCGACCAGCCGACATGCCTTCTCGTGGGTGGCCGGCAGCGGTTCCAGCCGCACCGACGGCACGCCGACCTGGCTCAGCTGCGGGTCGACGCCCAGCCGTTCGGTGGTCAGCCAGCGGGTGGCCGCGGCCCGCTCGGACAGCCTGCCGTCGCGTTCGGCCAGGACGACCATGGTGGCCGGGCCGATCGTGGCCAGGGTCTGGCCGCCGTCGAACGCGGTGTGCAGCACGTCGGCCAGCAGCACCATCGCGGCCAGGCGGGACCAGCCGGTGGTGCGGCCCAGGTCGGCGTCGACCACCACGAGTACGTAACGCGACCTGGCGTCGAACCCGCCCGCGGCCGCGGCCCGGTAGATCTCGCGCAGCCGGGCCCGCAGGTACGCGGTGTTGTTGAGACCCGTGAGGCTGTCGTGGACGCCGCCCTGGGCCAGTTGCTGGACAAGAACGTCCGACCAGGCCATCGCGGTGACCCTGAGCAGCCGGGCCGGCGTGGCATCGGGGTCGGCCGAGACCAGGCCGTCGTGGTTCGCCGGCACGGTCAGCACCGCGTGCAGTGCCGCCACGTCCTGCAGCGTCTCGCCGAGTCCGGAGCCCGCGCTCGCCCGCGCTCTACCCAGTTGGATCAGCGCCTGGTCCGGATCGGCGCCGGCGAGTACCGCCGCGCACACCAGGTCGACCTCTGCCACGGCCCAGTCGGTCGGAAACGGCCACCCGGATGCCAGGCTCGCCGTCCGCCACCGCGATCGCAGGGCGTGACAAGCCCTGGCCGAGTCGCCACGCCACGATTGTGGCGACACCTCCCGCGTTCCCACTGCCGCTTGTCCTCCTGTTGGCCGAACTGCCTGCCCCGTTGATCGCTCTCAGTCACCAGACGCTACGGATGCCCCCATATGACGCGGATTCCGGACCCAACTCGGACATGACTACCGTCCGCGACAGTCGTTCGGCGATCCGCCATGGCGAGCGGGATTCAGGTCCGTCACACTGACCCCCGGTAGCTGAGGAGGATTAAGTGGCCGCGGTTCCCGCAGAGATCCAGGGTCCCAGTGACGCGGAGCTGATCGACGCGGTCCGGAGTGGTCAGGTGGACGCGTTCGGGTCGCTCTACGAGCGGCACGTGTCGGCCGCGTACAACCTGGCCAGGCAGCTGGCCCGGTCCCGCGCGGAGTCCGACGACCTGGTCTCCGAGGCGTTCGCCCGGGTACTGGACACCCTGCGCGCCGGCCGCGGCCCGGACGCGGCGTTCCGCGCGTACCTGCTCACCGCGCTGCGGCATGTGGCGTACGACAAGACCCGCCGGGACCGCAAGGTCGAGCTGACCGACGACGTCACGACGATGTCCGGCGTGAGCACCGACAAGATCAGCGAGCCGTTCCGGGACACGGCGGTGGCCGGGCTGGAGCGCTCACTGGCCGCGAAGGCGTTCGCCCGGCTGCCGGAACGCTGGCAGGCGGTGCTCTGGCACACCGCGATCGAGGGCCAGTCGCCCGCCGAGGTGGCGCCGCTGCTCGGCCTGACCGCCAACGGGGTGTCCGCGCTGGCCTACCGCGCTCGGGAAGGTCTACGCGAGGCGTACCTCCAGGTCCACCTGGCCGAGACCACGAACACGGCGGAACGCTGCCGGGCCACCACCGAGAAGCTCGGCGCCTGGACCAGGGGCAGCCTGTCCAAGCGGGAGACCGCGCAGGTCGAGGCGCACCTGGACGAGTGCGACCGGTGCCGCGCGCTGGCCGCCGAATTGGCCGACGTGAACGGCGGCCTGCAGGTCGTCGCCACGCTGGTGCTGGGTATCGGCGCGGCCGGCTACCTGGCCACCACCGCCAAGGCCAGTGCCGCTGTCGCGCTGACCGCGTCCGCTACGGCCGCGGCGGCCGGCGGTGGCGCGGGCGCCGCTGCGGGCGCGGCCGGTTCGTTGCCGAGGCAGTTCGCCGGGGTCGGCGCGTCGGTCGCGGCGCTGGCCGTCGTGCTGATCCTCGCGTTGACCGGCGGGACCGCCCAGCACATCCCGGCCGCGGCGGCGCCACCACCGCCGGCCACCGTGCCGGCCCCGCCGCCGAAGCCACCGGCAGTGCCGCCGCCGGTCGTGCCCCCACCAGCGCCGCACGTCACGCCCGCGCCGCCCAACCCGGCCAGCCCGACGCCGGCCCCCACACCGGCGCCACCACCGACGCCCGCGCCACCACCGCCCGGGCATGCGACCCTGAGCGCGTCCGGGCCTGCCATCACGCTCGTACCCGGCCAGGGCTCGGTCGCCCTGCCGATCACGGTGGTCAACACCGGCAACGCGGTTTCCCAGCCGGTGACGGCGGTCCTGCACCTGCCGCCCGGCGTCAGCGTGACCGGCCCGGTCACCGCCGCAGGCCCGCGCTCGCTGCACGAGCAACGGATCGGGCCGCAGAAGACCCCACCGACGACAACACAGCCGAAAACGGCACCGCCCGCCGCGCCGACGGCACCCGGTTCCGTGATGTGTCCGCCGGGCACCGGCACGGTCAGTTGCACGTCGCCAAGCGGCCTGCAGCCCGGCCAGTCCGTGGTGCTGGTGTTCCAGTTGGTGGCGGCGCCCGGCACGATGGGCGGCCAGATCACCGGCACGGTCAGCGCCGGCACCGACGTGTCCGTGATGATCACGGTTCAGGTGCAGGTCCCGGCGCTGGTCGACCGGCTGGCGCTGACCGCGCGCCTGGATGGCATCGACTCGTGGCTGCACTGGCTGTGGGACGGCTCGCCGATCCTGGACGTGACCGCGACCAACACCGGCACCAGCACGAAACCGGTGACGGTCGTGGTCGACCGGTCGGCGTCGCGGTGGCAGAGCGGCCCTGAGTTCACGTGCGTCGGCGGGGGCACGCAGGCGACGTGCACCACGGACGCGCCGCTGGCGCCCCAGCACTCGGCGCACCTGCGGCTGCGGCTCTACCACCTGCGGGCGGAGTCGGACGTGGTCACGGTGGTCGGCACGCTCGGCAGCGCCATGCAGACCGTCCAGGTCGCGATCGAGCCACCGAAGTGCCTGTTGTTCTGCCTCCCGGGCCCGGACGGCACGGTGACCACCGCCCCGACGACGACCAACCCGGCCACGCCGACGACGACCACTTCGCCCGACCCGACGAAGAGCTCGCCGCCTCCGGCGACAACGACTACGACGCGGGGTCCGAGGCCGGGGCCCGATCCGACCGGCGCGCCGCCGCCTACCGCGCCACCGACGACCACCACCACAACGCCGCCGGTCCAGCCGCCCACGACGGTCGGTCCGCCGCCGACCCAGCCGGGTTGCCCGTCCGATCCGGGCTCGGGGAAGTACCACCCCGGCGGCCTGTGCAACCTGGTGCCGACGTTGTTCTCGCTGCTCGGACCGCTCTAGAACGTCCGGGCCGGGCCGACGCAGGCCACCGCGACCGGGTTGCGGCCGACCGGTACCCAGTGCGTCGCGCCCGCCGTGTCCGTGCACGACGTCGAGCCGCCCGGTCCGGGCTCGGTCCTGAGCACGGTGAACGCGCCGGGCGCGCACGGGGACTTGAGGAAGCTGCTGTCCACACAGTCGCCCTGTTTCACGTCCAGGGTGAAGCAGTAGACGCCGGTCGACGGCGCGGACACCCGCAGGTACTCGTGGTCGGCACAGCCCGCCATGTCCGGGCTCACCACCGCCAGCACCAGGTCCGACTGCGCGGTGCCGCAGGCGACCTGGCGGCCGAGGCGGTACTGGTTGTTCGCGGTGGCCTGGGCGCTCACGCAGGCGCCGGTGGCCAGGTGCAGCACGGTGTTGCCGTTGGGCAGGCCGTCGTCGGGCGCGGTGGTCGTCGGCTGGGCTGTGGTGGGCGGCGGCGCCGGGCTGGTCGTGGGGGGCGGCGGGGCGGCGGCGGGCTGGGGGTGCCGCTGGTGCAGCAGCACGGCCCCGGTCACCACACCCGCGATGATGACCAGGATGGACACCGCGGCCACGATCATCCGGCCCCGGTTGCGCGGGCGGCGCGGCGGCGGACCCCAGCCACCCTGCGGGTTGGCCAGGCCGCCGTACTGGACCGTGGGGAAGTCGTAGTACGGCTGTTGCGGTTGGTCACCCCAGCCGCCCTGGTCGGGTGGGCGCGGATACCCCGGCGGTGGGTACGGACCGGACATCGGACCTGTCTCCTTCCGGACTACCACGCTCGGTAGCCAAGCGCGCCGCGCACCACACTATTGGGAGGAGTGTGCCGCGCCGACAATTCTGACGCGACCATGTGGGTGATGGTTTCGCACCCGGTCCTACCGCGCGCACCGCCGCACCATGACTCCGCGCCGGACCACCCCGGTCCTGCCGCCGCGGCGTCTTCGTCCTTCGGAACGAAGCGCAGCGAGTGGAGGGACGAAGACGCCGCGCAAAGGCGGCAGGACCCGCGCGCGCCAGCGCGCCATGTCACAGCACATCCCAAGCACGGAGCTCACGATCGAGTCGGTACAGTCGATGATGTGTCCCTAGTCGACAGCACGCTCGAACGCGTACCGGAGCCGGTGCGTTCGCTGCTGCTCAAGCACCGCGAGTTGCTGAAGTTCGCCTTCGTCGGCGGGTTCTGCTTCCTGATCACGCTGACGGTGAACTACGGCCTGAAGCTGAGCGTGCTGGGCGACAAGCCGGTCACCGCGCAGGCGATCGCGGTCATCATCGCGACCATCGTGTCGTACGTCCTCAACCGCGAGTGGGCGTTCCGGACCAGGGGCGGCCGCGAGCGCCACCACGAGGCCGCGCTGTTCTTCCTGATCAGCGGCATGGGCGTGGTACTGAATACGGCGCCGCTGTGGATCTCCCGCTACGCGCTGGACCTCCAGGTGCCCAACGTGAGCCGGTTCGTGCAGGAGTTCTCCGACTTCACCAGCGGCATGATCATCGGCACGCTGGTGGCCATGGTGTTCCGGTGGTGGGCCTTCAAGAAGTGGGTATTCCCCAGCGAGAACGTCCGCCCGGACCGCAGGGTCCGCAGGCTGCACTCGGTCGACGGCGCGACCAAGTCCGACGAACAGGTCGCCTGACTCGACCGAAGTTCCAGTTGTCCACAACCCGCGCGAATCGAGTCGCGCTCCCAGTCAAGATCAACTAGACTGGAAATTGGGGGGATCCCCGAGCCCTGACCTGCGAAAATGCGATGGCTTTCGAAGTTATCCACAGGTCCGATCAAAGCTCAGCGCGGTGTCGGCTCGGTTCGCCACGGGGTCGCCAGTACGTCCTCCGCCTTGGCGACCGGCAGGAACAGCGCGAACGTCGGCGGCCGCAGCACCGCCAGCTCCAACCGGCCGCCGTCGGCGTCCACCAACGCCCTGGCCAGTGCCAGCCCGACCCCCGTCGAACCGCCGCCGGACACCCCGCGCTCGAACACGTGCGCGGCCAGTTCGTCCGGCACGCCCGGGCCCGCGTCGCTCACCTCGATCAGCACCATGCCGTCGCCGCGACGGGCCGCGACGAGCACCGTGCCGGTGCCGTACTTCAGCGAGTTGTCCAGCAGCACGCCGAGCGCCTCGCGCAGCCGGCCGGGGGTGGCCCTGGCGAGCAGTCCCTCGGGTACCCGCAGCCGTAGGACGCGACCCTTGGCGCGCAACAGTTCCCGCCACTCGGCCACCATCATCGGCAGCCGCACGGCCAGGTTGATCGGCTGGGCCTCGGCGGCACGCGCGGCCGATGCCGCGGCGAGCAGTTCGTCCAGTACCTGGGCCAGCCGCTCCGCCTGGTCGAGCGCTGCCGACGCGTCCTCCGCGGTTTCCACATTGGACGCCAGGGTCAGCGTCTCCAGCCGGAGCTGCAACGCGGTCAGCCTGCTGCGCAACTGATGCGACACGTCGCCGACCAGATCCCGTTCCCGCTGCACCAGCAGCGCCAGCGCGGCGGCCGACGTGTCCAGCGAGTCGGCCACCAGGTCCAGCTCGGCAACGCCGTAGCGGCTGCTGTCCGCACGGAAGTCCCCCGCACCCAACCGGATCGCGCGGTCGGCCACGTGTCGCATCGGTTCGGTGAGCCTGCGGGCGGTGACCGTGGCGACGACCGTGCCGGTGCTGATCGACAGCACCACCAGCAGGACCACGAACACCGCGACCTCGGCCTGGAGCCTGCGGATCGGGCCGGCCGGCAGGGACACCCGGACCGTGCCGTTGCGGACGGACTCCGACTCCGAGATGACGTCCGTGCCGGCGTCGCCGTAGGTCAGCGGTGCCTGGTTGGGCAGGCTCAGGGTGATCTGACCGCCGACCGGGTCCGTGCTGGCCAGCTTGGTCAGGTTCGGCTTGCGATTGGCGTCGAGGTCCTGGTCCACGCTGGTCGCGGCCTTCTGCGCGTAGCTGATCAGGTTGCTGTCGCTGAGGATCTCGACCATCTGCATCGCGGCGTAACCCAGCGGCACACCGAGCGCACAGGCAGTGACCGCGACCGCCAGCAGAATGGCGAGCAGGATGCGCCGCCGCACACCGGCCCCCTAGTCCGCGTTGTCCGCGTTGAACCGGAAACCGACCCCGCGCACGGTCGCGATCCGCCGCTCCGCGGACCGCGGGCTGCCATCGCCGAGCTTGCGGCGCAACCAGGACATGTGCATGTCCAACGTCTTGCTGTTCTTCAGTTCCGGCCCGTTCCACACCTCGAACAGGATCTCCTCGCGGGTCACCACATGGCCCGCGTGCTGCATCAGCACCCGCAGCAGCTCGAACTCCTTGTTCGCCAGCTGGATCTCCACGCCGTCCACGGTGACCAGCCGCCCGCTCAGGTCCATCCGCACGCCGTTGGCCTCCAGCGTCTCCGGCGACCGGCGGCGCAGCAGCGCCCGGATGCGGGCCATCAGCTCGGCCAGCCGGAACGGCTTGGCCACGTAGTCGTCGGCACCGGCGTCCAGGCCGACCACGAAGTCCACCTCGTCCGCGCGGGCGGTCAGCATCAGCACCGGCAGGCCGCGGCCTGCCGAGCGCAGCCGCCGGCAGACCTCGAGGCCGTCCATGCCGGGCAGCCCCAGGTCCAGCACCAGCAGGTCCGCGCCGCCGGCGTTGGCGGCCTCCAACGCGGTCGGGCCGTCCGACACGATCTGCACCGCGTAGCCCTCCCGGTGCAGGGCCCTGGAGAGGGGCTCGGCGATCGTGGGATCGTCCTCGGCCAGTAGCACCACGTTCACGGTGCGCTCCTCTGTGATGCGGGCACGGGTTCGGTCAGGACACCCAGCGTATTCATGACAGCATCCAAACCGTGTCACTCGACGAATCTGATATCGAACTGGCCCTGCGACTCGCGGACGAGGCCGACGCCATCACCGCCGCGCGCTTCCGCGCCCACGACCTGACGGTAGACCGCAAACCCGATCGCTCGCCGGTCACCGACGCCGACCTGGCCGTTGAGGACCGAATCCGGGAACTGCTCGCCGAAGCGCGACCGGGCGACCGGATCGTCGGCGAGGAACGCGGCGGCGCCGCCGGACCCGGCCGGACCTGGCTGATCGATCCGGTGGACGGGACGAAGAACTTCCTGCGCGGCGTGCCGGCCTGGGCGACCCTGATCGCGCTGCTCGTCGAGGGCGCACCGCTGGTCGGCGTGGCCAGCGCGCCCGCGCTCGGCAGGCGCTGGTGGGCGGCGAGCGGCACGGGGGCCTGGAGCAGTGCCCCGCACGGCGATCCGTGGCGCATCTCGGTGTCCGGCGTGGACGAGCTCGCGGACGCGTACCTGTCCACGACCGACCTCGGCTCCTGGGCGCGGTACCACTCCAGGGACGCCTACGTCGGCCTGGTGGACGCCTGCTGGGAGAGCAGGGCGTTCGGCGACTTCTGGCAGCACTGCCTGGTCGCGGAGGGCGCGATGGACGTGGCGGCGGAGCCGGTCGTGAACCCGTGGGACGTGGCGGCGCTGCAGGTCATCGTGACCGAAGCGGGCGGCCGGTTCACCGACCTGACCGGCAGGCCGCGCCACGACGGCGGTTCGGCCCTCTCCACCAACGGCAGGCTGCACGACGCGGCGCTGACCGTCCTCGGCCCGCCACCGCGGTCGTAGCGGCCCGACCGGCCCCGGTGCCTTCGTCAGTCAGAGCGAGCCAATGCACGGCCCAGCCGCCGCGGCGTCTGCTGCCCCGGAACGAAGCGAAGCGAGTGGAGGGGCAGCAGACGCCGCGTAAAGGCGGCTGGGCCCGCGAGCGGAGCGAGCCAATGTCACTGCGCTCCTCGCGCGACCTGAGCGAACACCAGGCGGCCGAACAGGTAGTGGCAGGCCACCTGCTCGTTGGTGAACCGG
>DASXXM010000084.1:0-3191 GCA_036503065.1 Pseudonocardiaceae bacterium | reverse complement strand
TCGCGCAGCGCGAGTGACGGCGACAACGTGGTGCGCGGGCGCTTGCCCGGCGCCAGCGAGTTGGGCAGTCCCTCTTCCAACCAGAACATCTGGGCCCGACTGCCAAGGCAGAACCCGAGTTCCGGGATGGTGGGCGACGAGTGCAGCCAGCCGCCGGACGGGGTGGCCGAGACCAGGTTGCCGTGCGCGTCCACGACGTCCACGTGCACCGTGTCGCCCCGGTTCTGGCCCGCGCGGCCGACCGTTGGCTCGCCGACCGCGCCGGAGTCGGCCGTCGCGCCGATGCCGCGGCCGTCGGCGACGAACCGGGGCAGGCGTGGTTCGCGACCACCCGGCGTGCCGGGGCGCAGTTCGAGAGATGCCTTGTCCCCCACCAGTTTCGCGCGGGCCGCGGTGTAGTCGGGGGACAGCAGCTCGGCCATCGGCACGTCCGGCACGTCGCCGTACCAGGCCTCACGGTCGGCGAAGGCCAGCTTCGCGCATTCCACCGCGAGATGCACCGTGCGGGCGGTCGGGATGCCGCCGGGATAGCTCAGCTCGTCGGCGAAGTGCCGCAGCAGCAACAGTTGCTGGGCCAGCACCGGCCCCTGGCTCCAGGCGCCGCACTTGGCCAGCGTCCAGTCGCCGAGGTCGACGGTCAGGGCGTCCTCGTAGCTCGCTTGCCAGCCGGCCAGGTCGGCGCCGGTCAGCACGCCGGCGTGGTCGCGACCGGAGTCGTCACGGAACTCGTTGCGGCAGAAGGCATCGATGGCCTCCGCGACGAAACCCTGGGACCACGCGCGGCGCGCCGCGTCGATCTGCGCCACCCGGTCAGCGCCGGCCCTCTCTCCCTCGGCGAGCAACCGTTCCCAGGTGTCGGCCAGGACAGGGCGACGGTGCCGGACCGCGATGGGGCGACCGTCGGGCAGCCACAGCGCGGCCGAACTCGGCCAGTGCTCGCGGAACAGGTCGGCCACGATCGAGATCGTGTCGCCGATCCGGTCCACCACCGGGTAACCGTTGCGGGCGTAGCCGATGGCGTAGCCGAGCACCTCGCGCAGCGATTTGGTGCCGTGGTCGCGCAGCAGGGTCAGCCACGCGTCCCACGAGCCGGGCACGGTCGCGGCCAGCAGCCCGGACCCGGGCACCAACTCGAGCCCCAGATCCCGGTAGTGCGCGATGGTCGCGCCGGCCGGCGCGACACCCTGCCCGCACAGCACCTGGGGCCGGGGATCGGCGGAGGTGGTGAAGACCACAGGCACCTCACCGCCCGGACCGTTGAGATGCGGCTCGACGACCTGCAACACGAAGCCGGCGGCCACGACCGCGTCGAACGCGTTGCCACCCGCCTCCAGCAGGGCCATTCCGGCCGACGATGCCAACCAGTGCGTCGAGGCGACCATGCCGACTGTGCCGGAGAGTTCCGGTCGTGTGGTGAACACCTCCCCAACCTAATCAGCTATGGCAGAGCTCACCAACGTGCTGCTCCGAATGCGCGGAGTGTCCGAACGTGCCGTACTTAGACTCAGAAGGTCGACATGTGGCTCAGCAGGGTGACGCCACATTTCCAGCACGTAACGTCGAGGTGGTGAGCTGCGATCCAGCAGCATCGGGGTGATTTGGGTGGGCAGGTGGTGACCATGCGGGGACCGCTGCATGGATGGCGAGCGCGCAAGGCGGTGCACGCTGCCAGCATGTTGGACGAGATCGTGGACAGTCAGTTACCGCTGCTGGCCGGGCTGCCCGAGTCGAGCCGCAGACGCTCGGCGGGTTACCTGGCCGAGTTGGTGATGCTGGCCCAGGCCTACCGCCACTACGCGGCAGGCTGGCTGGACCGCAAGGAACTCGAAGAGCGCAGCGTGCTGGCGATGCGTCGGTTGAACAACTTCAGACATCCGCACCCGTCAACGGCGCAGTTCACCGAACAGGACTAGTCGACATGACACTAACCGGCCAGTAACCTACCATCGGTAGGAACTGGGTCGGGAGGCCGTCATGCTGGCGTTCGAGCGCATCGGATCCGGACCACCGCTGGTGCTGTTGCACGGCGTCGGTCACCGCAGGCAGGCCTGGTACCCGGTGCTCGAGCACCTCACCGACCGGCGCGAAGTGATCCTGGTCGACCTGCCCGGCCACGGCGAGTCCGACCCGCTGGTCCTCGACGGCCGAACCGGCGTGCGGATCCTGCGCGACGAACTGACCACGTTCTTCGAACAGCAGGGCCTTCACCGCCCGCACATCGCCGGCAACTCGCTCGGCGGCCGGATGGCGCTGGAGGCCGCGGTGCTCGGCATCGCCCGCTCGGTGACCGCGTTCTCCCCGGCCGGTTTCTGGCGCACCGACGCGGGTTTCGGCTACACGCGGCGCCTGTTCGGCACCGTCGAACGGGTCGGCAGGCGGGTCGGCGACCGAGCCCCCCGGCTGGTGCGGACCACGGCGGGCCGGGCGATGATGTTCGGCTGGATCAACGCCCATCCCAGCCGGCTGGACCCGGAACTGGCACTGGGCGACTTCCACGCGTTCACCCGCGCCCAGCCGGCACTGCACACGCTGGTGCGCGAGGCGACGCCGTTCACCGGCACGGTTCCCGCCGACATCCCGGTCACGATCGGGTGGGGCGCGTGGGACCTGGTGCTGCCGCCCTATCAGGCACGGCGGGCCAGGACGGCGCTGCCCGCGGCCCGGCACGTCCGGCTGCCCGGCTGCGGCCACGTGCCGATGTCCGACGACCCGGAGCTGGTGGCCGGGGTCCTGCTGCGCGGCAGCGGCGGCTAACCGGTCACCACCGGTGCCCTGACCAGCACCGCGGCCAGGCCGAACGCGATGCCCAGGACGGCCGTCTCCAGGGTGGCCCAGGTCAGCACGGCGGTCGCCTGCCGTTGCACGATCCTGGGCAGCAGCCGGAACCGGGTGTAGCCGCCGAGCGCGCCCGCCGCGAGCACGCACAGGAGCTTGCCGATCAGGATCCAGCCGTAGCCGGTGGTGAACAGCGCCACGTACCAGAGCACCCCCGGTGTGGCGTACAGCTCGTACCAGCCGTTGTAGGCGCCCGTGACGGCGACGGCGCACACGCAGATCGTGGCCAGCCGGGAGAACCGGGGCAGCGCGTCGGCCAGCACGTCGCGCTGGAACGCCAGCAGGAGCAGCACCGCGAGCAGGCCACCGGTCCAGCACACCGCGCTGACCACGTGCAGTTCCATCGAGATCATGGT
>DASXXM010000083.1:0-13474 GCA_036503065.1 Pseudonocardiaceae bacterium | reverse complement strand
CCACCACCGGCTCGATCCTGCCGTCGGCCAGCAGCGCCAGCACGGTCGCGAGATCCTCCCGATAGGTGTCCTCCATACTCCACGCGTTGTAGAAGACGGTCCGCTTCCCGTTGGGAACCAACTTCGGCAGCACGATGCCACCAAGGAACCCACGAGCACCGATCAACATGTTCGGCTTCCCGTCAACCAACGCCGCACTCTGCCCATAACCAACCATGACCCCGCCCCGACCCAACACGGACGACGACCGATTGAAGTGCGACCCACCAATCGGATCGAACACGGCGTGCACGGTGCCACCCGGCAGCGACCGAATCACCGAAACCCAGTCCTCCGTACGGTAGTCAATGGGATGCCCGCCGAACTTCGTGACCAGATCCCGCTTCTCCGCAGAAGCCGTACCCCAGCACTCCACTCCCGCCAACTGAGCCAACTGCAGGAACGCGAGCCCGACCCCACCGGACGCCCCATGCACCAGAATGCGCTGACCCGCCCGCACCCGCGCAACCCGATGCAACATCTGATGGGCGATAAAGTAATTCAGCGCGGCAGCAGCCGACTCGACGGCACCGGCACCCGCCGGCCGCGGCACCAGCCTGGCCGCCGGCAGCACCAGCCGATCCGAGTAGCCACCGGTCCGCACCAGCGCGGCAACCGGTTGGCCCACCTCGAGATCGGTCACATCGGGCCCAACCCGCTCCACCACGCCGGTGATGTCGAACCCCGGCGTGAACGGCGGCTTCGGCCCACCGGGAATGACCCCGAGGCGCAGCAACAGGTCACCGTAGGAAACGCCGGCAGCGTCGACCCGCACCAGCGCCTCACCCGAGCCCGGCTCGGCCAGTTGGACGGTGCGAGCCAGCATCGTGTCCAGCCCGCCCTTGGCGGTCACGCTGATCTCGTTAGCAAGCATATCGTTGCCTCCATGGGAAATGCGCGGTTGTCAAGCCGCCTGTCCACAGGTTCGCGGGTTATCCACAACTTCCCGGCAGACCCCCCATTCGGGGCTTGACAAGCATAGAGTGGAAAAGGGCCGTAGCCCCCAGGGTTGGGCGGGGGTCTGCCCGCTGTTCGGCGATTTCGATGAAGTTGTTGGGCCGCAATGGAATCCGACTCGCCGGACTCGATGGGGCTTGAGCCGCCAGCACCGGTTCCAATCTCCCGGCAAGATGGCGAAGGGAACCAGCCAACCAGCCGGCCACGCACGCCGTCAGGCCAACGCCATGCTGTACCCACCGGCGGCAACGACAGCCATCACCCCGGCAAGGTTCCGAACCTCAACCGGCCGAGTCCGGTTCTCCGTCGTGCCGTCCCCGAGCTGCCCCGCATCATTGAGCCCCCAGGCCCGCAACGTGCCATCCTCCAGCAACGCCACGGTATGCCCACCAGGCCCGAACTCATTGCGCCCACCACCACCGGCCACCGCGACGACCCCACCCAGCCCGGAAATCGGCGCAGGCAGGTCGCGATTGGCGAACGTGCCGTCGCCGAGCTGGCCGCTGTCGTTGTTACCCCAAGCCCACACCGTGCCGTCCGCGGCCAGCGCCAGACTGTGGAAGTAGCCGCCGACAACGGTATCGACTCGCACGCCGTCCAGGCCAACCACTCGCACCGGGCTCAGCCGTGTCTCGTTGCTGCCGTCGCCAACCTGGCCGCGGTCGTTGCGACCCCAGGCCCACACCGCACCGTCGGCGGTCCTGGCCAGAGTGTGCCCGCCGCCACCGGCGACCTCGACCACATCAGCCAGGTCCACCCGAACCGGCTCGAGGCGGGTCTCCGTGGTGCCGTCACCGAGGCCGCCGAACAGATTGTGGCCCCAACCCCACACGCTGCCGTCCCGCCGCAACGCCACGCCGTGCCCGCCGCCCCAGGACAACGCGGCCACATCGGTGAGGCCCCGCACCCGGACCGGCCTGCTGCGGCTGTCGGTGGTCCCGTCGCCGAGGTCACCGCGTCCGTTGTGACCCCACGCCCAGACCACGCCGTCCGAATCCATGGCGAGGCTGTGCCCGCCACCACCGGCGAGCGAGACGATGCCTTCCAGGCCATCGACTTTCGCCGGCGTGGACCGGTTCTGGTTGCTGCCGTCGCCTGCCTGCCCGTGGTCGTTACGACCCCAAGCCCAGACCGTGCCGTCGTCCAGCAGCACCACGCCGTGGCCACCGCCACCGCCGATGGTCACCACGTTGCCGACGCCGTCGACCTTGGCCGGCAGCACGCGGGGCTCGGTCGTCCCGTCGCACTGCTGGCTGAAGGCGTTGTCGCCCCAGATCCACACGTTTCCGGTACCGATGCGGACTGCCGTCATCACGACTCCTCTGCGTTGTGTGCGAGCGGCACGAGATCGACGAGGTTGGTCACCACGTGATCGGCCCCTGCTGTTTGCGATGTCTCTGCCGCGACGACCACCACGGTGAACTCGCCGCCGTAGGCTGCCGCGGCCCGCTCGACGGCTCCCACCAGCGGGGCACCGCCGCAGGCCGCGACCGTGTAGTCGAGATAGCGGTCGACGCCGACCTTGGTGGTCCGCTGCCGCGCCGAGTCCGCGTCCTCCCCGGTCAGCAGCGAGAGCACGTGTCCACCGTGCCGGAGTTGGGCCATGGCCTCCGCCGTGCCGGGCAGTCGGCTCGATCCGCCCTGTTCGACGAGGACGCCGTCGACGTCGAACAGCACCAGCATCCGTGTCACGTCCACCGCTCCGATCGTGCCGGTGTCAGCACGCCGACCTCGGTGAGGATCCTGGGGGCGTCGTCGGCCAGCCAGGACTCGGCGACCAGGCCGCCCGCCACCCGGTGCACGTCGGTGCCGGTGACCCGGAACGACTTCTCGCTCGGCGGCACGCCGTTCCACGAGCCGAGATGGGTGCCTTCCGCGACGTACCGGCTGGCGACGAGGTCCCCGTCGGCGAAGATGGCTTCGACAGTGACCCGATAGTCGGGAAACGCCTCCCGCAACTGGCGGGCCGCCATCTTGAACGCCTCAGGGCCGCGTGGTACGGACAGACCGGTCTTGTGCAGGACGTAGTCGGCGGCGAACAGGTCCCGGACGATCGTGAGATCGCCGCCGTTGACGACCTCGTCCGTGATCCGCCGTATCAGGTCCGTGCCCTGCCGGCCGCTGCCGTTCGTGCGCAATTCGTCCACACGTCAAGGTTCGGCGTGCGGCTTCCTTGCGTCATGAGTCAGCCGTCCCGTTCCCGGTGGGACTTGGCGCCACCGGACCTGTGCCGCCCGACCAATAGAATAGCCGTGCCAACAGTCCGATGAAGGAGCCGCAATGACGGATCGTCCATTCCGCTTCGGTGTCGTCGCGGGATACGCACCGAACGTCGACAGCGTGACCAAGCTCGCCGCGCGGGCCGAGGAACTGGGCTACGACACCGTGGTCACCCCCGACCCGCTGGGCGAACACGACCCACTCACCACGCTGGCCGCGGTGGCCGCGGTGACCACCAGGCTGCACTTCGGCACGTTCGTCCTCGCGGTGTCCTATCGGGACAGTCGACTGCTGGCGTGGCAGGCCCAGACCCTGCACGGCCTGTCCGGCGGCCGGTTCGAGCTCGGTCTCGGCACCGGTCGGCCGGACGCCGCGCGACACGCGGAGAAGCTGGGCCGCGAGTTCGGTTCCGGCGCGCAGCGGGTGGCCTGGCTGGCCGACACCGTCGCCGAGGTCAAGCGGTCCGCCGACCGGCCGCGACTGCTGCTGGCCGGTGCCGGCCCGAAGCTGCTCGACCTGGCGGCGAACGAGGCCGACATCGTGTCGTTGACCTGGCGTCCGCAGACCACGGAGGCCGAGGCCGACGTCGTGATCGACCGCTTCCGGCAGGCCGCGGGCGAGCGGGTCGGCGAGATCGAGCTCAACCTGAACCTCATCGCGGTCGGCGACACGCCCGCGCCCTGGGTGGAACGGTTCATCGGTACGACAACGGCGGAACTGGCCAAAGCCGGTGCGGTGACGGTATTGCCAGGGACGCCGGACCAGTGCGTGGAGACACTGCTGCGGTGGCGGGAGCGGTGGGGTGTTTCGTACATCACGGTCAATGCCGGCTTCCTCGAGCAGTTCGCGCCGGTCGTGGCGAAGCTGAGCGGGGCGTAGGGACCGAATCCCCGGAACCTGGGATCTTTTCCCGGCGACAGACCAGATCTCGCCACCCCGACTTCGACACACTCGTGCCGTAGAACCCAGGTCGGGAGGGAGCACGAGATCATGATCAGTCGACGGGCGTTGCTCAGGGCAGGTGTCGGCGCGGCCGGACTGGTCGCCATCGGGAGCTGGTCGACCGCACAGGCCCAGCCGGCCACCCGATGGGACCGGTTACGCCGCGCACTCACCGGCGACCTGATACTCCCCACCGACCCCACGTACGACACCGCCCGCCAACTGGACAACGGCTACTTCGACGCCGTCCGTCCACAAGCGATAGCCTACTGTGCCAACACGAACGACATCCGCACCTGCCTGCATTTTGCCCAGGACAACGACATCCACACGGCGGTACGCAGCGGCGGACACTCGGCCGCAGGCTACTCCACCACCACCGGCCTGGTGCTCGACGTCTCGCGGCTCAACGCGATCAACGTAGGCCCGACGACCGTGACGCTCGGCCCCGGCGCGCAGGGCGTGGACATCCTGGCCACGCTGGCAGCCCGGGGCCTGTCCGCGATCACCGGGAACTGCCCGACCGTATGCGCGGGCGGCTATCTCCAGGGCGGCGGCATCGGCCCGCTGGCGCGGAAGTTCGGCGTCGCCAGCGACCGACTGGTGTCGGCGGACGTGGTCCTGGCCGACGGCAGGCTGGTCCGGTGTTCCGCAGACGTTCGGCCGGAACTGTTCTGGGCACTACGCGGCGGTGGCGGCGGCAACTTCGGCGTCGTGACCCGGTTCGAGATCACCCCGACCACCATCCAGCGGATGATCACCTTCAGCCTGATCTGGCCGTGGGCGCAGGCGGCAGACGTGATCGCCGCACACCTGCCGTGGCTGGCCGCCGCGCCGGACGACCTTACTGCTGACCTGCACGTGATCAACGCAGGCGCACAGCCGGTGGTCATCGTGTCCGGCGGCTGGCTAGCTGACCCCACGGGTCTGGACCCGCACCTGAACGAGCTGATCGCGGCGGTCGGCGCGCAGCCGGTGAACCGGTCCGTGACCGATCAGACGTACCAGCAGGCGATGATGGCGCAGTTCAACTGCGCCAAGGACACGGTCGACCAGTGCCACCGCGCCGGCACCAACCCGTCGGCCCTGTTGCCACGACACAGTTTCGTAGTGGACCGTGGCAGGCTGTTGTCGAGGCCACTCACCACGACCGCGATCAACGAGGCACTCACCGCGTTCGAGGCGAACCCGACCAACGGCCAGTTCCGCCTGATGGGCCTCGGCGGCCTCGGCGGCCAGATCAACCGAACCGCACCGACTGCCACCGCGTACCCACACCGATCCGCGCAGAGCTACTTCTCCTACACGGTCGGCCTCAACAGCTTCACCCCAACCAGGGACGACCAGGCGGCAGCACAATCGTGGGCCGCCAACGGCTTCGCCGTCACCCAGCGCCACGGCGACGGCCAGGGCCAGGTGAACTTCATCGATCCCCAACTCGGCGACTGGCGCACGGCCTACTATGGCGCCAACTACAGCCGCTTGGCCCGCATCAAGAACCACTACGATCCGGACGGCTTCTTCCGCTTCCCACAGTCAGTCGGCAGCTGACCGGATTGTCAAGTCGCGCTGAGTAGGATGGCGCGATGAGCACGGACGTGACGCCAGCGCTGCGGTGGGCCGCCACGTTGCGGGCGTTGGCCGCACATCTGACCCGCTACCCGCACTTGGCTGGACCGTACAGCATGTACCTCGACTGGATAATGCTGTATACCGATTCTGGCGCGACGTTGTTGGCGTGGGCCGACACCCTCACCGACCCCGCAATCACGGTGCAGGCCATCAAGGGCGAGGCGTACGTGCACCTCACCGGTATGGCCACGGTCGACACCGTCGTTGTGGTGTGCGTGGTGCACGGTTTCCTGTCCGTACTAGGCAGACTGGACGACGGACAGCGCCCGGTTGATCTGGACGTGTTACGCCGTTTTGTCGCGGAGCAAGCGTCATGACGAACGGAAGCCGCCGGACGACCAGGAGCAGGCCAAACCGAGGCGCCTCTTTGGCTCCTGCGGACAATGCCTAAACCACGCGGTATTCCGCTCTTCGCCCAGTCCTTCTCCATCACCCCGATACGGGCAGCTTTAAGCGGTTGTTGTTGGTTTGTCAAGGTACTCTTTCCCGCCTTGACAAAACAACCAAGACCGTAAACCACAATAAGGGTATCGGGGGAAAGCAGGCGCCCGAGCGTGCGGACCTCAGGCCTTGCGCGACCGCAACCGAGGCAACGCCGACTCATGGCTGTGAGTGAGCATCAACTGCTCAGCCTGCACGGCGTCCTGAGCGGAAACCGCTTCGAAGATCGCTTCATGATGCCGGTAACGACCCTCGACCGCGGCCGGATCGGTGCGCAGCTCGTCGCGCAACACCTCGCGCCGTTCCCCTGGATCGAATGCCTCCGCCATCCGCAGCATGTGCAGCAACATCGGGCTGTGGCTAGCCTCGTCGAGGGCTTCGTGGAACTCCTGCAGATGCCCCCAGATCCGATCGACGCCCGCCTGCAGTTCACGGTCGCTGAGTTTCTTGCGGGAGACCAGCGCGGCGCGCTCGGCGCCGGCCGCATCCAGCGCGGCCGCCATGCGCTTCTGCTCGGCCGAGGTCGACCGTTCCGCGGCCAGGCGGGCAGCCAACGCGCGCAAGGTGGTCTCGATCGTGGCGATGTCCGCTATTTCCGCGTCGTCGAAGGTGGCGACGGTGACTGATCTCGGGCCATGTCGCTCGATCAGGCGGTCCTGCTCAAGGCGACGCACTGCCTCGCGCACGGGGGTGGCGCTGATGTTGAGCATCTCGGCCAGGCCCCGTTCGGTGATCTTCTCACCGCGGGCCAGACTGCCGTCCAGGATTGCCTGCCGCAGGGTGTTGTACGCCTGGTTGGCGAGGGTTGGGGCGGAGAGTGGGGGAAGACTAGCCATGGCACATAGCTTATTTGCTATAGCGTCCGTGTCAAGTTGGTGGGGGTGAGGTCGCCGACCTCACCCCCTGGCCTCGTGGGCCTGGTGGCCGTTCTGTCGACCAGTAGGCGTCAGTCTCCTACCTTGACCAGTGTTCGGTCCTGAGTGGGCGGTTCGGGGTTGCTCCTGGCCGGCAGGCGTAGCAGACGTGCCGCCCAGGCGGGTAGCCACCAGTTGGCCTTGCCGAACAGGGACACCAGCGCCGGCAGCAGCAGCATCCGGACGACGACGGCGTCGAGCAGGACGCCGGCCGCCATGCCGGAGGCGAGTTCCCGCACGGTGATGTCGTTGGCGGTGGACAACGAAACCAGGGCGCAGAACAGGATCACCGCCGCGCTGGTGACCAGCCGCCCGGTCCGGGACACTCCTTCGATGATCCCGTCGCGGGTGGACCCGGTGCGGTCGTAACCCTCGCGGATCCTGGTCAGGATGAAGACCTCGTAGTCCATCGAGATGCCGAACAGGAAGCCGAACATCAGCAGCGGCACGAACGTGTCCAGCGAACCGGTGCCCGACACGCCCCACAACGCGTGCGTGCCGAAACCGTGCTGCCACACCAGGACCACGATGCCGTAGGTCGCCGCAACGGACAGGGCGTTGAGCAGCACGGCCTTGGCCGGCAGCAGGATCGACTTCAGGCCACGGGCCAGCAGCAGGAACGTCACGAGCGCGACGAGCGCGAACATCAACGGGAACGCACCATAGGTCGCCGAGACCTGCGCGACGTTCTGTGCGTCGTCGCCGCCGACCAGGACTCCGCCGGGCACGGTGTGCTGCACGTCGACCAGTGACGTGCCGGCCTGGGCGGTGCCGGTCTCGAAACGGGGCAGCACCATCACCAGCGCGCTGCCGCCGCTGCGCCAGTCCGGGCCGGTCGGCGCGATCGCACCGTGCACACTGGACAGTCCACCGATTGACGTCGCCACGGTCGACGCCTGCGCTGCCGACGGCACCCACACCGGGATGGGCGTGAGCGTGCCGATCGGGAACCCGTCGGCCTGCAGCGTATGCAGGCCGTCCGTGTACGTGCCGGTGCTGGCCAGCGCGGTCGCGGTGGGCTGTGCGACGTTGATCGTCGTCGCCACGCCGGCCAGGCCGCCCAGGATGGCCAGGCCGAGGATCGCGGCCGCGACCCGGTGCCGAATGACCCCGTGCGACCACCGGGTCCAGAACCGGCTGGCCTTGCCGTTGGACTTGCGCCGCGGCCAGTCCAGCCGCGGGCCCACCTTGGACAGCGCCGCGGGCAGCAGCGTCAACGCGACCAGCGTCGCCGTCGAGGGAATGAACAGCCCGGCAACGCCGATCCCGCGCACGAGCGACACCGGCACGGTCACCAGGGCGAACAGGCCCAGCGACGCGGTGAGCCCGCTGAACCACACCGCGTGCCCGGCACGCTGCACCGCCGCCCGAATCGCCTCGTCGTTCGGCTTTCCCGCCGCCCGTTCCTCCCGCCACCGGTTGACGATCAGCAGCGAATAGTCGATCGACAGGCCCAGCCCCAGCAGCGCGACGATGTACTGCACCGCCGGGTTGAACGGCGTGCTGGTTGGCATGATGAACGACAACGCGTACACGAGCAGCTGCATCGTCAACACCGACACGATCGCCATGATCAACGGCAGCAGTGCCAGGAACGAGCCGAACACCCAGGCCAGCACCAGCAACGCGGCCAGCGCGCCGATCAGCAGCTCGGTCAGCACACTGGAGTTGCCGCTGGCCGCGTTGCCCGCCGCCAACGCGTTCTTGCTGGTGGCGTGCACGGTGGCGGTGGGCAGGGCGGATCTGGCGGCACCGGCCAGTTGGTCCAGCACCTGCGGGGGCACGTCGGTGTTGGCCTGCGGCGGGAACACCATGAGTAGCGTGCTCCGGCCGCCGTTGCTCACCAGCGACCGGCTGCCCGTCGACGCGTAGGAGATCTCTCGCAGCCCGGGGACCGTCTTCAGGATCCGCGTGTCCAGCGCCTGTAGCCGGGCCGGCATTCCGGCCGAGGTCACCGTCGTGCCGGCGGGGAGGTCGATCACGACGATGCCGGGATTGGCCGTGGTACCACCGTATTGCCCGGCGATCTGCTGATTGGCCGTGTAGGCGCTGCTGTTGAGCTGGACGCCGGGCTTCAACACACCCGACACCGATGGCGCCAGCAGCACGCCGGCGACGGTGATCGCCAGCCATACCAGTCCGACCACCAGCCGATGTCGGATCACCCAGTCGCTCAGCCTGTCCACGGTTCCTCCCACGGGTTCGAGTCTCAGTAGCCGAACCCTAGGGAGCGGTCGCTTTCAGTTTCCTTACCCGCGTTCGGCGGGAATGGCGCGGCAGGCGTGCACCGGAATGTGTGCGGTCAGTTCCGATGTGGCGAAGGCATGTGCATGGGTGACCGTCAGCGGAAGTCCGGCGAGGTCCAGTTCGGACACGTAGTGGTCGCCGAGGAACGCGGTCGATGCCAGTTTGACACGATAGGAATTCACTTGCGGCGCCTGGTGATCCTCCTCGCTGAGGGAGATCGCCTCCGGTCGCACGACCACGTCGATCCGGTCGCCGATCGTGCCGGTCGCGGGCACCGTCAGCGTCTCCTGGGTGGTGCCGAGACGGACCGTCGTGAGCCGTTCGGTGACATCGATCACTTCGCAGGCGAAGATGTTGCAGTGGCCGAGGAACTCGGCGACGAATCGGTGGTCCGGTCGGTGGTAGATGTCCTCCGGCCGACCGACCTGCAGGATCGAACCCTTGTCCAGCACGATGATTCGGTCGCTCAGGCTCAGCGCCTCGTCCTGGTCGTGGGTCACGAACAGGGTCGTCAGGCCCAGGTCGCGCTGGAGGCCCATCAGCCAGGTGCGGGCGCGTTCGCGCAGTTTGGCGTCCAGATTGGAGAACGGCTCGTCAAGCAGGAGCCCCGAAGGGGAGTACACCAGGGCGCGGGCCAGGGCCACCCGCTGCTGCTGCCCGCCGGACAGCTCGTGCGGGTAGCGTCGGGCGTAGGCCGTCATCTCGACCAGATCCAGCGTCTCCATGACGCGCCGACGGAGCGTGTCACGTTTCACCCCGCGCACCTTCAACGGAAAGCCGACGTTGTCGAAGACCCGTAGGTGCGGCCAGATCGCGTAGGACTGGAATACGATGCCGAGATCGCGTTCCTCCGCGGCGAGATGGATCTTCGCCGCGTTGTCGTAGAACGTGCGGTTCCCGCAGGAGATCTGCCCCGAGTCCGGTTTGTGGAAGCCAGCCACCGACATGAGGGTAGTGGTTTTGCCGCAGCCACTCGGTCCCAGCAGGGTCAGGAACTCCTTGTCGTGGACGGTGAAGCTGACGTCGTCGAGCACCCGGTTGGTGCCGAAGCTCATGGAGAGATGGTCGACCGTGATCTCAGGCACGGCTGCTCCTGGTGCGTCCGAACACGACGGTCCCGACCACGATCGCCACCGCGGTGATCGCCACCTGGACCATCGCCATGGCGGCGGCCGGTCCGGTGGAACCTTGTTTGAGCGAGTCGAGCATCGTGACTCCCATGATCTCGTTTCCCGGTGTCACCAGGAACAGTGCCGGGTCGTAGTCGTTGAGGATGGCGATGAACAGCAGGACGAACGAGGCAAGCAGCGCGGGCCGCAGGTTGGGCAGGACGATTCGGGTCATCGTCGTCCACCAGCCGGCGCCCGCGGCCCGCGCCGCGTCGTCGAGTGAGTTGCTGACCGCGGTCAGCGCCGGGGACATGACCAGGTAGGCCAGTGTCAGGCTGCGGATGCTCAGCGCGAGCATGATGCCCCAGATGCTGTTGCGCAGCGCGCTGCCCGGCGGGTTCACCAGCACGAACGTCCAGAAGAACCCGATGCCGACGATGATGCCGGGCATCGACCTGGGGAACAGCATGATGAACTGGAGGGATCCGCGCAGCCGGAACGACGACCGGTGGGCCACCATCGTGGCCATGGCGACCACCGCCGTCGTGAGCACCGCGCCGACGGCGGCGATCGTCACGCTGTTGACGATGGAGCTGACGTAGGTGGGTTGGCCGAGCTGGCGCCAGTTGGCCGCGCTCCACAGGTGCCACGGCGCGATGAGCGGCGTGAGCAGCGAGACGCTGGACTGCAGCGCCAGGGCCAGAATCGGCAGGAACGTGGTGACCACCAGATACAGTCCGACCAGCAGGCCGAGTACCCGGCGCCAGCCGCGCCCCAACTCGATCGGCCGGCTCGAGCCCCGGCCGCGGCCGGTGATGGACACGAAACGGGCCTCTGCGCCCAGTAGTACGCGGCGCAGTACCAGCAGGGCCGCCGCCGCCAGCAGCAGGACCATCGCGCCGGCGCTCACCGCGCCGGGGTCGATGGTGGTGGAGTTCGCCCACGTGTCGTAGAGGTAGCTGGCGACGAAGTCGTTGCCGGCAGGCGCGCCCAGGATGAGCGCGATGCCCAGCGACTCGATGGAGAGGGTGAAGATCAGCAGCGCGGAGTTCAGCAGCGCGGGTCGCATCATCGGTACGGTGACCCTGGCCAGCACGCGCAGCGGTCCGGCGCCGGCGCTGCGGGCCGCATCCTCCAAAGAGGACTCGACGTTGGCCAGTGCCGCCTGGCAGATCAGGAACGCGACCGGCATGGCGACGACGGTGCCCAGCACCGACATGCCGATGACCGTGGTGAGGTTGAGCGGGACGAACTTGGCGGCGTACCCGCCCGGCCCGTAGAGGGCGTTCCAGCCCAGGATGACGCCCAGCGGGGGCAACAGGATCGGCAGCAACAGCAGTCGGCTCCAGACCCGGCGTCCGAGGATGTTGGTGCGACCGCACGCCACTGCCGCACCGCCGCCGAGAACGACCGCGCCGACCGTGGCGATCGTGGCGAATTCCAGGGTGTTGCGGGCGGCCTGCCAGAAGGCGGGGTCGGCGAACAGTTGCCGGTAGGGATCGATCGTGAAGACCCCGCCCGCTTCGTAGACGGGTCGGTCCCGGACCGAGGCGTAGAGCAACGGGACGATCGGCAGCAGGACACCGACGACGACCACCAGCCACGTCACCGCCGGTACGGTCGATGCCGGCAGGAGGCGGCGCGATCTCGGCGCGGCGGCAGTGGTCGTCGTCATCGGCGATCCTCACTCGCGTTCGTGGCTTTTATCGGTTCTTGAACGCCTGGTTCCAGCGGGCCACGAAGGCATGCTGGTCGTCGGCGACCTTCTGGCTGATGGGCACCAGCACCGCGTTGGACTTGTTGCCGATGGCCGTGTAGAGGTCCTTCAGGGTGTTCTGGCAGCCGTCCGCGGCGGTGAAGGTGTTGCTGTAGGCCTCGAAACCCGCGTCGCACGCTGCTTGCTGGCCCGCGTTGCCGAACAGGAAGTTCAGGAACAGCTTCGCCGAGTTCGGGTCCGCCGCGCCCGCGGTGATCGCGATGCCGCGGGGGATGAGTGGGGTGTAGTCCGTGGTGTATTCCCAGCCCACGACGGGGTTGTCGGGCTTGATGGCGCCACGGACGAGCCCGGACTCGAACACCGCGGTGGTGAAGCCGCCCTGGGCGACGTCGGTGGCCAGCACGTCGCCGTCACCGGGGGTCTTCGCGGTCTGTCCCAACTGGTCGAGGGTGTGCCAGCCGTAGCGCTGCACGAAACCGTAGAACGCGGCGTAGCCGAAGTCGTTGTTGACGGCGTAGGTAGCCACCTTGTATTTGCCGGCCGCGGCTCCCTGCGCGATCGAGGCGACGGTCGCGGGCGGTGGCCGGCCGCCAAGCAGCTTCTTGTTGTAGATGGTCACGGCCGGGTCCGGCGACATGATGTACAGGCCGCCGCCCTGGGCGGCGAACGCGGGGAAGTCGGCGATGCCGGCCGGTTTGTAGTTCTGGACGTAGCCCCTCTTCACCGCGGCGGTCCACTGGTTGGGGGCGCTGGCGATGAGGACGTCGGCGGTGTGGCTGCCGGTGCCGTGTTCGGCCGCATAGCGGGAGAAGATCACCGGGTCGTCCAGGTCGTACGACGTGACCTTGATCCACGGGTACGTCTTCTGGAAGGCGTCCGTGAACACCTTGAGCTGTGGGGTCGCGGCGTTGCCGTAGATGACCAGGCTGTTCTCCGACTTCGAACCCGCCACGAGGGATGCCTGGCTGACCGGGGCCTGGTTGGCCGCAGGCGCCGACGTGGAGCCGCCGTTGCTACATGCTGTAGCAAATGACAACGTCATGATCGCGGCGCCGACTGTGGCCAGGCGCCCCGCTGAGGAGATTCTCACCGTTGATCCTCTCGACTATATGTTATGGCAAATATGCTATAGCAACTAGCATCTATGCTATAGCAACTATCGTCGTCGTCCGGGTTAGCACTGGAGTCTTGTGGACGCTTCCTTACGGGACGCTTTCAGCTGGTGCGTCGGCCCGGACGAGCGGGCGTGTCCGGGG
>DASXXM010000082.1:0-9777 GCA_036503065.1 Pseudonocardiaceae bacterium | reverse complement strand
CACACCGACTCGATCTCCCAGTCGGTGACCATCCCGAGCGGCTGTAGTGCCACGCTGTCGTTCTTCCTGCACATCGACACCGCCGAGACGACCACGACCGCCCAGAACGACAAGTTCACGGTCAAGCTCGGTTCGACGACGCTGGCGACGTTCTCCAACCTCAACGCCGCCGCGGGCTACGCATCGCACTCGTTCAACGTGTCCAGCTTCGCGGGCCAGACGGTCACCCTGACCTTCACCGGCACCGAGAACGGGTCCCTGCAAACCTCGTTCGTAGTCGACGACACAGCGCTAACCGTTAGCTAGCAACAGGAAACGGGGTGGCCCGGCCAATCGGCCGGACCACCCCGTTCCCCTGTCCGGCTCCCCAAATCACGCCAACCACAACGTTGCGGTCGGCGTCCCAGCGCGCGGCGCCAACCCGAGACTCCTCGCAATGCTATGTGCTCTGTGCTATGTGCTATGTGCTATGGAGTGATCGTGACCGGAGCGCGACAGGAAGCCAAATCCGTGATCCTGATCCGAGACCATGTAAAGCCGACAGTTCGGCTGGCCTGCCCTGTCGCGGGGCGTCACACTGATGCTCCGCTCTCATCGAGAAGGGCAGAACCCAGGCATGACTTCCCACACCAAGGCGCCCGACGAGCTCACCGGCTTCCCTCGACTACTGGCCAACTCCGCATGGCAGGCGCTCCTCGCCACGGGGGTCGCCGCGATCGTGATCGGGGTTCTCGTCCTGGCCTGGCCGGCCGCGACGCTGGTACTGATCGGTGCGCTGTTCGGCATTTACCTGCTGGTCAGCGGCATCTTCCAGGTGGCGGGCGCCTTCGCGGAGCACATCCCCGGATCGATGCGGGCGCTGGGGCTGGTCAGCGGCGCGCTCAGCATCCTGCTCGGCCTGATCTGCTTCCGCGGCCCGGCCGAGTCGATTCTCCTGCTGGCCATCTGGATCGGGTTCGGCTGGCTGCTGCGCGGCATCACGCAGACGTTCGTGGCGATGTCCTCGGACGGGTTGCCGGCCCGCGGCTGGCAGGTGTTCTTCGGCATCGTCGCCGTGATCGCCGGGGTCGTGTTGATCTCGTCGCCCTTCACGTCCATCGCCGCTCTCACACTGGTGAGCGGTATCTGGCTCGTCGTTCTCGGTGTGACGGAGGTGGTGCACGCCATCCAGCTGCGCATCCGCCTCCGGCACGCGTAGCGCTCAGAAGGCCAGCACACCCTGGCTGGCCGGCTGCCAGGTGCCGACCTTGACCGACTTGAGATCGAGCTCCGGGTAGCCGCTCACCCGGCCGTCGGTACCGATGACGCTGACCACGACCGGGGCGGCGGTACCCGGCGGGGTCAGCCTAACCGTGGTGGCCACATACGTGGTGGTCTCGGCCTTGTCGCCCGGTACCCAGGTCACCCCGGCGAACGCGGTTCGGCCGGGGGCCAGCCGGATCGACGGGCCCGCGCCGGGCACCGCGACCCGCTGCACCGGCACCGGCAGGGTGCCGTCTGCCGCGTCCAGGAACTTCATCGCCGGCCAGCCCTGCACGGTCACGGCCTGCTTGCCGGCGTTGGTCAGGGTGAGCAGGCCGAGCGCGCAGCCCTGCATGGTCAGCTCGGCCAGAACCGCCCATGTCGGCTCAGCCGGCACCGGCCGAGCCGACGTGGGCCGGACCGGTGCCGGCCGCGTCGTCGGCGCCGGGGTTGTCGTCGGCGCCACCGTCGTCGTGGTCACCGGGGCCGCGGACTGGCTGCTGCCGCAGCCGGCCAACAGTGCGATCAGCAGAACCACGCAGCCACCGGCGAGCTTGCGCATTTCGACACCTACTCTCCGCTGAGAACTAGCGACGGTGCAGCGTTTCCAACGCCTCAACCAGAACCTTGGGATTATACTGTCCCTTGTAGACTGGAGGCGGCTGCCGGTCGAGCTTCAGCAACTGGGCGACGGCCACCCAGGCGGTCCGGACCGAGTACTCCACGGTGAACACGACGTCATCGGGCACCTCGGCGTACTGCCCGATGAACGCCAGATTCGTCGAGCCGGCCGGCACGACAGCGGGTCGGTCGCCGGCCTTGCGCACCAGGAACTGACTGGTGATGTACGGCATCATCGCCGGCAGGACGATCGAACCGGCCAGGATCCGATCACGGACGTCGTCGAAATGCAGGTGCCCCAAGACCTCGGTGAGAATCTCCCGTCCTGAGCTCTCGGCCATGGTCTTCGGCACGTAGTCGCCCTTCCTGTCCGGGAACAGGGCGTAACCCCACCAGACGAACGTGTCCCGCGGTTGCTCGCGGAAGTGCGGCTGGTGGTTGAGCACGATGGTCAACAGCCAGTTGGAGTCCTTGAACGTGATCAGTCCACCCTTGCCGGCCTCGCTGCCGCTGAACTCCGCCATCAGCCGGAAGAACGTGGGATCCTTGGTGGTCACGGTGAACGAGGCCCACGTCGAGTCCGCGATGGTCGAGTCGAACACCGACGGATCACCGAACTCGGGCCGCCCGGCCGCCAGCGTGTGCCACAGTTGCCACGAACCGGCCGAGTGCGACGTGTTCAGCGGCGCCGGTTCGTCGGTCGAGCCGAGCGTGGAGTCGGCGGTCATCGAGCCGTTGGTCACGAAGACCAGGTCGTCCGTGCCGACCGGGATCTGCGCACGCACACCGCCGCGCGTGTACTTCAGCGCCTTGACGGTCGTGCCGGACGCGAACACCAGGTCGGTCACCGTGGTGCCGAGCTGGATGGTCACGCCCTGCTTGTCGAGCCAGGCCAGCAGGGGCCGGACGATCGAGTCGTACTGGTTGTACTTGGTCCGGTAGATCCCCGACATGGTGTCGAAAGTCTTGAACAGGTGGACGAACCGGTTGAGGTAGCGGCGGAACTCGATCGCGCTGTGCCATGGCTCGAACGCGAAGGTGGTGCACCACATGAACCAGAAGTTCGTGGTGAAGAAGTCCGGGTGGAAGCAGTCCACAATCCGCTTGCCGTCGAGGTGTTTCTCGGGTGTGGCCACGCATTTGATCAGTTCCAGCCGGTCGCGCTCGGAGAATCCCATGGAATGGGCGTCGACGCGCTTGCCGTCCTTGTCGATCAGTCGAGCCTGATCGTGCCACGCGAATTCCTCGTGGAATTCGAAGGTGTCCTGCGTGACGGATCTCGACGGGTCGTCCAGCGACGGTATGGACGAGAGGAGGTCGTAGGTGCAGTCGAAGTGGACCTCGAACATCCGCCCGCCGCGCATGGTGTAGCCGGTCTCCGGGGAGCCTGCCGCGTCCAGGCTGCCGCCGTTGCGGTCCTGTTCCTCCAGAATGGTGATGTCCGAGCCCGCGAAACCACCGTCTCGGATCAGGAAAGCCGCCGCCGAGAGCGCCGCGACCCCACTGCCCACCAAATATGCCTTCGCCACCGGGAATCTCCTTTCGTACGTTCGAGCCGTTGGATTCGTCCGTTGTGGACTGTCAACCACACGACCGAGTCACGAGGGTTTCGCAGCGGGAGACAGGCAGGCGGCGATCTGTCAAGCCGACTGTCCACAGCTACGTCGGTTATCCACAACTTGCCGGCCAGTACCCCATTCGGGGCTTGACAAACGGTACATTGGAAATGGGACGTCCCCCGTGGAGTGGTGGGGGCTGGCCTCTTCGTGGCGTTGGCGCTGGCCTCTTCGTTGGGTGCTGCCTCTTCGTGGCACTGGGGCTCGCCTCTTCGTTGGGGCTGGCCTTTGGCGTCAGCCCAACAGGGGCTCAGCCGCAGGATGGGCGGCTGGGCCGGTCTTCCTGCTCTGCCTCGATCCCCGCCGGTCACCGCGGCCAGGGCTCACCGGATCGGCCTCATGCTCAGGAGATCAGACGCCTGCGGTGGCGTCGTTGGCTTCGGCTCGGGCCAGGGTGGCGTCCAGTACCGCGTACTGGGCCTCTTCGAGGGCGGCCAGGGCGAAGGCTACCGCCATGTCGGCGCTGTCCGCTGCGCGGTCGGCTCGTCGTTGGGCCCTGGCGACGTCGAAGCCTGCCCTGGTGTCCCGTAGTTCGGTGCGGACCGTGCGGACCAGGTCCTGCCAGTGTGTCTGCACGTCGCTCCACATGTTGTCGGCGTCCTTGATCAGACGGTCGCCGTCCACGCGCAGGCCGTCGGCGCGTCGTTGGGCCTTCTCGCGGGCCTGGTCGACCAGTTGGGTCAGCTTTTCTCGGCTCTGCGACCTCGCCGCGCCGGCCGTCGTCTCGACGTCCTTGGCACGCCTGGACAGTTCGGCCAGTTGATCCGACACGCGTTCCATCGTGGTGGTCCTTTCTTCGATGACCGGGCCAATGGAGCACAACACCGGGTCAACCGGCCGGCAATTCGGCGGGTGGCCGCGATGATCTGTCGGGAGGGTGTATTGGCCCTGCTCGGGACCGGATAACATCGACCGCTCATTCACCGCGCGTTTCCACCCTGTCGGGTGATGATCGGGCCGATCTCTTTCGGCTTGGCGGGTGTTCTGTTCGACTCCATTCATGGAAACGCCGCGACCTCGCTGGCTGTTCGACGCGCCGACCGACCTGGCCATCGCGTGGTGCTGGGTGCCGTTTTTCGTTGCCGCGCACCTGTTCACCGTTCGGACCGGTGATACGGCGGACCTGTCGGTGCAGCGATTGCTCACCTGGGTGCTGTTGGCCAGCCTGTTGCATCAGCCACTCACCCTTCTGTTGGTGTATGGCGACCGGAATCAGTTCACACAGCGTCGCCGGCTGTTCGTGTTGGCGCCGCTGGCCGCTGTTGTCCTGATCGGCGTCGCGGTCGAGCTGGACCTGTGGGTGATCGTGCCGATTGCCGCGGTATGGCAGACGTTCCACACGTTGCAGCAGCGCTACGGCCTGCTGCGGATCTACGCGCGCAAGGCAGGCTACGGTGGCCAACGGCTGGATCGGGCGGTGCTGTTCGTTCCGTTCGTGGCGGTTCTGGCCCTGGTGGGGATACTTCCGGTCACGCAGCGTCAGGTGGCTCGGTTCGGTGGGCAGCTCGACCCGAACACGGCGAACGAGGTCGGGCTGCTCGTGGAGGCCCGGCCGGTGCTCATCGTGCTGCTGGTGCCGCTCGCCGTGGCCGCGGTCGCGGTGCTCCTGGGTTACGTTCGACAGGAGCGGACCGCGGTCATCGAAAGGACCGTGAACCCGGCCAAGTGGTCCTATCTGGGCAGTGTGCTGCTGCTGACCGCGAGCCTGCCGGTCGATCCGGCCGCGGGTCTGATCGCGATCATCGCGTCGCACGCGATCGAGTACGGCATCGTGGTCATGCGCACGCTGCGTAGCCGATACGGCGGTAGGCCGGAGCGCACCAGTCTGCTGTCCCGGCTGGCTGGCAGCACGCCGCGCCGGTGGACGTTGCTGGTGGCGTTTCTCGCCGTGTTCTGGGTGTTGGACGACCGAATGCGCGACGTGCTGCCGGGGCATGCCTACCTGATCGCGCTGTATACCGTGGGGCTACTGCATTTCGTCTACGACGCGGTCATCTGGAAAGTACGTCGGCCCGCGGTGGCCGTCAGCTTCGGCATTGATCGGGCCACGGCGCTCCAGTAGACCAGGGGCGCTCCGGTCAGTGCTTTCGCACGACACGCTCTGCCTCGCCGGGTTTCCAGATCGTCACGTCCAGGTGGCCGTCGCCGACCTCGACCGTTGACGCGCCGGTCAATTCGGCCGCGTAGAAATGGTCGAACCGCTGGCCGCGCAGGTCGAATCCGGTCTCGGCGAACAGTGCGGCGGCGAATCTCCGGTGCAGGGCCCTGTCCGGCACGTCGTGGACCACGCCCCACAATTTCGCGTCACCGTCCGTCACCTCGGTGTCGACGGTCGCGGTGTGCAGGCAGAAGCGCGGGTCGCGGCCAAGGTCGCGGAACTTGGTGGTGTCCGGCATGCCGACGAGCCACAGTTGGCCCTCGAACATCCTCGGCTCGATCGGGCTGATGCGCGGGAATCCGTCGGACCGGAGCGTGGCCAACAGGCACAGGCCGCCGGTGGCGGCGTGACGACGGGTGAAGACGGCGGCGATCCGCGGCGCGGCCTCGGTGAACTCACGCCACGTGGTCATGGTTGGGACCGTACAGCGCGGCTGCGACAATGCCGGCCATGAGCGATGACGCCGACATCGACGTGTCCAGGCCCAGCCCGGCCCGGATCTACGACTACTGGCTCGGCGGCAGCCACAACTTCGCGGTGGACCGCGAGGTCGGCGAGCGCGCCGCGGCGGCCATGCCCACGCTGTGGCCCGCGATCTGGGCGAACCGCGCGTTCCTGCGCCGGGTGGTCACCTACCTGGCCATCGAACGTGGCGTCGACCAGTTCCTCGACCTCGGTTCCGGCGTGCCGACGGTGGGCAACGTGCACGAGGTCGCGCAGGCCGCCAACCCGGCGGCCCGGGTGGTCTACGTCGACATCGATCCGGACGCCGTCGCGCACGGCAGGCGACTGCTGGCCGACGACGACCGGGCCACGGTCGTCCAGGCCGACCTGCGCCTGCCGGCCGACGTGCTGGGCCGCCCGGAACTGGCCGACGTGCTCGACCTCGCCAGACCGGTCGCCGTGCTGATGCTCGCGGTGCTGCACTTCCTGCCCGACGCCGACCAGCCCGGCGACCTCGTCCGCGCCTACGCCGAACGCATCGCGCCCGGCAGCTACGTCGCGCTCTCCCACGCCGCCGACGACAAGGACCTGCCGGTCGAGCAGGCTCGGATGGTCGACGAGTACCGGCGGTCCACGAAGGTGCCGTTCATCCACCGCGACCCGGACGTGCTGGCCGACTGGCTGGACGGGCTGGACCTGGTGCCGCCCGGCATCGTCCTGACCAACGAGTGGCATCCGGACGAGGACTTCGAGCCGATCCTGCGGACACACGGCGTAGTCGCGCGGAAACCCCTGACGTAGGCCACTCAGGTGGCCGGCCGGTCACGGAACGCCGGGCCGGGCTCTGGCGAGATCCCGTCGACCGTGATGTCGCCGCCGCAGTGCCGGCACGCCACGTAGGTGTCCGCGATCTCGCCACAGTCCTTGTGGCGCAACAGGATCGGCGGCCCTTCCGGACCGGCCAGGTAGTTGTCGCCCCACCGCATGAGCGTGATGACGGCCGGGAAGAGATCCCGGCCTGCCTCGGTGAGGCGGTATTCGTGCCGGTCGGGCTCGGTGGCGTACCGCACCCGTTCGAGGATGCTCGCGTCCACGAGGGTCTTCAGTCGTGCGGACAGTGTCGGCCGTGGGATCGACAGGTTCCGGACGAACTCGCCGTAGCGACGCACGCCGAAGAATGCCTCGCGCAGGATGAGCAGGCTCCACCGTTCGCCGACCAGCGCCAGCGCACGACTGACCGAGTCCGCCTCGAAGCGGTGCTGGAGATCATCACTGGACCACAATGGACACTCCTACTCGGCAGCGAGTGCGGTCGAGCCGGCACGGGTTGCCGCTCACAGCTGGTCGGTTCGCGCGTCGAGGCCGAGCAGCAGCTTGCCGGGCAGTTCGTAGCTGGTGGCGTTGACCTGGAAGTGGGCCGTCGCGGTGTGGGCGTCGCGGAATCGGCGCTGCAGCGGTGAGGTCTCGTAGATCGCCGCGCCACCGCCCAGTTCGTACATCGCGGTCGTCACCCTGGCCGCGGTCTGGGTGACGTGGGTCGCGGCGAGGCGGAGCCCGAGTCGCAGTGCCGCCGGGACGGGTTCCTGGCGCTGCGCGGCCTGCCACGCGTCGTCGATGGACGCGTACATCAGCAGCCGTGCGGCCCGCAGCGCCGCCTCCGATTCGGCGACCACGGCCTGTGTCTGGCTGCGCTCGGCCAGGGTTCGGCTCGATCCGGTCGGCTTGCGCGCGCCGGCGAGTTCGACGAGGTCGTCGACCGCGCCGCGCGCGTTGCCCAGCGCGGCGGCCGCGATGGACAGCGCGAAGAAACCGAACAGCGGGAACCGGTGCAGTGCGGCGGCGTCCTCGGGTGGTCCGTCCACGAGCGAGACCACCCGGTGGTCCGGCACGAAGACGTCGGCGGCCACGCAGTCGTGGCTGCCGGTGCCGCGCAGGCCGGCGGTGTGCCAGGTGTCCAGGACCGTCAGTTCGTGCTTGGGCATCGCGACGATCCGCATCACCGGATCGCCGTCGGATCGCAGCAGCAGACCGGCGAACAGCCAGTCCGCATGCGGGATACCGCTGCAGAACGCCCACCGGCCGGACACGACGACACCGCCGTCGACCTCGCGCCCGGCACCGCGCGGCGCCCACACGCCTGCGGCCACCGTGCTCGGGTCGCCGAAGACCTCGTCCGCGCCCTTCCTCGGCAGATACGCGGAAAGCAGGCTGCTGGTGGCGGCGATGGACACGCACCAGCCCGCGGACGCGTCGCCGCGCGCCACGATCTCGGCGGTCTCCAGGCTCACGGCGGGCGGCAGTTCCGGACCGCCGAGTGCAGCGGGTACTCCGGCGCGGCACAACCCGGTCAGCTTGGCCACCAGTTCGGGCGGCAGCGCTCGCCGTTGCTCGGTGGTGTCGGCGAGGGACCGGGCCAGGTCGGCGCCTTCCCTTGCGGCGCGGTAGAACTCATCGCTGCCGGTCACACGGCCTCCCTCACCGGTTCATTTTTCTTACCGGTTCAGTATCGTTACCGACCCATGGCCTGTCAAGCGGCTGTCAGTCGGGCGGGCGGTGGGCGATGCCCTCCTCGATCGCGAAGCGGGTCAGTTCCGGGCGGCGCCTGCGGCCGGTCTTGTCCCTGATTCGGTCCAAATAGGACCGTACGGTGCGGATGCCGATCGACATGGTCTCGGCGATGTCGACGTCGCGCTCCCCCGCCGCCACCAGGGACAGCACGCGGCGCTCCTGCGCGGACAGTTCGATCCTGGGGCCTGCCTGGCGGGACGAGTTGAGTACGAACGCAGCCAGGATCGGCGACACGTAGCTGTTGCCGGCCGCGATGGCCCTGATGGCGCGCAGGATCTCGGCACCGTCGGCGTCCTTGGACAGGTAGCCGCGCGCGCCCGCGGCGATCGCGCCGAGCACCTCCGGCTGGTCGGCGTGCGCGGACACGACCAGCACTCGGTGGCCCATGCCGATGATCTCCAGGACGGCGGCCGCGTCGCGCACCCCGTGCAGCTTCAGGTCGAGCACGACCACGCCGCCGGGTGGCTGGCGGCCGACCGCGAACCTGGCCACCGAGTCGGCCACCACGCCCAGTTCGATGTCGGGCGTCTCCTCCAGCACGCGGGCGACCGCGGCCCGATACAGCGGATGATCCTCCACGACGCCGACCAGGATGCGGGCGGTGGGTGCGGCGGCCGCGGGCTCGTCGCCGTCGGGGGCCGGCTCGGCGGGGGGCGTCCGCAGGTCGGTCATCGGCTCGCCACCTCTTGTCGGGCTGCCGCCGGATCCAGTGACGGGCCGGTCGGCAGGAGGGCCAGCAGGGTGCCGGCCACCGGCTGCGCGGTCGCGGCGCCGTAGCCCAGTGCCTTGAGTGCGTCCCCGCTGGGCACCGGATATTTCATGCCCGCGTCGGTGATCAGATAGGTGGTCGGGGTGGTGCCGCCCGCGCCGACGAGTTCGCGCACCAGCGCGCCGGTGCCGGGCGGGACGTAGACCTCGGCGGCGACCCGGTCGTCGGTGCGGTTGGTGACCGGCATCGGTTTCGCGCCGTTCGGCAGCGGCAGCGCGGGTTCGGCCACGATCCGGGTGTCGTCCTGGCCGTCGCCGACCGCGCACAGCACCGCGCCCGGGCTCTGGCTCGCCAGGACCGGGAGGGTGCGCGGGTAGCCGGTGTCGTCGGTGGCGGACTGGGCGATCGGGGCGTTCGCC
>DASXXM010000081.1:0-3263 GCA_036503065.1 Pseudonocardiaceae bacterium | reverse complement strand
CTGTTTTAGTGATCTGTTAGAGGAGACCGCCAACATGGCACAGGGCACGGTGAAGTGGTTCAACTCGGAGAAGGGCTTCGGGTTCATCACTCCTGACGGCGGCGGCGCCGACGTCTTCGTGCACTACTCGGAAATCCAGGGTCGCGGCTTCCGCACCCTGGAGGAGAACCAGCGGGTTGAGTTCGAGATCGGCCAGGGCACCAAGGGCCCGCAGGCCACCGGCGTCAACGTCATCTGACCCGCTTTCGCTGCTCGGGCCCCCATCGTCGCGGCGATGGGGGCCCGAGGACGTTGCGAGCCTCAGCCGTGCGCGATGTAGGACTCCAACTGCTCGCGGTCGGTCTCCAGTTGCCGGATGTGGCTCTTGACCACGTCCCCGATGCTCACGATCCCGGCCAGCCGCCCGTGGTCCAGCACGGGCATGTGCCGAATCCGCCGTTCGGTCATGGTTTCCGCGAGGCTGTCCACGGTGTCGTCCGGCGCACAGGTGAGCACGCCCCTGGTCATGATCTCGCTGACCTGGGCACCCAGCAGTTCGGCACCGCGCTCGTCCAGCTTCCGGACGATGTCGCGCTCGGACACGATGCCGACCACCGCGTCCCCGTCGGTGGTGACCACCGTGGCACCGATGTTGTGTTCACGGAGAGTGGTCAACAGCTGACGGACGGTGGCAGTTGGCGCGATCGTCGCCACCGCGTTCCCTTTTTGTCGAAGCACGTCCGAGATCCTCATGCCGCACACCCCGATCTCCGCTGGCCGGTCATCGTCCATCCAGGCTAAGGCGTGACCTGGATCACGGAAACCCCGAACGTCGGCGACCACCCGCCCGGCTCACCCGAGCCGGTGAGTGCCGTTGGCCAACGAGTCGGTGCGCCACATGACCACGGTGGTCTAGAAGCCGTACGCGAACCCGGCGATGAGGGCGACCAGGAACACGCCCACCCAGACCGAGCCGATCACGATGCCCGCGATTGCCATCCCCTTACCGGACTGGCCGCGTTGGCGGATCTGACTGAGCGCGACACAGCCGAAGATCACGCCGAGGACGCCGCCGATGATATAGAAGAAACTGCACACAAGCGCGGCGATCGCGAGCCCGTTGGTGCCCGGATAGTAGGGCGGGTACGGGTAGGGCGGGTACTGCTGCGGCGGATACGGCTGGTTGGGATACGGCTGGTTCTGGTAGGGCTGTTGGTTCTGGTAGGGCTGGTTCGGGTACTGCGGACCCGGGTACTGCTGGCCCGGGTACGGCTGAGGACCCGGGTACGGCTGTTGGCCCGGGTACGGCTGTTGGCCCGGGTACGGCTGGGGGATTGGGTCCTGTTGCGGGCCCGGATACTGCTGGTTCTGGGGATAGGCCGGAAACGTTGGATTGTTCGGGTATTCCGGTGACATATCCTCATCTGAGCTGGACATGATCCATCCTATGGCGCTGGCGTCCGGACCGGTCCCGATGCGGGACGTGGTGACTCAGGACGGGCCCGCACGGCCGTGACTCATCGTATCGGCACCGGCGCCGCACCGGCCCGCCATATCCACACCCGGACAAGCTGATCGGCGAACCGCCGACAGCTCCCGCTCATCACACGGCAGGGTCGTCGGACCGGCACGGCTCACCATCAGTCGCGCGCCAAGTCGTAAGGTCGAACTGGTGAGAGCCCTGCGCCGTTTCACCGTCCGCCCCGGCCTGCCGGCGGAGTTGACCGAGTTGCACACGCTGGCGATGAACCTGCGGTGGACCTGGCATCCGGCCACCAGGGACCTGTTCGAGGCGGTCGATCCCGACCGGTGGCGCCAGGTCGCGGCCGACCCGCTGCGCCTGCTCGCCGACGTGCCGACCGACACGTTGGACCGGCTGGCCGCCGACCAGGACTTCGTGGCCAGGATCGCGGACACGGCCGCCGACCTGGCAAGTTATCTCACCGAGCCACGCTGGTACCAACAACGGCAGCAGGACGACCACCTGCCGGCCGCGATCGCCTACTTCTCCATGGAGTTCGGCGTCACGGAGGTACTGCCCAACTACTCCGGCGGCCTCGGCGTACTGGCCGGCGACCACCTCAAGGCCGCGTCCGACCTCGGCCTGCCGCTGATCGGCGTCGGCCTGCTCTACCGGTCCGGCTACTTCCGCCAGACGCTCTCGCTGGACGGCTGGCAGGTCGAGCACTACCCGGTGATCGACCCGCGCGGCCTGCCGCTGGAGCCGCTCACCGAGCCGTCCGGCGCGCAGGTCCTGGTCCACGTCGAGATGCCGGCCGGCCGGGTGCTGCACGCCCGGATCTGGCACGCCCGCGTCGGCCGAGTGCCCCTGCTGCTGCTGGACACCGACATCCCGGAGAACGACGGCGACGCCGAACTGCGTGCCGTGACCGACCGGCTCTACGGCGGCGACCGGGACCACCGCATCCGCCAGGAGATCCTGGCCGGCGTCGGCGGCGTGCGCGCGGTCCGCCGCTTCTGCGAGCTGACCGGGCATCCGCGCCCCGAGGTCTTCCACACCAACGAGGGCCACGCCGGCTTTCTCGGCCTGGAACGCGTCCACGAACTCGTCACCACCACCGACCTGGACTTCGACCAGGCACTGTCCGCGGTCCGGGCCGGCACGGTGTTCACCACCCACATCCCGGTCCCGGCCGGCATCGACCGCTTCCCGGTCGACCTGGTCCAGTACTACTTCGGCAACGACCGTCTGCTGCCGGACGTCCCGGTCCGCCGCGTCCTGGCCCTGGGCGCGGAGGACAACCCGGGGCTGTTCAACATGTCGCACCTGGGCCTGCGGCTGGCCCAGCGGGCCAACGGCGTCTCCGCCCTGCACGGCGCCGTGACCAGGCGCATGTTCGCCCGCCTGTGGCCGGGCTTCGACACGGCCGAGGTGCCGGTCGGCTCCGTCACCAACGGCGTGCACGGCCCGACGTGGACCGCCCGCGAGATCGACGAGCTGCCGGCGGAGCCGAGCGACACCGAGCTATGGGACCTGCGCTGCCGGCTGCGTCGCAGGCTGGTCGCGGAAGTGCGGCGCCGATTGCGGATCGCCTGGCTGGAGCGCGGCGCGTCCGCGTTGGAGCTGGGCTGGGTGGACTCGGTGTTCGACCCGGACGTGCTGACCGTCGGCTTCGCCCGTCGCGTGCCCACCTACAAGCGCCTGACCCTGATGCTGCGGGACGCCCAGCGCCTGCGTGACCTGCTGCTGCACGCCGACCGGCCCGTGCAGGTCGTGGTGGCCGGCATGTCGCACCCGGACGACGAGGGCGGCAAGGCGCTGA
>DASXXM010000080.1:0-3681 GCA_036503065.1 Pseudonocardiaceae bacterium | reverse complement strand
CGGACCAGATCGTCATAAGCGAGGTGTTGCACCTCCAACCACTCCGCAACCGCATCGCGGAGGGGATGCGCCGTGACCATGGCCAGGTCGGCCAAACCGAGCGGCGTCGAGGCACCCTCGGCAGCAAGCCCGTCCTGGCCGGCATCCGCATTCCGGTCGATACCGTGCGACGGTACCTTCAGGCCGGGCGATCCACAGCAGCAGTGTTGGAGGCGTACCCCGACCTGACCGAAGCCGATATCGAGGCTGTCCGGCGGAACATGGTCGCCTGACGTGCGGTTCGTTCTCGATCAGGATGTAGACGCTCGTGTCGCCGCGGCCCTACGTGCACAAGGGCACGAAATGGGACGGCGCCACCGTCGTCAAACAACATCTCGACACGATCCTGCCGGTGCTCGAACGGAAACCCGACCTGTGGATCAAACTGTCGCTGGGAACCGAACCGGACTACTCGCACGACTGGAAATAGGCACCATCTTGGCCCACCAGTGGTCAAACGTATCACCAACCGTTGATGTGGCAGCCGGGCGATCGATCGTAGACCTCACGGGGGCCAGCAAATGACCAACCATTGCCTACGCTAGAACAGGCGGAACTCGTCGGATTCGATGCCGCGCAGGGTGTCGTAATCGAGGGTGACGCAGCGGATTCCTCGGTCCTCGGCCAGGGTCTTGGCCTGCGGTTTGATCAGTTGGGCGGCGTAGACGCCACGGACCGGGGACAGTAGCGGGTCGCGGTTGAGCAGTTCCAGGTATCGGGTCAGTTGTTCCACGCCGTCTATTTCGCCTCGGCGTTTGATTTCCACGGCTACCGTCGCGCCGGATCGGTCTCGGCACAGGATGTCGACCGGGCCGATCGCGGTGGGGTATTCGCGGCGGACCAGGGACCAGCCCTCGCCCAGGGTGGTGATGTGTTCGGCCAGTAGTTCCTGTAGGTGGGCTTCAACGCCGTCCTTAACCAAACCCGGTTCGGCGCCCAGTTCGTGGGTCGAGTCGTGCAGTACCTCGTTCATGGTGATGACGAGTTTTTCGCCTGCCTTGTTCTGGACGGTCCAGATGTCGCCGTCGTCGATCAGCCAGCAGGGTGGGCTCATCCAGTTCAGCGGCTTGTACGCCCTGTCGTCCGAGTGGACGGACACCGAGCCGTCGGCCTTCACCAGCAGTAGCCGCTGGGCCATCGGGAGATGCGCGGTCAGTCGGCCGACGTAGTCCACCTGGCAGCGGGCAATCACGAGACGCACCGGGTCAGGGTAGGAGATGGGCGGGCTCGGGCATGATGGCGGCCGTGGAATCGCTGGGCTCGCGGCAGGTGTACGCCAACTCGTGGATGACCGTGCGGGAGGACGACGTCCGTCGGGCGGACGGGAGTGCCGGGATCTACGGGGTCGTCGACAAGCCCGACTACGCACTCGTTATCCCGCTCCAGGACGGCCGGCTGCACCTCGTCGAGCAGTTCCGTTACCCGCTGGGCCTGCGACGTTGGGAGTTTCCGCAGGGCACCGCGCCCGGCATGGCCGACAGCGAACCTGGCGCGCTGGCCGCCCGCGAACTGCGGGAGGAGACGGGGCTGCGGGCCGGCAGGCTGGAGGAGATCGGCCTGCTCGACGTGGCGGCCGGGATGTCCAGCCAGCGCGGCCGCGTGTTCTTGGCGACCGACCTGACCGACGGCAGGCCGGAGCGCGAACTGGAGGAGCAGGACATGCGGTCGGCGTGGTTCAGCCGGGCGGCCGTCGAGGCGATGATCACGCAGGGCGAGCTGACCGACGCGCAGAGCATTGCCGCATATGCACTACTTGTCCTGCATGAACGCCGGATTCGCTGAAGTTTCCGATCCGGCCGGCCCGCTGTGGCAGGCTGACGTTTTTCCGAGCCGCTTGAGCTGGGACGACGTCGGTTGGGAGGCACTGTGGACGAGTGGGACGCACCGAGGCGCGGTGATCTCAGCGGCAGCCTCCCCGAGGCCGATCCCGCCGATCCCGCGAATCTGCCGACCCGTCGGTCGGTGCGGCGCGCGCCGATGCCGGCCCGTCGGGCGGGACCGCCGGCGCGGCGTCGACCCGGCCCGTTGTCCAGCCGGCCCCGGTTGCCACTCACGGTGCGCCAGTCGGCCGAGACGACCGGACCGACGGACGTCATCGAAGAAGTAGCAGTAGCAGTAGCAGTGGTCCCGCCGCAGGCCGTGGCACCACCACCGAGCCGGCGAAGACCGGCCGGTCGACGAGTCGCCATGTTCGCCGGCTACACGGCGCTGGGGCTGGTGTCGCTGCTGGTCCTCAGCCTGAGCGGCTACGCGTGGAGCCAGTACACGATCCTGGACACCAGCGTGCACAAGTCGAACGCGATCGCCGCACCCAGCGAGAAGAAGTCGCTCAACGGCGACACGAACATCCTGATCATGGGCCTGGACAGCCGGCTGGACGAGAACGGCCAACCGCTGCCGCAGGACATCTACAACGCCCTGCACGCCGGCGACGACTCGGTCGGCGGCTTCAACGCCAACGTCCTGATGCTGCTGCACGTGCCGGCGCACGGCAGGGCGGTGGAGATCTCCATCCCCCGGGACGACTACGTCGACCTGCCGGGCTGCCCGGACAAGGAGTGCAAGGAGAAGATCAAGCAGGCCTACGGTCTGGCCCGCGACCAGGCCTACAACCAACTGCACGCCCAGGGCCTCACCGGCGCCACGCTGGAGCAGGCCGCGCGCGACGCGGGCCGCAAGGAGGAGGTCGACACGGTCAGCCAGTTCCTCGGCGGGATCGCGATCGACCACTTCGTCGAGGTCACGCTGGTCGCGTTCTTCCAGATCGCGCAGGTCGTGCAGCCGATCACGGTGTGCCTGCAGCAGGCGACGCAGGACACGTTCTCCGGCGCGAACTTCGCCGCCGGCCGACAGCAGATCAACACGTCGCAAGCGCTTGCGTTCGTCCGGCAGCGGCGGGACACCGGGCGCGCCGACGTCTACTTCAACAACTTCACCGACCTGGACCGGGAACGCCGGCAGCAGGCCTTCATCTCCTCGCTGGCCTACCAACTGCGCCAGACCGGCACGTTCACCAGCCCGTCGAAGATCAACGGGATCCTCGCCGTCGCCAAGCAGAACACCGCGATCGACAGTGGACTGAACCTGCTGGAGTTCGCGCAGGAGGCGGACAACCTGACCGGCGGCAACCTCTCGTTCAACACCCTGCCGATCGACCACTTCGCCAACCTCGGCGGCACGATCGGCGACGTCAACATCGTGAACCTGGCGGTGATCCAGACCGAGGTCCACCAACTGCTCACGCCCACCGCGCCGACCACGACCACCAAGCCGCCGACCACGACGACAACGCCGACCACGTCCACGGCACCGGTGCCGGCCGGTGCCGTGGACGTGGTGAACAGGTCGGGTCAGGACGGCGTTGCCGGCGCCCTGGAGCGCGTCCTGGTCGGCAAGGGCTACGCCGAAGGTGTGGCCAGCACCCAGGATCCGCTGGTGCAGGCCACCGTCGTGGAGTACGGCTCGTCCACGGAGTTGGCCGCGGCCGACGCCGTGTCGCAACTGCTCGGCGGGGCGATGGTGACGCGGTCGTCGGTCGTGCCGGCCGGGCACGTCCGGGTGGTGCTGGGCCGGGACTACCACCCGGTGTCGGCCCCGACGACGCCGACCACGACCGTCCCCCTGCCGGCGCCGAACACCCTG
>DASXXM010000079.1:0-14278 GCA_036503065.1 Pseudonocardiaceae bacterium | reverse complement strand
CTGAGCTGCCATCACGGAACGGGTTCTCGACGACGAGCGTCCCGAATTTCCGTCCGTGCTGCAGATCTTCGGATAGCAGTGTGGTGGCACCGCACAGCAACGCCGCCTCGATGATCAGCGCGTCCCTGAAGGCGAGCGAATGATCTTCTTCCAGGCGGCTGGCCGAGATGATCAGCACCGGACCGGTGTTCACGGGGCACCACTCGCCGTAGGACGCTACGATCGCGCGCGCTCGCTTCTTCAGCAATGGGGCTTGATCTTCCGGGCGGCTACCGCAGAACCTGCGTGCTGAGCTTACCGCCGGTCGTTGATCTCCTCGCGGGTCCACCGAGGTACCGAACGGGAGGTTGCGGCAGCCTCGTCCATCGACTCGAGCGCCACCCGCATCGCTTCTCGATAACGCGTTCTCGCTGCGGTGACCTTGTGGACGAACTGCGCCATCAGTGCGCTCGCCGACGTGCCTTCCTCCGCTGCGAGCACTCTGAGTTCGCGCATCGTGTCCTCGTCCAGTTGGAGAGTGAGGTTGCTGCGTGCCATGTCCACAGTCTATTTACCTGGTACACGTAATAGACTTTGGCGTCCGACCGGTCCGGCGGCGGCCGGTCTACTCGAGTTTGGCAAGGTCCTGGTCGAGGGCATCCACTTTCGCCGGTATGTCCGTCAGGACAGTGGCGCGCAGCCAGTGCGCCCGCCGGGCAGCGATCTTTGCGCTGGCCAGGGCGCTCAGGCCGCCGAGTGCGACGACACAGGCTGACCACAGGTAGAGCACCCAACGACGTTCGCCGCCGTCGAGGTACAGCACCACGGCCGTGCCGGTTGCGCCGACGGTCGCCGCCAGGAGCACGGCGTTGGCCAGGTACAGCGAGGCCGGGACCGAGCGCCACCAGCGATGCCGGCCTTCGTCGTTCAGCAGACGCAGCCGCTGGATCGCCTGCCGATTCTGCCCCGACGCATGGGTGGCCTGGTCGCGCTGTATCCGGGGCAGCGGTGCCTGCCATTCGCCCATGCGCTCGCGTAGGCGTGCCACGGCACCACGGATGGCCGCTGGGTTGGCATCGACATCGTCGGGCGGCCACTGCGCCAGCTTGTCCCTGTCGCGCAACCACACCGCGCCGAGCCATACGGCGATGACGACGGCGACTCCGATGACCGGCAGGCCCAGTTCGATGCCGAGCGCTGTGTTGGCCAGCACGCTCAGAATGATCAGACCAGCGATGGAGAGACTTAGGACCATGTTGGCCTTGGTGGTGCGCGGTAGCTCTGCCAGCCGCTCATCGATCCAGCCGAGCCGTCTGGTGAGCAGGTACTTGATCCCGCTCGCGGCCACTACCACGATCAGTAGCCAGGCGAGTGTGCGCGCGACCGTGGCCATGACCACCGCGCCTTCTCCCGGTTTGAAATGGGCCGAAAGAGCCACCAGCGACGGCGCGACGACAGCGGCAGGGCACAGGATGGTCAACAGCGGAAGCAGCCATCGTCGACGGCGTGGGTCGGATGCCGACTGTTCGGTGGACGGTTGCTGGTAGCGCGGTGCGACGTGCCGTTCCAACTCGGCAATCAGCTTGGCCATTCCCTCGGTCCACTTGCCGAACTCGAACTGGACCGCCTGACGTATGGCGAAGCGTTCGAGGTCGAGCGGCAGTTGGCTACGTTTGAGCGGTTTGATCTCGTCCAGCAGAACGGGGATGACCAATTTCCCATTGTCAAGTGCGGTGACGATCTCGTGTCTGACCCAGTCGAGATCGGCGGAGCTGAGTCGATCGGCAAGATCTTGGAGCCAGTTCCGATGGATGACCGCTATCAGTACATCGAGACTGTTCAGCTTTTGCTCGAGCTTCTCCGGATACGGTTCGCCAGCTTTAATCCCGGTGGTGTCGACGAACACCTGATCGTGTCCGAAGTGGGTGCCCAGTCGGTTGGCCAGAGCCTCGACGAACTGGGCGTGGTCGGTCAGGCAGCCAACATTGGTTCGCTGCCGATAGTTGATGAAAATGCCCCCGCCATGGTTCGGCACCCGCCTGCCGAGTGTCCGACTGAAGAGGCTGCTGCGTTCCATTCGGTTAGCGATATCCACCGATGACCACGTCCCATCTGATCACTCCCCTTTCGAATTCCTGGCTGTACACGGAGTCGCGGTAGACCTCATCGGCGACAGGGTAGCCGTAGTCGCCGTTTTCTGCGCCGTGCTGTAGCCACTTCTCCTTGATTTTAACCAGGACGGCGTGCGCGCCATGCGATCGCGACGGGTGCCAGGCTATCGTGCCGCCTTCGAAGTCCTGGCTCTTGCCGCCGTCCGGATTTGTGCGTTCGTCGGTCACCGGGAACCCGAGTGGCCCGCTTTCCCAATGCAGCTGTCCCCACTTCTCGCCGATTTCATCCCACACGGCGTGCGCACCTTCTGCGGGCGAGAAATAGTAGATGGTGCCGTGCTGGAATTCTTGGCGCCGGCCACCCTTGTCCGTCTCCTGCTCATCGGCCATAGGGTACCCGAGCTTCCCGGCCGCTCGTCCGAGTGCTTCCCATTTCTTGCTGATCTCACCCCAGACCGGGTGTGCACCGGTATTGTCGCTCCAGTAGATCAGGCCGTCGTGGAATTGAGCGTACTGGCCGTGCCCGTCCGGGGTGGCCGTTATCGGGCCCACCGGGCAATAGGGCGCCTTGTCCGGGCCGCCCAGCTCTTTGTATTTGGCCAAGATTGGACCCTTGAGCACCCACGGCTTATCGCAGAAGCGCTCCTCGGCAAGAGGGTTGAGCGCCGATGGCAAGGTGGTGGCCGCAACGGCCAGCGCGACGGCTGCTGCAGCGATGCCGATGGCCGGCAGGCGACCTCCCTTTCTCTGCCGTACCGTGTGCTCGGTATCGACCGGGTCCTGGTCGTGCAGGTCCATTCGCTCCCTATGTCCAGGTTTGCAATCTTCGGTGATCAGTAGGAGGTATCGCGCAGATAGCTCCACTGTAGTGGTGAGCTTGCCTCGTGAGTTCGCGGAGATCCGAGCCGCTTTTCACCTGACCTGAACTTCCATCTCGCGACCAGGAAGACCGAAGCGGCCGACACGAGCAGGTCGGTGAGTCCGAGGTTAGGCGGTGGGTGGGTCGTTCTGCCAGCGGTTGAAGAAGTGCTGCGGGTCGTCGATCGTCAGGTCCTGGGCAGTCTCCGGGAACAGTTGTGCCACCGATGCCCGCGCCCGTTCGTAGCGGTCGTTGGCCGCCACCAGTTCGTCGATCTGGTACGCCAGGAACGCGTCCAGCGGCATGCCCTTCTTGGCGGCCAGCTCGCCGGCCTTCCGCAGGGTTGCCTCGCTCAGCTCAAGGGTTACTTGGCCCATGCGGCACAGGGTATGGCTTGGCCCGGTGAGTTTTCGACGATTCGACAACCAACACTCACGACAACCAGGAATCGTCCGTCGTCACGACCGTCAGGCGCTGTGTCGCCCTGGTCAGCGCCACGTATACCGAACGCCGACCGGCGGCCGGGGTGGCCGCTTCCGCGATTATTCGTTCCGGCGTGACCACGACGACCGCGTCGTACTCGAGGCCCTTCGCGTCCAGGCTGCCGACCACCCGCACGCGGTCCGGGTCCACGTCGGCCAGGGCCGCTGTCGTGGCTGACACGCCCTCCAACGTGGTGATCACGCCGACCGTGCCGGTGACCTCGGCCAGCAGTTCCGTGGCGGCCCGGCGAGTCTCGGCCAGGACGTCGGTGACCGTCCGGACCGACGGTTGCACGCCGGTACTGCGGACCGCGATCGGCAGGTCGTCCGGGGACGACTGATTGGCCAGCACCCGGGCGGCCATGGCGAAGATCTCGGCCGAGTTCCGGTAGTTGGTGCGCAGCACGAACTGGCGTTTCGTCCGGACCGAGCGCAGCGCGTTGTCCCGGGCCGCCATCGTCTCGGCCGGGTCCGGCCACGCGCTCTGCAACGGGTCGCCGACGATCGTCCAGCTCGCGTACCGGCCGCGCCGCCCGACCATCCGCCACTGCATGGGGGACAGGTCCTGCGCCTCGTCCACCACGATGTGCGCGTACTCGTCGTAGTGCGCGGGCCGGCGCGGGTGGTCGGCGCGCCGCTTCGGGTCCTCAGGCCGCGACCTGCGGCGGCGTGGCTCGCCGATGAGGACACGCAGCTCGTCCAGCAGTGCCACGTCGGCAACCGACGGGGACGGCGACGCCCACGATGCGGCCAGCAGGTCGATCTCCGTCCTGTCCAGCACCCGACCCGCCGCCTGTGCCAGCCGGCCGCGGTTGGCCAGCCAGCCGAGCACGCCGGCCGGGGTGAGCACCGGCCACCAGTCGACCAGGAAACGGTGGAACTCGATCCGTTCGCCCAATTCGGTGACCAGGTCGTCGCGGCGGGCCCGGTAGGGCCGGGCGCCGCTGGCTGCCCTGTCATCCGCCATGTACGACTCTGCCTTGCGCCACAACGCTTCCAACAGCGCCTCAGCCGCGTCCACCCGGGACCGGTTGGGCAGCCCGCCCCTGCGGTGCACGGTCCGCCGGACGCGTTCGAGCTCGATCGTGTCCAGCCGCAGCACCTCGCCGTGGTACACGATGCGCAGTTCGCCGGGCACGTCCGGCGGTGTCAGCCGGATCGCCCGCCGCAGCACCCGCAGCATCCGGGCCGAGCCCTTCACCGCGGCGACGCGCGCGCTGTCCAGCCGGGTCGTGGTGACGTCGTCGAGCACCTCGCCCAGCGCCCGCAGTTCCGCGCTGTCCTCGCCCATCGACGGCAGCACCCGCGAGATGTAGTTGGTGAACACCGGCGACGGCCCCACCACGAGCACACCGGCCCCGGTCATCGTGCGGCGGTGCCGGTACAGGAGATAGGCCGCGCGGTGCAGCGCGACCGCGGTCTTGCCGGTGCCCGGCCCGCCGGTGATCTCGGTGATCCCGGCCGACGGGGCCCGGATCGCGTCGTCCTGTTCCTTCTGGATCGTGGCCACGATGTCGCGCATCTGGTCGCCGCGTGCCCGGCCCAGCGCCGCCATCAGCGCGCCGTCGCCGACGATCCGGATGTCGTCGGGCAGCGCGCCCGGCGCCAGCACGTCGTCGTCGATGTCGAGCACGCGTTCCCGCGAGCAGCGGATCACCCTGCGGCGCAGCACCCCCATCGGGTGTTCGGCCGTGGCCTGGTAGAACGCGGCCGACGCGGGCGCCCGCCAGTCCAGCACCAGATTGTCGAAGTTCTCGTCACGCAGGCCGAGCCTGCCGATGTAGAGGACCTCGCCGCGCGTGTCGTCATCCTGGTCGGACAGGTCGAGCCGGCCGAACACCAGGCCCTCGTGCTCGGCGTCCAGCGACTGCAACACCTTGTTCGCGTACTGGACCATCACGTCGCGCTCGATCAGCATCTGGGCCTGCTCGAAGATCGCCTCCCGGTCGGCGCCGTGCGCGAGCTGGTAGCCCCGGTCACGCATGGCCTCGGTCTCGGACCGGACCTCGGCCAGCCGCGCGTACACCAGGTCGACATGCCGTTGCTCGACCGCGGTCTCGGCCGTCCTGAGGGAGTCCTGCCGGATGGAGTCCTGCGACACCGGGCGCTCCTGCATCTCACGCTGAACGAAAATGGCCAGATGAAGACGGTACGCCGTCCCGATCGGACGCGAATCATGCGCCGGGCTGATGTGCACGAAACAATGCACGCGGTAACGTCGGTGGTACGGGTCGAACACCGATCGGGGACCATGTCCGGGTGACCAGGATCGTGGCCGGATCGGCAGGCGGGCGGCGGCTGGCCGTGCCGCCCAGCGGCACCCGGCCCACCTCCGAACGTGTCCGTGAGGCCATGTTCAGCTCGCTGGAGGCCACCATCGGGCTGGCCGGCGCCCGGGTGCTGGACCTCTATGCCGGTTCCGGCGCGCTCGGCCTCGAAGCGCTGTCCCGGGGTGCGGCAACGGCCACCTTCGTGGAATCCGACCGTCGCGCGCTGGACGTCTTGCGCCGCAACGCGGCCACGCTCGGCCTATCCGGCGCCGTTGTGCTGGCCGGCCCTGTCGAGGCGATCCTGGCCGCGCCGGCCGTCGAACCGTTCGACGTGATCCTGGCCGACCCGCCCTACGGCCTGCCCGATGCCGACCTGGCCGTGGTGCTCGACCGGTTGCCGGCGGGCGGCTGGCTGGCCGCCGACGGCGTGCTGGTGCTGGAACGCGCCGCACGCGACGGCGAACCGACCCTGCCGGACGGTCTGGCGATGATCCGTTCCCGCCGCTACGGCGACACCGCCACCTACTGGATCGAACCGCACTGAGGCATGCCTCACATCGGAGCGCGCACGGGCGTGTCGCGGCTGCTACCGTCCGCTGCATGAGGCGTGCGGTCTATCCCGGCTCGTACGACCCGGTCACCAACGGCCACATCGACATCGTGGAGCGGGCGACCGGACTGTTCGACGAGGTCGTCGTCGCGGTGCTGATCAACAAGACCAAGCAGGGCATGTTCAGCGTCGACGAGCGGATCGACATGCTCCGCGCGGTGACCGCGCACCTGCCGACGGTCCGGGTCGACTCGTGGCACGGCCTGCTCGTCGACTACTGCCGCCAGCACGACGTGAACGCGATCGTGAAGGGCCTGCGCGCGGTCAGCGACTTCGACTACGAGTTGCAGATGGCCCAGATGAACCAGCAGCTCTCCGGCGTGGAAACCCTGTTCATGCCGACGAATCCGCTGTGGAGCTTCCTGTCCAGCTCGCTGGTGAAGGAGGTCGCCCAGTACGGCGGCGACGTCGCGCACCTCGTGCCGGAGCTGGTGCACCGACAGCTGCTGGCCCGCTCTGCCGAGCACCGCGCGCACAGCTGATCCATCTTCCGGGCCTAGAGCGGCAACTTCATCCCGACGTGGCTGGCTCGGAAGCCGAGCCGCTCGTAGAAGCGGTGCGCGTCCACGCGGGACGAGTCCGAGGTGAGCTGCACCATGACGCAGCCGCGCTGCCGCGCCGTGTCGACGGCCCACCGGATCAACGTCTCGCCAAGGCCGGCGCCACGCCGGTCGGCGCGCACCCGGACCGCCTCGATCTGGGCCCTGGTCGCGCCGCGTCGCGACAGGCCGGGGATGAAGGTCAGCTGGAGCGTGCCGACCGGTTCGCCGTCGGCCTCCGCGACCACCAGCAGCTGCCGGGGATCGGCGTCCAGCGCGGCGAAAGCGGTCAGGTAAGCCGGGTCGCCGGGGTGTTCCCGGGTGGCCCCGAGCGGATCGTCGGCCAGCATCGCGACGATGGCCGGCACGTCGGCCTGTCGCGCGGTTCGAATGACGGGTTCGCGCACCCGGCCAGTCTGGCCAATCGGACACGCCCGGTGCCGGCCGGATCCCCGGTTGTCGGTTGGCCGGGGGTGACAATGTGGGCTGGCAGGGTCCGCTCGTGCGTGGGCGGGGGATAGCGAGAAACCGGGGAGACGCCGTGTACCGGGTGTTCGAGGCGCTCGACGAGCTCGTCACCATCCTGGAGGAGGCGCGGGGCGTCCCGATGACGTCCGGCTGCGTCGTGCCGCGCGGTGACGCGCTGGAACTGCTGGACGAGGTGCGCGACGCCATCCCGGCCGAGCTGGACGACGCCCAGGACGTGCTGGACCGCCGCGACGAGCTGGTCGGCAAGGCCCGGCACGAGGCGGAACAGATCCTGAACAAGGCGGAGGCCCAGGCCGAACAGCTGGTCACCGAGACCCAGGACGAGGCGAACCGGCTGCTGGCCGACGCGAAGACACGGGCAGAACGGATGATCGCCGACGCGGAGGCCACTGCCGAACGTACTGTGGCCGCTGGCCGCGTCGAGTACCAGGAGCTCGTCGGTCGCTCGCAGGACGAGGCGGAGCGGATGCTCCAGGCCGGCAGGCTGAACTACGAGCGCGCGGTGGACGAGGGCGAGGCCGAGCAGGCCCGGCTGGTGTCGCAGACCGAGGTGGTGCAGGCCGCGCACGCCGAGTCGGCCCGGATCGTGGACGCGGCGCAGGCCGAGATCGACCAGCTGCGCGCCGAGTGCGACGCCTACGTGGACGGCAAGCTGGGCGAGTTCGAGGAACTGCTGACCCACACCCTGCGGACGGTCGGCAAGGGCCGCTCCCGCCTGCACACCCCGATGGTCGGCGCGAACGGCCGCCAGTACGACTACCGCGAGTGATCGTTCTGGCGGATTTCACATTCGGCACGTTCGTCGCGTAACCTGGAACGGCTGTGCGCGGGAAGGCCCCGCCATTGACGTCGCACGGCACCACACCAAATGCCTAATCACCGTTCGTCATCGGCGCGCCCGGCCAAGGCCGGTCCCTGGGTCATCGACACCAGGGACATCGGTCGACGGCCGGGTAGCAGCCGTCGCTACCAGCGCACCGCGGCCCTTGATCAGGAACTCGGCTTCGAACCGGTGGTCCGGTTGCCGAAGGGCCGTGTCGTCGAGTTCGACGTGCTGTTGGAGTCGGTGGTGGAGGGCGTGCTCGTGACGGGCACGGCCGCCGCCGAGTTCGACGGCGAGTGCGCGCGCTGTCTCGACCCGCTCAGCGAGCGGGTGACGGTGGAGTTCACCGAGCTGTTCGCCTACCCGGACAGCGCGACCGACACCACCACCGACGAGGACGAGGTCTTCCGGCTCGTGGACGATCTCGTCGACCTGGAGCCCGTGGTGCGCGACGCGATCGTGCTCGCGCTGCCGGCGGCTCCGCTGTGCGCGCCGGACTGCCGGGGCCTGTGCGTGGACTGCGGTGCTCGGTGGGCCGATCTCGGTGCCGATCACCGGCATGAGAGGATTGACCCTCGCTGGGCCGCTGTGCAGGATCGGTTCGGCGGGGGATCTGACAACTGACGTTCGGTGCACCCTGCGAACCCAGCGGTGCGGATCGACAGCGTTTGACGAGGAGAAGTAGTCGTGGCCGTCCCGAAGCGGAAGATGTCCCGCTCGAACACCCGTGCTCGCCGTTCCCAGTGGAAGGCCACCGCGCCGACCCTGGTCGAGTGCAGCAACCGGGCCTGCCGGGCGCAGAAGCTGCCGCACGTGGTCTGCCCCACCTGCGGGCAGTACAACGGCCGCCAAGTTGTCTCGCCGGCCTGACCGGACCGCGTCACAGTGGTGACCACCCATGGCGGGTAAGAGCCCGGGCGGGCGTACCGACCGCGGTCCGCTGTTGGCCGCGCTCGGTGTCAGCCTGGACACCGAGATTCTGGGCCTGTCCCTGACCCATCGCTCCTACGCCTACGAACACGGCGGCCTGCCGCCCAACGAGCGCCTGGAGTTCCTTGGCGACGCGGTGCTCAGCATCGTCGTCACGGATCACCTCTACAACGAGCACCCCACGCTGCCCGAGGGCCAACTGGCCAAGCTGCGTGCCAGCGTGGTGAACATGAACGCGCTGGCCGGCGTGGCCCGCGGCCTTGGCGACGGTGGCCTTGGCGCGTACCTGATGTTGGGTCGCGGCGAGGAGATGACCGGGGGCCGCGACAAGGCCAGCATCCTGGCCGATGGCCTGGAGGCCGTGATCGGCGCGGTTTATCTGGAACACGGTCTGGAAGCCGCCCGTGCGCTGGTGCACCGGTTGTTCGACCAGTTGCTCGCCGAGGCTCCGCGTCGGGGCGCCGGGCTCGACTGGAAGACCAGCCTTCAGGAACTGACCGCGGCGGCCGGTCTGGGCGTGCCCGAGTACCTGGTCGAGGAGTCCGGGCCGGACCACCGCAAGGAGTTCACCGCGACGGTGGTGGTGGCCGGCAAGAGCTACGGCGCGGGCGACGGCCGAACCAAGAAGGAAGCCGAGCAGAAGGCCGCCGAGGCCGCCTGGAACGAGCTGCACGAGCAGCTCGACTCGGGTCCGGACGACGAGGACGTGCCGCCGCTCGCCGAGTTCGAAACCCCACCGGAGCCATAACACCGCGACCGCGCATGGTGCCTGTTCGGATGGTCGGAACCTGTCACCGGTTGCCACCTAGTAGCCACGAAAGCCAACGTCAGGTGAATACCTGGCGTACTCGGCAGGACGTCGGCCAGGTGGCCAACTAAGATCACTGTTGACAGTTCGACACTTCGGGAGGCTCTGCCACTGTGTCGTTCGTTGAGACCTTGCACAACGTTGTCGACGTGCTCGGATCGAACACCGGAACCATCGCTCTCGCCGTCGCGGCCGTGGTCTCCCTCGGCACTCCACTGATCGACCGGCTGCTGATCCGGCGCAAGCGAATCCAGTACCAGGTCCTGTACAACTCCAAGATCGGCCTCAGCCCGACGTCCTTCGACCGGGACGCCGACGAACCCGTGTCGTCCGTGCCGACCAATCCGCAACTGCCGCCGGTGGTCCGGCTGCTCGAACATCTGAGCGTCGTGATCGTGCGGATCCGCAACACCGGCAGCTACGACATCGCGGAGTCGGACTTCGAGCCACCGCTGTCGTTCACCTTCGGCAGGCGCGTCGTCTGGGACGCGCGGATCTCCGAGGCCAGCGACCCGCAGCTACGCCGGCATGTGCGCGAGAACCTGGAGTTCTTCACCAACGGTGCCGGTGATCCACCGACGCGACCGGCCGGCGGCATCGAGGAGAACCGGACGCTGCGGGCGTTGCGCAGGCGGCTGGCGGCGCGGCTGACCCCGTCCCCGGCCGTGGTCACCCCGCCGGAGCCGGAACCGCAGTGGCACGGCGTGCGGCTGGCGAAACTGTGGATGCGGCGCGGTCAGAGCTTCATCCTGGTCGTGGTGCTGCACGAGGCCGACCAGAACGCCACCGAGATCAGCAAGGAGTACCAGGTCACCGGCGGCCACTCCACCGGCAAGGCGCTGATCGACGAGAAGAGGCAACGCCGGTTCGGCTGGCCCGTCATCATGATGGCGATCGGTGTGATGCTGGTGGGAGCACTGCTCGCCACTCTGATCATCGGCCGGCAACAGCAGCCCGCGAATCCCACCATCCCGTGTGCGCCGGGAACCGTCCGGGTGGACGGCTCCACCGCGTTCGGGCCGATCGTGCAGACGGTGGCGGCGAAGTACGTGTCCGAGTGCCGTGGCGCCGTCGTCAACGTCGACTCCAGCGGCAGCATCGACGGCGTCCGCGCACTCGTCGACGACAGCCCGGCGCAGGCGGCCGACCTGGCCGCGCTGTCCGACGGTGCCACCGACGAGCCGACACCGGGCCTGCAACCGCAGCTGACCGCCGTCCTCGTCTACAGCGTGCTGATCAACAACGACGTGGGCATCGATCACCTGACCACGCCACAGCTCACCGGGATCTACAGCGGCCAGTACACCAACTGGCACCAGCTCGGCGGCCCGGACCTGCCGATCCGGATCGTCGGGCGCGGGGGGAACTCGGGCACGCGCCGGGCGTTCGAGCGGTACGTCCTGGTCGGATCGGAGGGCGTGCTGTCCTCCGACGGCTGCGTCACGAAGGACCGGGTTGCCAACGCGCCCACGATCCGCTGCGAGCGCGACACCACCCAGGACCTGATCACGGCGGTGAGCACCGTGTCGGGCGCCATCGGCTACGGCGACGTCGCGAACAGCGCCACCAAGGCTGCCGTGCGCAGCGGCGAGGTCGTCACCGCGAAGCTCAACGGCCTGTACCCGCAGGTGGAATCGCTACCCAACTATCCGTTTTGGACAGTGGAGCACCTGTACACGCGGGGCAGCCCGGCACCGGGTTCGCCGTTGGGCGCCTTCCTGGACTACCTGAACAGCGACGCCGCCCAGGCGGCCCTGCTCAGCGCGGGCTACACGCCCTGCCTGCCCAGGGACGGCGTGCTCAACCACCTGTGCACGCTGCGCTGACCAGGGTGCCGTGCACGGCACCACACCGGATGGGTGACAATCCGGTGCGTGCCTGAGCTTCCCGAGGTCGAGGTGGTCCGGCGTGGTCTCGCGGAACACGCGGTTGGCCGGACCATCGCCAAGGTCGAGGTGCGTCATCCCAGGGCCGTTCGCCGGCATCTGCCCGGTGCCGCGGACTTCGAGGGCCGGCTGGCCGATCGCCTGCTGGCCGGCGCGCATCGCCGGGGCAAGTACCTGTGGCTGGAGCTGGGCGGCAGCACTGCCGGGGACGCGGTCCTGGCGCATCTCGGGATGAGTGGGCAGTTGCTGGTTCGGCCGGTCGGCGCGGCCGACGAGATCCACCTGCGGATCAGGGTCGCGTTCGCCGACGAAGGGCCGGAGTTGCGGTTCGTGGACCAGCGCACGTTCGGCGGGCTGGCGGTCAGTGAACTGGTGGCGTCTCCGTTCGGGCCGGTGCCGGAGCCGATCGCGCACATCGCGCGGGACCCGCTCGAGGCCGGGTTCGACCTGACCGCCGTCGTGGATCGGTTGCGGCGCAGGCGAACCGACGTGAAACGGGCGCTGTTGGACCAGTCGTTGGTGTCCGGCATCGGCAACATCTACGCGGACGAGGCACTGTGGCGGGCGAAGCTGCACTGGGCCCGACCGACCGACCGGCTGACCCGCAAGCGGGCCGGCGAACTGCTGGCCGCCGCGACCGACGTGATGACCGAAGCGCTCGCGGTCGGCGGCACGTCCTTCGACGCCCTCTACGTCAACGTGAACGGCCAGTCGGGCTACTTCTCCCGGTCGCTGGCGGTCTACGGGCAGGAGGGCAGGCCGTGCCCGCGCTGCGGCACGGAGATCGTCCGCGAGGCGTTCATGAACCGCTCGTCCTACTTCTGCCCACGCTGCCAACCACGGCCGCGCTGAGATCAGCCGGCGCCACCGGTCATCCGGCGCAGTACCGGCACGGCGGCCAGCACGAGCTGGCGGTCGGACTCGTCCAGCTCGTCCAGCCGTCCCCGGAGCTGAGCGGCCTGGTCCTGCGCGATGGCCATCAGGGTGGCGCGGCCGGTGTCGGTGAGCTGCACCCGGATCGCCCTGCCGTCGGACGTGTCCGGTACGCGGCGCACCAGGCCGGCCGCTTCCAGGCCGTTGGTCACCGTGGTCGCGGTCGGCTGCGAACACGACACCCGGGCGGCCAGCTCGCCGATCCGGGCCGGCCCGACCTCGGACAGGTGGACCAGTACCAGCAGTTGGGTCGGGTGCAGGCCGGGTGCGGCCGCGGACCGGCGCAGGCTGCGCGCCAGCCGGTGCAGGGCGAGCAGGAAGTCCAGCGCCGTCTCGTCGGTTTGCTGCTCGACCTCCATGCGCGCCAGTCCCTTCGTCCGGTAGCGGACCCAGGGTCAGGACGTTCGCACCTCCGGCCGGTAGATGTCCAGCCAGGTCGCCAGATCGAGGGCCCGTTCCATGCCGTTCCTGGCCGACTGGTCGATCGCGGCCGCGTCGAGTTGCACCGCGTTGGTCAGCCAGTCCCGCCAGATGATTGAGAAGACCGGATTGTCGTGATCGGCCAGCAGTTCCTTGGCCTGCTGCTGCACCGCCACCGCGTAGCGGGGGTCCTGGGTGGACGGATAAGGACTCTTCACCCGTTCGGCCACCGACCTGGGCAGCACCTCCCTGGTCGCGGCGCGCAGCAGGCTCTTCTCCCTGCCGTCGAACGTCTTCATCGACCACGGCGTGTTGTAGACGTACTCGACGAGCCGGTGGTCGCAGAACGGCACCCGGACCTCCAGCCCGACCGCCATGCTCATCCGGTCCTTGCGGTCCAGCAGTATCCGGACGAAACGGGTCAGGTGCAGGTAGCAGATCACCCGCATCCTGGCCTCGTGCTCGGATTCCCCCGGCAACGGGTCGACCTCGGCCACGGCCTGCGCGTAGGTGTCCCCGAGATAGCCACCGATGTCCAATGTGGACAGGAGGCCGGGATCGAGCATGTTGCGCGGCCGGTTGGTCGGCGCGGATGCCTGGAACGCGGCCAACCACGGGAACATCCTGGCCCGCTGTACCTCGGGCTGGTGGAACCACCGGTAGCCGCCGAACACCTCGTCCGCGCTCTCGCCGGACAGCGCCACGGTGGAGTGCTGCCGGATCGCCTTGAACAGCAGGTAGAGCGATGCGTCCATGTCACCGAGACCGGTGGGCATGTCGCGCGCGGTGACCACGGCCCGGCGCACGGCCGGATCGGCCAGTGCGCTGTGATCCAGCACGATGTCCTCGTGCTTGGACTGCACGTGCTGGGCCACGTCGTGCACGAACGGGGCGTCCGGCGTCGGCCGCATGTCGTCGGCGACGAAGTTCTCCTGCTGGCCGACGAAGTCGACGGCGAAGCTGCGCACGGTCTCGCCCTGCGGGGACAGCTGCTGGGCGGCCAGCGCCGTCAGCGCGCTGGAGTCCAGCCCACCCGACAGCAGCATGCACTTGGGCACGTCGGCCACCAGTTGCCGGCGGACGATGTCGTCGAGCAGTTCGCGGACCCTGGCCACGCTGGTATCGGTGTCGTCGGTGTG
>DASXXM010000078.1:0-5326 GCA_036503065.1 Pseudonocardiaceae bacterium | reverse complement strand
CATGGTCCACCGCGTCCTTCGACACGTGTCGCGCCGCCGGCTTCCCCACCGGCGGAACGGACACGCACGTGCTGGGTCCGAGAGTAGCGGGACGGATGGGACTCATGCGACGGGCGTGACAGGCAATCCTCAGGGTGTCGCAGGCCGGGCCATGGGATTCGTCCCGTCCCGGGTCATATCACCGCAGTTCCGACCTACCCGATGGGATGAATCAGGCAGGCTCGTCGTGGGCGTGGCCGAGTTCCGCGGACCGGTCCCGGGCGGCTTCGATGGCGGCCAGCAGCGCGGCCCGCACGCCGTGGCGCTCCAGTTCGCGGATGGCCATGATCGTCGTGCCGGCCGGTGAGGTGACCGCCTCGCGCAGGATCACCGGGTGCTCACCGCCCTCGGCCAGCATCTTCGCCGACCCGACCGCCGACTGGACGATCAGTTTCTGCGCGACCGCACGCGGCAGGCCAAGCAGGATGCCCGCGTCGATCATGGCCTCGACCAGGTAGAAGAAGTACGCGGGCCCGGAACCGGACAACGCGGTCACCGCGTCCTGCTGCGACTCCGGCACCCGCACGACCTGGCCGACGCTGCTCAGCAGGTCCTCGACCATGGCCAGGTGCGTCGGCCCGGCGTGCCGCCCGGCGGAGATCGCGCTCATCGCCTCACCGACCAGCATCGGCGTGTTCGGCATGACTCGAACCACCGGCGTGTCGTGCGGCAGGCGGCGGTCGTACAGCGTGGTCGGCAGCCCGGCGCACAGCGACACGACGAGGGTGCCCGGCCGCAGCACCGGGGCCAGCTCGTCCAGAAGCGGCTCGATGTCCTGCGGCTTGACGGCGATCACCAGCACGTCGGCCAGTTCCGCGACCTCGGTGACCTCGACGGCACGCACGCCGTAGCGCTTGGTCAGCTCGGCGGACCGCTCCACGGACCGCTCGGCGAACAGCAGGTCGTCGGCGCTGCGGCCAGCCTGCAACAGCCCGGACAACAGCGCCTCACCGATCTTCCCGGCGCCCAGCACCGCCACGATCGTCATGCGCCCAGGGTGCCAGACCGCCCTGTCGATGGCCGAGTCGCGGCTACCGCTCCAACGGGGTGAGGGCGAGTTGACGGGACTGGCAGACCAGGCGGCCCGCCGAGTCGATCACGGTGGCGTCCTCGTCGAACCACTGGCCGTACACCGCACGGCAGCCGACCTCGATTCGCAGCCAGCCGGGGGCCGGGCGGGCGCGCAGCAGCGCGGTCAGCTGGACCGTGGGTGACCAGCCGTAGCGGCCCAGGTTCAGCGTCACCGGCATCGAGATGTCGCCGGCCACCAGGGCGAACAGCGGGTCGGGCGCCTCGCCGCGTGGGCGGGCCCACATCCGCAGGCGCAGTGGGTCGCCGGTGCGGCCGTGCAGGAAGCCCGCGGTGCTCTGGTCGAGTCGGATCTCGCACGTCCGGCTGAGACGGAACACGCTGGCGCCGGGTACCGCGGCCAGGTCGAGGGCGTCGGCGGGTGGTTTCGCGGGCAGGTCGGGCAGGTCGGTCCAGACCGCGGTGTCCTCGGCCATCCGGCCGACGGTCACCACCGACTCGACGCAACTGCGGCCGCGCTGCTCCAGGTTGGCCGCGACCACCGCGGCGGTCCGGCCGTACTTGCGCAACTCGGTGCGCAGCAGCACCGGGCCGACCTCGGGCGGACGGACGAACTGGGCGCTGACCGCCAGCGGGTCCAACGGCTCCGCGGCCGCGCCGCCGTCCTGGCCGCCTGCCGCGGTCACCACCTGCAGCGCCGCCCTGGCCAGCAGCGACAGCACGTAGCCGCCGTGCGGTCGGTGGCCGACCGTCCAGTCCGCGGACAGGTCCGCGGTGAACGTGCCGTCGCCGAGCGGTCGCACCCGGCTGGCCGCGGTGAAGCTGCCCACCTGCGCCGCCGCTGTCACCGGCGTCGCGATGGACGCCGGAATGGAACCCTGCCCGCTGGCCCCGTTCACGGGGTCCTCCTCATCACGTCGACCCCAGTTACTTCGGCCACCGCCACGTCGGCTGCGTAGACCCGATCGGGCGCATCGCTCGATGACATCTCCCGTTGGGCACAGAGAGGCCGCCTTCGCGAACGCGCTGTGCTGATCGGTTCGCTCGCAAGCTCGCCGCTGCTCCCTCCTCGCTGGCGCTCGTCGGGCGCATCCGCGAACCGCGCTGTGTTGAATGGTTCGCTCGCAAGCTCGCTCACCCGGGCTCCCCGGTCATTCCCGGCCCGCCAACGCACGGGCGAAGAACGCGAGATTCGCCGGGCGCTCGGCCAATCTACGCATCAGGTATCCGTACCACTGCACTCCGTACGGCACGTACACCCGAACGGTCTCACCCGCGGCAGCCAGTCGCCGTTGTTCGGCGGGCCGAACGCCGAACAGCATCTGGTATTCGTACTGACCGGCCTTGCGGTCGTGCCAACGGGCGCGGTCGTCGATGATGCGGACCAGGCGCGGGTCGTGCGTGGCGAACATCGGGTAGCCGTCGCCGGCCAGCAACACGTTGGCGCAGCGCACATAGCTGCGGTCCACGTCGGACGGATCCGGGTAGGCCACGGATGCCGGTTCCGCGTAGGCACCCTTGCACAGCCGGACGCGGGACCCGACGCCGGCGAGGTCACGGCAGTCCGACTCGGTGCGCCGCAGGTAGGCCTGCACCACGGCGCCGGTCTGCGGGTACTCGCGCCGCAACCGAGCGAGGATGCCCAGGGTGGAGTCCGTGGTGGTGTGGTCCTCCATGTCCAGGGTGACCGTGGTGCCGACGCGGGCGGCCGCGTCGCAGATCCGCAGCGCGTTGGCCAGCGCCAGTTCCTCGTCGAGCTTCTGCCCGACGGCGGAGAGCTTCACGCTGACCTCGGCGTGCTCCGTGAGCCCTGCCGCGGCCAGTTCGGCCAGCACGGCCAGGTAGGCCGCGACGATGTCCTCGGCCTGTCCGGCGTCGGTGGTGTCCTCGCCGAGATGGTCCAGCGTCACGTTCAGGCCGTCCCGGACGAGGCTGCTGGTCGCCACGACCGCGTCGGTGGCCGACCGGCCTGCCACGAACCGGGCGACCACGTTGCGGGACAGCGGAGCGGTGGCCACCAGGTTCCGGATCGTGCCGTTTCCCGCGGCGGCGAGGATCAGGGAACGGAGTGGGTTCACGAAGCGAAACTGTACGGCCTCGTCAAGGGCAGTGGCCCGCCAAGTTACCGACGCGTCAACGCCCGAGGTGCAGTTGCGCGAACAACAACGCTTCGGCCAGGTCACGGACCTGCGCGGCCGGACCGGTGGCGTGCCGCGTGTTCACCTCCAACACCACCTGACCGGCGAAACCGGTGGTACGCAACAGGTCGCAGAGCTGGGCACAGGGTTGACCGCCCCGACCAGGCACGAGATGTTCGTCACGCGGGGATCCGGAGCCGTCCGCGAGGTGGACGTGGGTGAGGCCGACGCCCATCCGCGCGGCCAGGTCGACGGCGTCCACACCGGCGGCCGCGGTGTGCGAGAGGTCCAGCGTGTAGTGCCGGTGGCCGACGTCGGTCGGGTCGATCGACGGCGCGTACGCGGACACGGCGCCGAACTGGCGGCGCACCGGGAACATGTTCTCCACCGCGACCGCGATCCCGCTGGTGTCGGTGAGTTCGGCGACCAGCTCGGGGAAACGCTCGGTGTAGCGGCGCTGCCAGCGAAACGGCGGGTGCACCACCACGGTACGGGCGCCGAGTTCGCGGGCCACGTCGACGGACTTCCGCAACCGGATCACCGGGTCGGGTGACCAGACTCGCTGGGTGATCAGCAGGCAGGGCGCGTGCACGGCGAGCACCGACACCCGGTACCGCCGGGCGAACCGGCGCAGCCGGGCCAGGTCCTGGCTGCCGCGGTCGGTCCACACCATGACCTCGACGCCGTCGTAGCCCAGCTCGGCGGCCAGCCGGAAGCCGACCTCGACCGACCGGGGCCACACCGACGCGGTGGACAGGCCGATCGGCACGGGCCCGGCGTTCAGCGCCGTACCAGCAGCAACGCGGCCGGGGACACGGTGACCACCAGGCCGGCCAGGATCGCCAACACCGTGGTCTGCAGGTCGTCGGCCCGCCGCCAGCGCCGCACCCCGAAGACCAGGCCGACGATCACCACCAGGGCAGCCAGTACGGCCACGATCGGCTGGAAGCCCCACAGCCAGCTGAACGCGAGGAACACCGCGGCGCCCGCGATGGCCCCCGCACCCACCTGGGCGCCCATCAGCAGCCATTCGCGGCCGGGGGACAGCGGCTCGACGCCCTCGTCGTCGTCATCGGCGTCGATCGCGTCGATGCGGTCGCGGCCGGGCGGGTCGTCGTACTCGTCCGCCGGGTCGAATTCGTCCCGGCTGGGGTTGAAGTCGTCGCCCTGGTCGAAGTCGGCCGGGTTGGCGGCGTCGTAGTCGTCGACGTAGGGGCCCGGGTGCGCCTGGGTGCTCTCCATCGGCGGCGGCACCGGGGGGCGCCGGGTGGTCGGGCCGACGGGTGCGACCAGTTGGGTGGCGCCCGGCCGGCCGGGCGGCACCAGCGGGAACTCCTCGGTGTTCGCCTCGGTCGGGCCGCCCAGCCTGGCCTGGATCGGCGGCTGCGGCGGGTACTGGCGCAGGTCGAAGTCGTCGGGCAGCGGCGGATTGATCGCGGTCGCGAGGTCGTCGTCCAGCGGGCGCTGCGGGCGCGCGGCCATCGGCGGCGGCCCGGCCTGCGGTCGGCCGACCGGGTTCACCCCGGGTCTGGACAGCGGTTGTTGGGTCGGCGGACCGACAGGTTTCATCGCCGGCCGCGACGGCGGCTGGGCGATCGGCTGCGTGGCCGGACGGACCGGCGGCAGCCCTGAGCGGCTGCCCTGCGGCAGCGGCGGACCGGACGGCATGGGAGGGCCGGACGGCGGTTGCTGAGTGGGCAAGGGTTGGCTGGGCATGGGAGGACCGGCCATGGACTGACCCGGCGGCGGGCCGACCGGCATCGGCGGGCTCGTCGGCGGCAGTCCCCGTCCGGTCGGCGGGCCCAGTGGCGGTCGGACCGGTTCGGCGTATCCGGTCGGCGGCTGTTGCGGTGGCTGCTGTTGGGGCGGTTGCTGCCTGGGTGCCTGGGGCTGCTGCGGGCCGACCGGTCGGTGGTCGCCGCCCCGGCGGCCGGTGCGCGGCGGCGGCTGGGGTGGCTGGTCGTCCCGGATCGGCAGCAGCTTGCCGCTGTCGGACAGCACCCGCTCGATGATCGTCTGCGGGGCGCTGTTCTCGTCGTCGTCCGGTCTCCGGCGACGACGACGGGGTGCCTCGCCGCCGGCAGCGCCGTATTCGGCGAGCAGTTCCGCCACCGTGCGCT
>DASXXM010000077.1:0-26968 GCA_036503065.1 Pseudonocardiaceae bacterium | reverse complement strand
GGCCCGGCCCGCGGCGGGCGGGATCGCGCCGCGCAGCGTGGACAGTCCCGCCCGCGCCCCGTTGGCCCCGTCCAGCCACGGCGCGTACAGCTGGTGGTGCCGCGCCGCGGAGCCGAAGTCCCACACGATCGGCCGGCCGCCACGGGCCAGCAGGGCGAACCGGATCAGCTTGTCCATCGCCCAGGTGCCGATGTGCGTGGCCGTCATGTAGCGAATGTTGTGGAAGTCGAAGGTGAGCAGCGCACCCAGTTCGGACCGGTCCAGTTCGGCCCGCAGCCGCGCGAGCCGGTCGGTGCGCAGCCGGTCCATGTCCAGCCGGTGCTCCCAGTCGACGCTGTTGGTGCCGTAGGTGGCAATGCCCATCGCGGCCTCCCGGTGCTCGAGTGTCTGGTGTGGACGGTCAGCGTGCCGTCCAGCCGCCGTCCGCGGTGAGGATCGTGCCGTTGATGTAGGGAGCGCCGTCGGAGAGCAGGAAGGCGACCAGTGCCGCGATCTCCTCCGGCGCGCCGATTCGGCCGGACGGGGTCTGGTCGGACAGGGACTGTTCGTAGCCGTCGACGGCGTCCAGATGCGGCTGCAGCATCGGCGTGCGCACGAAGCCGGGCGCCACGGTGTTCACCCGGATGCCGGCAGGCGCGAGCTCGATGGCGAGGGTTCTGGACAGCGCCTCGATCGCGCCCTTGGTCGCGGCATAGGCGCTACAGCCGGCGAATCCGGTGTGCGCCGTGGTGGAGGAGACGAACACGATCGCGGACCCGGCCGGCAGATGTGCGACCGCGGCCTTGGTGATCAGGAAGTGCGCCGCGACGTTGATCGCCCACTGCGCGTTCAGGCTCTCCAGCGTGGTTTCGGCGAGCGGTCTCGGGTCGAACAGGCTGGCGTTGAGCACCAGGCCGGACAACGAGCCGAAGCGCTCGACCGCCGCGGTGACCACCTGGCCGGCCTCGGCCGGTTCGGCCAGGTCCAGCGCGACCGTGAGTGCGGTCCCGCCGGCCGCCGTCACCGCGGCCGCGGTCGCCGCCAGCCGGCCGGGATCCCGGCCCTGGGCAACGACATTGGCGCCGGCCGCGCCAAGGGCGACGGCGGTCGCGGCGCCCATGCCGGAGCTGGCCCCGGTGATCAGGAAGGTGCGGCCGGCGGCCCACTGCTCGGTCATGACGACTCCCTTCGGCGGCAGATCGCGACGTTAAGCGCGTCCCGCACGACTGTCAATCATCACTTCACATCTTTGAATCAATACTTGACGAACCGGAAGCGTGGCTCCTACAGTCGCGGCACCTTTCGCCGTCGCAGGGAGTGCGCCGTGTCCGCATCGAACAGGCATCGTCAGGTGATCCGCGGGGCCCGGCTGTGGTCGGGCGATCCGGAAACCGGTGAGCTGCCCAGCGCCGACGTGCTGATCGACGGCGACCGGATCGCCGCGGTGGCAGCGGATCTCGGGCCGTTGGACGCCGAGGAGGTCGCGGGCGCCGACCGCATCCTGTTGCCCGGCTTCGTCGACTCGCACCGGCATACCTGGCAGTCCCTGATTCGGCACATGTCCACCGACTGGACGCTGCCGCAGTACTTCTCCGGCGTGCGCGGCGTGCTCGGCCCACGGTACGAACCCGAGGACATGTACGCGGCGAACCTGATCGGCATGCTGGACGCGCTCGACTCCGGCATCACGACCATTGTGGACTGGTCGCACAACAACAACACCCCGGCACACGCCGATGCCGCGATCCAGGCGGTGTTCGACGCCGGCATCCGCGCCGTGTGGGCCTGCGGCAACGCCAACGACGAGTGGTTACCGGTCAGCGACATACCGCAGTCCAAGGACGTGGCACGAATCAGGAAACAGTGGTTCGACGCACCCGACCAGCGCGTCACGCTCGCGCTGGCGCCGCGCGGCCCGCAGTTCGCCACCAAGGACGTGACCCTGGCCGACTTCGCGCTCGCCCGTGAGCTGGACATCCCGGTCACCGTGCACGTCGGCGACGGTGCGTGGGGCCGTGGCAAACCGTTGCTGTGGCTGGACGAGCACGGCCTGGCCGACCAACGCACCACCTACGTGCACTGCAACATGCTCGTGGACCAGGAGTTCGACGTGATCGCCAGTACCGGCGGGGCGGTCTCGATCGCGCCCGAGTTGGAGATGCACATGGGACACGGCAGGCTGGCCACGCTGCGCGCCCGCGATCGCGGCATCCCGGTCTCGATCTCCGTCGACGTGTGCACCTCGGTCGGCGGCGACATCTTCAGCGCCATGCGCGCGCTGCTGGCCGGCAGTCGTTACCTGGTCAACATCACGGCGCTGGACGCGGACGAGGCGGTCGACCCGCTGCCGCTGACCGCGCGGGAGGTGCTGGGCTTCGCCACCGGAGGTGGCGCGCGGGCGGCGTGGCTCGGTGACCAGGTCGGCTCGATCACCGTCGGCAGGAAGGCCGACCTGGTGCTGCTGCGCACCGACCGCTACGGCATGGCGCCGTTGAACTACGTGGCCGGTGCCGTGGTCGAGTCGGGCAATCCGCAGCTGGTGGACACGGTGTGGGTGGACGGCACCGTCGTCAAGCGCGACGGCGAACTGGTCGGGCACTCGTTCGCCGACGTGCGGGCCCGCGCCGAGCAGGCCCGGGACCGGGTGCTGAGCCGGGCCGGCGTCACCGACCCGGGCACCTGGCAACCGGCCGTGTACGCCGCACCCGAGGAGGGTTAGGTGGCGTCGTCCGGTGCGGAACCAAAGAGTCCTCGACAGACGGCCGCCCGGCAACCGGGGCAGGGTCCGTCGCCGGACGAGCTCGGGCGCCGACTGCGGTCGGTGCGCGAGGCGCGCGGCATGTCCTTGCGTGCCGTGGCGAAATTGATCGACGTGTCCGCCAGTTTCGTGTCGCAGGTCGAACTGGGCAAGGCGAGCCCGTCCGTCGGCACGCTGTATGCGCTGGTGACGGCGCTGGGGCTGTCCCTCGACGACGTGATGACCGATCAGCAGGCGCGGCCGCGGATCGACGAGCACGTGCAGCGCGCGAGCGGCCGCCGCACGATCCGGATGGCCGGCGTCACCTGGGAGCGGCTGACTCCCGGCGACGATCCGTGGCTGGACTTCCTCGCCGTGACCTATCAGCCGGGCAGCGCCTCCTGCCCGGCGGACGACCTGATGCGGCACGGCGGCCGCGAGTACGGGCACATCGTGCGCGGCCGGATGCTGGTGCAGGTCGGCTTCGAAACCTACGACCTGCACCATGGCGACTCGATCCACTTCGACTCGCTCACCCCGCATCGCCTGAGCAACCCGTTCGACGAGCCGTGCGAGGCCGTCTGGGTGGTGGTCGCCCGCCGTGGCGACAACCGGATGACGATGCCGTCCACAGTGGAATCGGGACACCTGCCCGCGGCGACCTGACACCGGCGGCTACTGCGACTTCAGTGCCTGCGCCAACTCGGCGCGCACCTTGTCCCCACCGGTGGCCTTCCACTGTTTCACCACGTCGTCCCAGGACGACACCGGCTTGCGGCCGCTGAGGATGTCGTTCTGGGCGTTGTTGATCAGCGTGCCCAATTGTCCTTGCTTGCGTGACCAGGTGTCGGAGAACAGCCCGGTCTGCGCGTCCTTGATCGAGGTTGGGATGATCGACTTCTGGTATTCGTAGGACTTCCGGGTCGCGTTCGAGCTGCCCGGGATGAAGATCGCGTCCGGCGCGTCGACGATGTACCGGATGCCGAGCACGGTCTCGGTGACACCCTTCTGCGTCTGTGCCGGGCCGCCGTTCTGGATGGTGTAGTCGACACCGTCGATGCCGAACCGGCGGAACAGGAACTCCTCGGTGCCAAATGGCGCCGACAGCCAGTTGCACAGAGTGAGCAGCTGCTTGATGCGGCCCTGGTCCGCCTTTTTCAACGCGGTGAAGTTGTTCGTCGGCTCGGCCTGCCAGGTGCCGGCGAATCCGCCGCCGTTGTACTTCGGCGGACGCATGCCGCCGATGTCGAAGCTCGACCCCGCCACATTGCTCGCGTAATACTGTGGCCATGCGGTGTACCGGTCGGCGGTGAGCAGCGCCTGACCGGAGTTGAACCAACTCTTCGTTGGCGCATTGTTGCTGAACGCGTCCGGATGGACCAGACCGTCGGCGACCATCTGCGCCGCGTCGGACAATGCCTGTTTGTTCGCCGCCAGTTCGTACGGGCTGGTCAGGTTTCCTGCCGCGTCCGCTCGCCACCGCCATGGCAGACCGAGCATCATGCGGATGAAGTCCAACGGCGCCTGTGCCAACGCCCACCGGTTCTGCTTCGGGTCGGAAACCTGCTTACACACGTCCCGGAACTCGGCGAAGCTGGTCGGATTGGGGTTGGCGCCGAGTTGGCTGAAGATGTCGTCCCGGCGGAACATCAACGTGCCGCCGACGCCGCGCGGCACCGGCAGGCCGTAGATGCCGCCGTTGAAGCGGCACTGTTTCCACGCGTCCGTCGGCAGGTTGGCCAGGAACGGATATTCCTTGACCGCGTCCCCCGACAGGAACGGGGTGAGGTCCTGGCACTGGCTGGCCAGCCAGGCGGGCAGGTTGGCGATGCCGGCCGGCATGCCGTTGGGCGTGCTCAGTGCCGGCTCGATGATGTCCGGCAGGTCGCCGCCGGCGATCAGGGTGGCGAACTTGGTCGGCATGTCCGCCGTCGGCACGATGGTCAACCGCAGGTCGACACCGAGCCGCGTGTTCAGCTCCTGCCAGTATTGGTTCTGGCCCAACGACGGGGGCAGCGGCGAAGCGGTCTGGACGAACGCGGAGACCGTCCCGCCGGTGCCGGGCACCGTGTCGAACGCCTTGATCGGCGGTTGCGGGTAGCTCAGGAACGCGTTGAGCAGACCCTGGCTGTTGCCGGGCAAATCCGGCTGGACCTTCGTGTACGGCGCGTAGGTCGGCAGCTTGAGGTTGCCGACGTTCTGGGACGTGCTGGCGGCTGGCGAGGTGGTACAGGCCGCCAACAGGCCGGGGCCGGCAACGGCCGCCGCGGCGGTGCCGATCGCGCCGTACAGAAACCGTCGGCGGTCGATGGTGTGGAACTTGCCCATCTTGGACTCCCATCCTGAACTGCCCGCGGGGACGGACATCAACCCTTGACGGCGCCGATCAGGACGCCTTTGGTGAAATGTCGCTGGACAAACGGATAAACCAGCAGAATCGGCACGATGGACAGCACCAGAATGGCCATCTCCAGTGCCTCCTGCGGCGGCAGCGCCGCGCCACTGGTGCCACCGAGTTGGTCGACGCCGATCTGCGCCTGGTTCACCACGTAGGTGCGCAGTATCAGCTGCAGCGGATACTTCGCCAGGTCCTGCAGGTACAGCAGCGCGGTGAAGAAGTTGTTCCAGTAGGCGACCGCGTAGAACAACCCGATGACGGCGAGCACGGCCTTGCTCATCGGCAGCACGATCCGCCGGAAGGTCGCCAGGTCGCCCGCGCCGTCAATGCGTGCGCTGTCGATGACCTCGCCGGGCAGTTCCATGAAGAACGCCCGCAGCACGACGACGTTGAACGCGTTGATGGCGACCGGCAGGATCAACGACCAGTACGAGTCGAGCAGGCCAAGGCTCTTCACCACCAGATAACTGGGAATGATGCCGGGGGCGAACAGGATCGCGACCAGCACGACCATCAGAAACGGCTTGTGGAACATAGACCTGCCGCGGCTCAGTCCGTACGCGAGCAGGCTGGTCGCGGCCAGGCTCAACGCGGTCCCGACGACCGTGATGAACACACTGACCAGGGTCGCCCTGGTGACCACCCCACCGGACAGAATCGCCTGGTACGCGGCGAAACTGATCTTACTGGGAAACAGCACGAACCCGCCCGCGCGGGTGACCTCGGCGCGGGTGGCCAGGCTGGTCGACACGATGCCGACGAACGGAAACACCACCAGCGCGCAACACACCGCGAGCACCAGACCCTTGACCACCCGCGCGGAAACGGAAGAACCGCTGAGTCCGCCGATCAGCCGAGTGGTCATGACTGGTAGATCCCCTGTTCGCCGAACCAGTGCGCCACCTTGTTGGCGCCGAACACCACCAGCACCCCGAGCACGCCCTTGACCAGACCGACCGCGGTGGCCAGTCCCCAGTCGCCGTTGACGATGCCGTTGTTGTAGACGTAGGTGTCCAGCACCTCGCTCGCGTCCGTGCCGACCGCCGGTTGCTGCAGGATGATCTGCTCGAATCCGGTGGTCAGCGACTGGCCCAGCCGCAGGATCAGCAACAGCACGATCACGCCGCGCAGGCCCGGCAGGCTGACGTGCCAGCGCTGCCGCCAGCGGCTCGCGCCGTCCATGGCGGCGGCCTCGTAGAGGGTCGCGTCGATCCGGGACAGCGCGGCGAGGAACAGGATCGTGGCCCAGCCCGCGTCCTTCCACAGCACCTGGCTGGTGACCAACAGCTTGAACAGCTCCGGATTCGCCACGATGCTGACGGTGTGCAGGTCGTGGTCGCGCAGGAAATTGTTCAGCAGTCCGGCGTCCCCGAGCAACTGCTGGAAAATCGCGATCACGATCACCCAGGACAGGAAATGCGGCAGATAGAGCACGCTCTGCACGACTCGTTTGATCCGCTCGGACACCAGGCTGTCCAACAACAATGCCAGCGCGATCGGCGCGGGGAACACGATGAGCACCTGCAACAAGGTGATGACCACCGTATTGCGCACCGCATTGAGCAGGGCCGGGTCGCCATTGAACATGACCGCGAAGTTCGCAAAGCCCGACCACGGACTTTGTAGAATGCCGAGATAGGGTTGGTAGTCCTTGAACGCGATGACGTTGCCGAGCAGCGGCACGTACTGGAACAGCACCAGCAGCACCAGGCCGGGCAGGGCGGCGATGATCAGCATCTTGTCCCGACCGAGCCGCTGCCAACGGGTCTGGCGCCGACGCGGTGCGCGCCGCGGGGCCGGGACAAGTGCCGGATCGGTGGCAGCACGGCGCTCGGTGCCAACTGACTTCGTCACGCCCGCCTCCCCTTGACCAGGTCATCGACGAACTCGGGTCGGCGCCCCGTTCCGTGGCTCGGACGTAATCAGATATTTCACCGGCGGATACCGCACAGAAGCTGTCGGGATCTTGCGTGGACGCACGCTATAGCGTTAACGCGGGGTGCGTCAAGAAGACCGGGTCGAACCTTTACGCTCGTTTAATCTGGTAATGAAATTTACATCCAGTCACCCAGCACGAGCTGTTCGGTACCAGCGGTACCGCGTTTTCGAAACGTTTCGAAAATCGATCATCCGGAGCTATCAGGAATTGGCCGAACTGCTGGACAACGGCGTGCGGTGGTCACCGGTCGAGGTGACCGAATGCCAGGAAGCACTCGTCCACACCCAGCGGCCGGGACGAGCCGGCTGGGCCGGTCGGAGTAGCGCGATCGGTCCATGAAAAACGATATCGATAACGATTGACAGCCGTCGCGTCCGGGGCGCAATCTGTTGAGTGCTTAGCCGGCTCGCCCTGAGTGGCGAGTCCGTGCCCGTGTGTCACCGGCGACCACCAAGGCGGTGCCCCATGTCCGAGCTTCCGCAGCCATCCCGTGGCCAGGTGCCCAGGCGGCGTTTCCTGGCCGGCATGGGCGCCGCCGCGGTGGCCGTCCCGGCTGGTCTCTCGTTCGCCAATGCGGGATCGGCGGTGGCGGCGGTCGGTCCGAGCCCGTTCCCACCCATGCCGACGGCGGCCACCACGACCAACGATGACCGGCTACAGATGTTGTGGCAGTTGGACATCACGCGGCCCACGTTGCCGCCGAGGGCCCAGGACCCCAACCGGCCGCCCAACGCGACCCCGGTCGATCCCACGAACACCGAAGGCAACTGGACGGACCCACTGGGACACACGGTCGCCCGTGGCGACTTCGGGCAGTGGATCACCTATGACGACAGCACCGGTCTGGCCGGCGGCGCCGTCTCCCCGTTCGGCGACTTCGGGCCGACCGCGCCACACCGCTATCCGGACATCCCGCTGTTGACCATGAACGACGGCACCCCCGTCCGTACCCCGGAGGACTGGTGGACGAAGCGCCGTCCGGAGATCCAGCAAGCCGTGCGGGACGATCTCTACGGTCACATTCCGCCGCCCAGTCGCTGGCCCGCCATCACCTGGTCGGTGGGCGCGGCCACCACCGGCACCGCGAACGGGGTCGCCTTCCAGGAGCGGGTCGTCACCGGCGCCATCGACGTGTCGGGCTACCCGCAGATCCGGAACGTGCCGCAGGTGCGGGGCACCCTGCGCACCCCGCTGGACACGGCGGGCGGGCCGGTTCCGGTCATCATCGTCTTCGGCGGCAACATCAGTGAGTGGCAGTTCACCGCGCCACACGGCTACGGGGTGTGCGCGTTCGACTGGTCGCTGCTCCAGCCGGACAGCGGTGGCGCGAACATGTCCAGCTTCATCATCGGCCTGATCAACAAGGGCAACTGGCGAAAGCCGCGCGACTGGGGCGCCCTTGCCGCGTGGAGTTGGGGCATCAGCAGGCTGATCGACTACTTCGAGACCGATCCCGCCGTGGACGCGACCAGGATCGGCGTCCAGGGCCATTCCCGGTTCGGGAAGGCGACGCTGGTGGCCGCCGCGTACGACGACCGGATCGGCGCCGCGTTCCCCAGTGCCGCGGGCGCGCTCGGCACGTCGTGGGCGCGGATGACCTGGGGTGAGGACCTGGAACTGGTGTGTGGCGCGGACACCGAATACCACTGGGTCGCCGGCAACATCATGCGTTTCGCGGGTGAGCTGCGGCCGGGCCGGTACTGGCCGCGAAAGGTCTGGGACCTGCCGGTCGACGTGCATTCGGTGATGTCGCTGATCGCGCCACGCGTCGTCATGACGAGCGGCGGCACCGACATACCGCCGGGATTCGGCGACGCGTGGACGAATCCGCGCGGCATGTACCTGGCCGGGGCGATCTCGTCGCAGGTATGGGAACATCTCGGCTGGCCCGGCCAGATCATTCCGGACGGCACGGTGTTCACCTCGGGCGCGGGCGAGGCAATTGGCGGCACTCCCCCGATCGACGTCGCGTTCATCGACGGCACCGTCGGCTGGCGACGACACCACGAAGGCCACACGCCCATTCCGGACTGGCCGGATTTCATGCGGCTGACCGCTCGGCATTTCGATGACCGGCGCCCGGTCGTGGCGCCGTCACAGCATTTCCGGACCGATGGCCGACCGGGTCATCTGGTGGGCACGGTGCGCGCGACGGGCGCCGGCAGCGCGGTGCTCGGCAATTGGCAGATCGTCGGCGGAACCGGGGTCGGCAAGTTCGCCATCGACCCGGAGAGTGGTCGACTCAGGAGCACGCACGACCGCGACCGCTCGGCGAGGTACACGCTGGCCGTGGTCATGGACGACCGCAAGCTGACCAGCAGGCCGCAGGTCATCACGATCGACGTCCGCTGAAAACCGCTGGCGTGCGGCCGATTCTGCTGGCAGCGTGCCGAGCGTGGCTACCAACACCTGGGGACGGGACATAGCCGAGACCTACGACGCCGGGTCGACCTCGATGTTCGACCCGGCGGTCCTCGACCCGACCGTCGACCTGCTCGTCGAGTTGGCTCGTGGTGGCCCCGCACTGGAGTTCGCGGTCGGCACCGGCCGGGTCGCCCTACCATTGAGCGGTCGAGGGGTCCGGGTGGCCGGAATCGAGCTGTCGCCGCACATGGCCGAACGGCTGCGGGCCAAGCCGGGCGCCGACGCGGTGGCGGTCACGATCGGGGACATGACGGCGACCCGGGTGGTCGGCACCTTCACGCTCGTCTACGTGGTCTGGAACACGATCATGAACGTGACCACCCAGGACGAGCAGCTGGCCGTGTTCGGCAACGCGGCCGCCCATCTGGCGCCGGGCGGCCGCTTCGTGGTGGAGGTGGAAGTGCCCCAGGCACACCGACGCCCACCCGGCGACCCTGGCCGCGTCTTCGCGATGGACGACGAGCACGTGGGAATCGACACCTATGACGACCCCATCGGGCAGATCCTGTCCTCGCACCATTGGACGGCGGTGGACGGCAGGCTCGTCCGCCACTCGGCGCCGTACCGCTATGTGTGGCCCGCCGAGTTGACGCTGATGGGGCGGCTGGCCGGGCTCCGCCTGGCACACCGGTGGGCGGGATGGCGAAAGGAACCGTTCACCGCGGACAGCACCAACCAGGTCGCGGTATTCGAGAAGCCGGCCACGACCGAGTAGCCGTGACGTGGACAGATGTCCGCCGAGTACCGCGACAAGCCATTGTATGCCGCGCGGTGAAAGGCTGGCGACCACGGACGACATACCGTGTGGCGCCAGATGTTTGTGCGGTTGGTAGCGTTTCCGTGACGGCGCGTGGCCGACCGCGGCGGTGCTAGACTGGGCTGCATTCGCATTCTCATACGGGGGGCTTTCGTCATGACTGATGCCGATCATTTCGAGTTCAACGGGAACGGCGTGTCCATCGACTACATTCCGCTGGGCGCCGGTGCCGTGCCACACCTGACCTATCAGGACGCGCGGCGGAAGCTACAGTTCACCGGCGACGAGATCCGAACGGGCAATGGGGGGTTGCGCGGCGCTCTCACCATAGATCTGGAGCGCAGGATCGGACTGAACACCGACACCTTCACGCTGTTCGTGCCGGAAGTACACGTCGCCGACGGTCAGCGCGCCGAGATCACCACCGTCGGGATCACCACGGAAACGCTCGGCGGAGCGCTGCCCGACGTACTGCCGCTGCCGATCGACCATTTCACCGCCATCCGGTTGGACGGGTTCGCCGAGAAGCGCACCGGCGTCCTGCCGCTGAGCAACGCCTAGCGAGCGCTCGGCAGCCGTGCTCGCCGGGGTTCGTCCGGCACTTCGAGCACCGACCAACAGCGGACCGCGGTCCGGACGGCAACGTCCGGGCCGCGGCCTGTCGGGCGGAGTCGCCGCGTCCTCGCCGCAAGCGGGAAGCTCGCAGAGAGTTCTTATCAGGGCGGATGGGTAGTTCCGGGTGCACCAACTGCAATCTGAGTTTCTGGCTGCACATCGACACGGCGGAGACCACGACCACGACCACGTTCGACTCGCTGAAGGTGCAGGTGCTCAACAGCTCCGGCACGGTACTGTCCACATTGGCCACGTACACCAACCTCAACCACGCCACCGGATACACGCAGCGTCAGCCTGGCGCCCTTCGCGGGCCAGGCGGTCACCCTGAAGGTCACCGGTGCCGAGGACTCGAACTACAGATTCGACACGGAGCGCCGGTCACACCAGACCGGGCGCTCCGCCGTCGGCGCAACGGGCCAGGAGCCCGACGACAACTGACCGCGAACTGAAACGGCCGCCGGTCCAGTTCGAGGTACGGCATCGAACGTTGTCCACGCTCGACTTGCCAAGGTATCGCCGAATGCCCGCGACACCGTTGGTGGCCCGCCCGCCAATGGATACCCTCGAACCCCCGACTGGCGTACGGATGGTCGGGCCGCATTACGGGGCGAAGGGGGCACTGTGGACACCCGTCACCTGGCCGCTTTCACCGCCGTGGTCGACACCGGCAGTTTCACCAGGGCAGCGGCGGTCCTGCACTGTTCGCAACCGACGGTGACCTCCCGGATCAAGGCGCTGGAGCACAGCCTCGGCACCACGCTCTTCGAGCGACTGCCCAGCGAGGTCCGGCTGACCCCGGCCGGACAGACGCTCGTTCGCTACGCGCGCGACATCATGTCGCTGACGCTGGACGCCCAGTCGGCGATCAGCTCGAACGGTGCGATGTCCGGCCGGATCGACGTCGGCACCGTGGAGAGCGTGACCAGCTACCGACTGCTCCCGGTGGTCGAGTACCTGTACCGCCGGTATCCGAGCATCTCCCTCTCCATGCGGGCGTCGGCCTGCGGCGAGACGATCTCGCTGGTCCGCCAGGGCAAACTGCACTGCGCGTTCTTCGTCGACCTGCCCGGCGATCGACCGGACCTGGAGGTTCGGGCACTGTGTCCCGAACCGCTGGTGTTGGTCGGTGGCGCCGGGCATCTGCTGGTCGGCAGGGCGCACGTGACCGACGACGAGGTGCGCAGCGCCACCCTGGTGCGGGCGGAGAGCGGCGCCAACTACCACGACCAGTTCGAGCGGTTCCTCGGCCTGGACATCGCGCAGGACCGGCCAAGGGTGCTCGAGCTGGACTCGATCGACGTCACGAAACGAAGCGTGGCGGTGGGCCTCGGCATCGCGCTCATCCCGGCCATCGCGGTCGTCGACGAGCTGGCCGCCGGTGAGTTGTGCCGGATCGACTGGGTACCGCCCTTCGAGGTGTTCACGCAGGTCGCGTGGCGGCCCGGCACCCGGTCGAACGCCCTGCTGTCCGCCCTGCTGGACGCCGCGGAGCAGGTCGTCAGCGAGCAGTTGCGGGAACTGGACGACGCGGACGCGAAGCGCGGCTGATCAGGCGACGGCGAGCAGTTCGGCCAGCGGTTCCGCGGCGTGTGGCCGCTGGCCGAGCAGGACCAGCGGCTCCTGCGTCCCGGTCGCCGTCCAGCGCACCTCGCCGACCAGCAACGTGTGGTCCAGCACCCGGATCGACTGCGTCAGTGCGCAGCCGACGGTCGCCGCGGCGCCGGTCAGGGCGGGCACACCGGCGACGACGGTGTGCGGCACACCGGCGAAGCGGGCGCCCGGCTCGCCGGTGGCGAACCGCCTCGACCAGTCCCACTGCGCCACCGACAGCACGTTGACCGCGAAGGCGCCGGCGCCGAGAATCCGGTCCACGGTACGGCCGTCGCTGTGCAGCGACACCAGCAGCGACGGTGGGCGCAGCGACAGCGACAGCACCGCGGTCGCCGTGCACCCGACCGGACCGTCCTCATCGGACGTCGTGATCACGGTGACGAAGGTGGGGAACTGGGACATCACCGTGCGGAACACGTCACCGGCAACCGGCTCGCCCTGTCCGTCGGACATCGTCGACACTCCTCACGCGGCCAGGTCGGCGGACACGTCGGCGAGCCGCGCGGTGACGGCCGCCCGGTCGACCTTGCCGTTCTGGTTGAGCGGCAACACGTCGAACGCGGTGACCGAACGCGGCACCATGTAGGCGGGCAGCCGATCGCCCAGTCCGGCCAGCAGTCGCTCGTGGTCGCGCGTGGTGCCGGTGTACACGGCCTGCAGGTCCGTCTCGCCGTCCGGACCGGTCAGCGCGAGCACGATCGCGTCCCGCACCCCCGGCTGCTCGCGCAGCACGGACTCGATCTCGCCCAGTTCGATGCGGTAGCCGCGGACCTTGATCTGGTGGTCGAGCCTGCCCAGGTGGACCAGTTCCCCGTCCAGGAAGCGCACCCGGTCACCGGTCCGGTACCAGTGTTCGTCGGTCAGCGGCGTGCTGCCGTCATAGGAGACCGCGCGGTGGCCGTCGAACGAGACGAACCGGCCGACGTTGTTCGCCGGGTCGAGGTAGCCGGGGAATCGCTGCGGGCCGCGCATGCACAGTTCGCCGTCCTCGGCGGGCCACCCGTCCTCGTCCACGATGACGTGGTCCAGCCCCGGATACGGCCGCCCGATCGGCACCGTGCCGTTGGCCGGGCTCGGCCACCGCGCCGGATCGGCGGGCAGCGGGAACTCGGTGCAGGTGATGGTCAACTCGGTCGGACCGTAGGTGTTGTCCAGGCGGCTGTGGGGCGCCGCGGCCTGCCAGGCGCGGGCCTGGGTCAGGGTCAGCGCCTCGCCACAGAACAGACTCCAGCGCAGCGTCGGCATGCTGCCCGGCGACAGCCCGCGCAGCCGCATCGCGAACGACACGACCGAGGGCACCGAGTTCCAGTGCGTGATGCGTTCCCGCTTGACGAAACGCACCGGCGACAGGACGTCGTTGCGACTGGGCACGACGAGTGCCGCACCCGAACCCCACGCGGTGAACAGGTCGTACACGGACGGGTCGAAGGTCAGGTCGAACGTCTGCGACAGCCGGGCACCCGGGCCGACCTCATAACGCGGGATGACGTGGTCGAGGAACGTGGACACGTTGCGGTGCTTGATGGGCACGCCCTTGGGTGTGCCGGTCGAGCCGGAGGTGAACAGGATGTAGGCGATGTCGTCCGGGCCCGCCGCCGATACCGGCAACGACGGCACCGGTTCGGTGCGCATGGCAGCGAGCCGCTGCGGGTCCACCGTCAGGACGGGCACCGGCAGTTCGTCGTGCCCGGGAGCGTCGTCCTGCGCCAGTACCAGGTCCAGCCCGGCCGACTTGGCGACAGCGGCATTGCGCGCGGCAGGGAAGGACGGGTTGAGCGGCACGATGGTGGCGCCAAGGCGTTGCACCGCAAGGTATCCGGCGTACGCGAGGGTGCTGCGGGCGGCCAGCAGGCCGACACTGGCCGGCGTGCCGCCGTGCCGCGCGACGATCTCGGCGGCCAAGCGGGCGGCCAGCGCGTCGAGTTCGGCGTAGCTGAGCCGGTCGCCTGCCACCTCCAGTGCGGTCTGGTCGGCGAACGCGCCGGCCGACGCGGCGAACCAGTCGTAGAGGGTGCGGTCGTGATTCGGGTTGTCGGTCACGGGATCAGTCCTCATCTGGGATGGCGGTGGCGGCGGTTGGCCCGGCCACGACGGCGTCGATCAGTTGGTCGAATGCCCGCACCACGAGGCCGGGTCGGGGTCGGTTGCGGGCCGCGGAGTCGGCGGCGAACCGCAGTGCACGCGGCAGTCCGGTCCAGGCGGCGTCCAGCGCGGTCGCGTCGGTCGGCAACTCGCCGGTGCGCACGTGCATGCGATGCTGGTGGTGTCGCCCGGCCGCCCACAGGTCGTCCGTGTGCCTGGTGAGCATGGCCGGGTCGGCGCTGAGCCGGTCGGCGAGCAGCCGCAGCACGGCGACCGGCTCGCGCAGCCAAGCGCCGGGTTCAGGTCGGTCGGGCAGCTCCGGTTCCCTGGCCAGCCAACGGTAGTGGGCGGCCTGCGGCAGCGGGACGAGCGAGCCGAGGGCGTACGCGTCCCGGCGGATCGTCTCGACGGCAGGCAGTAGCGGCGCGGTCAGGAGATGCGCGACCACGGAGTCGGCCAGCCAGCCGGCGAACGGCAGCTGTTCGCCACCGCCGACCAGTGCGGTGAGGTGATCGGTCACCAGCCACCGGTCCGGCCCGCCGCCCTCGATGAGAACCCAGTGCGGCGCCTGCGGTGCGTCGGCAGCCGGCGACCATGGCAGGTACGCCGTGTTGGCGACGGCGAGCACCCGGCCGTGCGCGGCCAGTTCCGCCGCGAGCGCCGCACGGGCCGCCGGCCACGATGCCGCGCCGCGGTAGCCGAGCTGCCAGCCGCGACCACTCCGGTCGATCCGGTCGTGCTGGGAGAACGCCAGTTCGCCGGCCGGCAGATCGGTCCGGACCGCGAGCCGGGTCGCGTCGGCGAGTCGTCGCCGGACGTCCGGCAGGTCCGGTTCCAGGTAGGCGATGAGGTTCGTGGTGTAGCAGCTCAGTGCCGGGATGGCGGAAACAGTCGACGTCATCTCGTCTCCTCCGGTGTCCGGGCGCCGAACGCGCAGCTCAGCGGGATCGCGGACAGGTCGCGCAGGCTCCGCCATGCCAGGCCCGCCCAGTTGCCCTCGTGCTGCCATGGCGGGACGTGGATCGCCCACGGCGCACCGGCCATCCCGGTGCCGGTGGCCTTCACGCACGCTTCCTGCACCGTCCAGACCCAGGCGAATTCCAGCGCCCTGATGTCCGCCGGCAGTCCGCGCAGTTGTGCCGCTTCGTCGTGCAGGCAACGACGCAACAGCGCGTCGGCCACCGAATCCGGCGCCCGTTGCACGTCGACCCCGATAGCGCGGCCCACCGCGACGCACGCCGCGACGGTGTCCTGGTCGTGCGAGACGCTGATCCCGACATCGGGCCTGCCGACGAGGCCGGGCTTGCCATGTGGGTCGGTGCCGATCCACGCCGTGCTCGTGCCGGGCAGCACTGCCGCGAGCAGGTCGCGCAGCAGACCGCGCCCGGCGAGGAACTCCGTGGCACGCCACACGGGCAGTCCCGCGGCCCGGGCCAGATCGCCGGGGTGCGCGCTGCGGGTCTCTGCGACGGGCGCGCAGGCCACCCACACCTGGTCCGCGACCGCCGTCGGTGCGATCCGTTGCCCGGCTTGGATTGCCGCGGTCACGACGGGACATCCCCGAGCAGTCGGTCCGCTGCGTCGGCCACCGCGGACAGCACTACTTCCGTTGTGCCGCCGCCGATGCCGAACACGGCGGCCTGCGCGCGCAGCCGCTGCGCCCCGTCCACCGCGAAACCGCCCGACCCCTGCAACTGGGCGCATTCGGCGAGCACCCGGTCGGCGGTCAGCCCGACGCTCGCCTTCAGCAGCGCCGCCGCCGCCGTGTCGTGCCGCTCGGCGATCCGCTCGCCGAGTTCGGCGCACAGCGCGTTGAGCTGCCGCACCAACACCAGGCAGGTGGCGAAGCGTTGCCGCACGCTGTCCGACCGCCACAGTGGCTCGTCCGCCACGGTCCGGTCCACCAGCCGCGACCTGGTGTCCGTCAGGACCCGGGTGCACAGCGCGACCGCCCACAGCGCGCCGGCCAGCCGCTCGACCGCGATCTGGCGGGCGAACCCGGCCAGTCCCCTGCCGGGCCTGCCGACCAGGTGCTCGCGCCCCAACCGCACGCGATCGAATTCGAGGTGACCGAGCCCGGCTCCGTCGAACAGGTCGGTGTCGGCCGGGCTGACCCGCACGCCATCGGCGTCGGCCGGCACGAGAACCCAGGTGAAGTTGGTGAAGTGACGGCCGGGTCGGTGCCGGGCGAGTACCAGGAACCAGTCGGCGGTGGTCGCGCTGGTGATCCAGCGCTTCGTGCCGGTCACCGTCAGGCCGTCGTCGTCGATGGCCACTTCGGTGCCCATGCCGGTCAGGTCGGAACCGGCGCCCTCGTCCGTCGCGGCCAGGGCGGTGAGGGACGTGCCGGCCAGTGCGCCTGCCAGGGCCTGCTCGACGGGGCCGCCGGAACCCGTTGCCAGCAGCGGAATCGCGGTGGCGAGGTGCACGCAGACGGCGAGCGTGGCACCGACGGGCGCCTGAGCGTCCACCTTGGTGAGCACCGCACCAAGGCGGCTCGGGTCGACGCCGAGGGCGGGCCTGCCGAACCGGTAGACGTCGGCGATCGCCCCGCTGCCGCCCAGCACGGCCAGCACCTCCGGTCCGGTCGAGCCGGCCACGTCGGGAACCGCGGTCAGGACCGCCGGCTCAGACAAAGCGCACCTCCGGGTCGAGCAGGGCCAGCCGGCCGTCGGCAAGGTGCAGTCGGTCGTTGCCGTAGTTGAGGGCGGCGGAACGCAGGTCTCGCAGCGCCAGTTCCAGTCGGGTCGGCGAGTCCTTCAGGTAGCCGTGGCGCAGCCCGACCAGGTCGATCAGGTCCTCGACGGCGGCGTGGCACTGCTCGGACGCGGTGATCTTCAGTGCGTTGAGCAGCAGTTGATTCGGGGGCGTGGACAGATCGGCGCTCGACGTCACCAGGTGCTGGGTGTGCCGGAGCAGGGCGTGCACCGCGTCCAGCCGCTGCCGGGCGCGGGAGAGCCTGCTCAGCAGCAGTTCGGAGCCGAGGTCGAACCGAGCACGGCCGTCCTTGCCGCGCAACAGTTTCAGCACCCTGGACAGCGCGCCGCTCGCGGTGCCCAGCCAACTCGCCGACCAGCCGAGGTGGGCCAGCGGTCCGAACACTTCCATCGCGATCTTCGGAAACTCGCCGTGCTCGCCGACCACCTGATGGCCGGGCACGTGACCGGTCAGCCGCAGCGGCAGGCTGTGGCTGGCCCGCATGCCCATCGGCTGCCAGTCCCCCGACCCGGTGATCTCCAGCTGGTCGCGGTGCGCGTAGACCAGCGACACCTGGTTGGGCGAGGTCGCGTCCGGGCTGCGCATCGTGATCAGGAATCCGTCGGCGTGCGCGCCGCCGGTCACGATCGGCGCGAACCGGTCGATCACCAGCTCGTCCGCGCTCGCGGCCAGCGCGGACTCGGCCGAGAGGAGGTGACCGCCCTTGCCGGCTTCTGTCGTCACCGACGCCAGGTACACCGCCCCGGCGGCGATCTGGGGCAGCAGTTCAGCACGCAACCGGGGGCCAGCATGGCCGACCACGGCGGCGACCTGCTGGCAGTGCATGGCAAAGATCATCGCGACGGACATGTCGGTCCGGCCCAACTGGATGGCCGCGTCGATCACGTCGCCGATGCCGCCGCCGAGGCCGCCGTACTCGATGGGCACCAGCAGCCCCAACAGGCCGGTGGCGCGCAGTTCGGCCAGGGCCGCCACCGGGAACACCGCGTCCCGGTCGGTGTCCGCCGCATGCTCGGCGGCCACCGCGGCGACCCGCTCGACCCGTTGGCGCAGCGGCACATCCAGCACAGCGCCGTCCTGGACGGGCAGTAGCGCGGTACTCATGCCGCGGCCAGCTGGTCGGTCGCGCGCTGCATGGCGGCCCACAGGCTGCCCGCCGTGGCGAACGTGGTGTCGGTGAGGTCCTCGTCCGGCAGGGAGATGCCGAAGGTGTCCTCGATCGCGAACAGCAATTCGATGGACTGCATCGAGTCGAGGCCAAGGTCACGCAGCCGGGAATCCTCGGTGATCTCGTTGCTGCCGACGAACTTCAGGAACGGCATGAGCAGGTCGACGAACTGTGCGTGCACGGTTGATCATTCCTTTTCTTGGTGGGTATCGGTGTCCCGGACCAGCCGCAGCCGCGACACGTCCGTCAGTGGCCTGCCGGGCTGGTCACCGTCGATGACGGCTTCAGCCGGCATCGGATGGCCGAGAAACGCCAGCAGGCTGGCCTGCAGGCCGTAGGCGCCGGTGTTCGGCACGGCGAGCAGGTCGCCCGGTGCCAGCGGCGGCAGGTTCGCGTTGCGGGCCCAGGTGTCCAGCGGAGTACACAGTGGACCGACAACGGTGCTCGGTATCGGTGTCGCGTCCAGCCTCGGTTGCACGGTGACCAGCGTCGGCACCAGCGGCGGCAGCCTGCGCAGGCCGGACATCCCGCCGAGATGGTTGATGCCGGACTCCAGGACCACGATGTTGCGGCCCTGCGACTGCTTGACGTCCAGCACCCGGGTGAGCAGGGTGCCCGCGGTGCCGACCAGGTAGCGCCCGGACTCGAAGACGACCTCGGGCAGGCCGTCGCGCCAGCCCGGCACCCGCTGGTCGAAGAGTGCCGCCAGCCGCGCTCGCAGCCCGGGGAACTCGACGGCGGCACCGGCGCAGGCGAACGGAGCGCCGAAGCCACCACCGAGATCGAGTACCCGGATCTGCGCGCCCTGCGCACCCAACACCGAGGTCAACTTCGCCGCCGTGTGCAGGGATCGGGCGAACTGGTCGAACAGGTCGTCGACGTGCACCAGGTTCGTGCCCATGTACAGGTGCAGGCCGATCACCCGCGCGTTCGGCCGGTCCGCGAACCGCTCCGGCTCGGCGAGCACCCAGCCGCTGTCGGCACCGAACTGCGATGGCACGCCGGTCATCGCCAGCCCCTGGCCGGGGGTCGGGGTGTCGTCGTTGATCCGCAGCAGGCAGCGCGCGGTGACCCGATGCGCCGCGGCGAGGCGGTCGGTCTGGTCCAGCGCGGCCGGGGAGTCCACCGAGAACTCACGTACGCCCAGCCGCAACGCGCGGTCGACGTCGACGTCCCGCTTGCCCGGCCCGGTGTACAGGACGTCGGCGGCCGCCCAGCCCGCGGCGAGTGCCGCGTCCAGTTCGCCCGCCGAGCAGACTTCGGCCCTGGCCCCGAGCGCACGCAGGGTGCGCAGCAGTTCCGGATGCGGGTTGGCCTTGAGCGAGTAGTACAGCCCGGTCGGGTCCGGCAGTGCCGCCCGCAACCGCCGGTGGTTGGCGCGGACCGCCGCGAGGTCGTACACGTAGGCAGGCGTGCCCACCAGGTCCGCGATGGCCGCCAGGTCGTTGCCTGCCGTGGCCTCGCGTGTCAGTAGCGACTCGGTCATCCCGCACCTCCGCCGACCATGGCGGCCAACGACTTCCGGTCGACCTTGCCGTTGCCGGACAACGGCAGCCGGTCCACGACCAGGCAGCGGCGCGGGATCTTGAACTCCTCGATCTGCTCCCGCAATCCGAGCAGCACCTCGTCCCCGCTCAACGTGGTCACCACGGCCAGCGTCGCCGGTGTCCGATCGGTCGGCGTCAGCACGGCGGCCGCGTCGACACCGGTGACCAGCCGGGCGGCGGCCTCGACCTCGGTGGCGCTCACCCGGAAGCCGCGTTCCTTGTAGATGTCGTCCCGCCTGCCGACGAAGTACAGGTAGCCGTCGTCGTCGACCCAGCCGTGGTCGCCGGTCCGCAGTTCCGGAAACAGGCCCGCTGCCTTGGGGAATCGCATGGCGGTCAACTCGGGGCGGCGCCAGTAGCCGCTCATGACGTTCGGGCCGCGGACCGTGATCTCGCCGATCTCGCCCGGTGGCAGCCGGTTTCCGGACTCGTCCACGACGAACACCTCGGTGCCGGGCAGCGCGCGACCGGACGACCCGGGACGGCTCAGGTCGCCGTCGGGCGGCATGATGGTCGCCCGCTTGCACTCGGTGAGGCCGAACATCAACTGCACCCGCAGCTTCGGCAGGGCCGCACGCAGCGCCGTGAGCGCCGGTCCGGGCATCGTCGCGCCGGTGTTGGTGAGCAGCCGCAGCGGCGGCACCGCGCCGGCCTTTCTGGCCAGCAGGCGCGCCAGCGCGTCGGCGACCGCCGGCACCGCGGGCAGCACGGTCGCCTTCGCGTGCACCAGGTTGCGCAGCAGCGCGGGCCCGACCTCGGCGGGGCGGCCCAGCCACACGTGCGCACCGCTTGTCGCGCCGATGAAGAGCTGGTACATGCCGTAGTCGAAGGACAGCGGCAGCGGGCAGTACACCACGTCGTCGTCCCGATAGGACAGTTGGGACTGGATCGCGCCCACCGCGAACAGCGTCTGCTGGTGGGTACTGACCACCGCCTTGGGCAGTGACGTCGTGCCGGAGGTGTAGATCAGGCAGACCGGATCGACCGCCAGCGGCGGGTCCGCGTCCGGTGCCGAGTCGTCGGCGGTCGCATCGAAGGCACGCCGCGCGATATCGTCCGCAGTGTATCCGAGAATACCGCGATCCGTTGCCATGGCAAGGGATTCCGCCGTGTCCGCGACCAGCATCGCGGGCTCGCAGTCGTCGAGCACGTGCGCCAGCGGCCTGCCGCGTACCTGCTCGTGCAGGAGCGAGAACGCGACGCCGATGCGGGACGCCGCGTAGAGCAGCGCCGGCACCTCGGGGGCCGACCGGGCGACGACGACCAGCCGCCGACCCCTGCGCAGGCCCGCGCCGTGCAGCAGGCTCGCCAGCCTGCGGCTCGCGGCCGCGAGCTCGGCATAGGTGATCGTCGATGCCATGGTGGACACGGCGGGACGGTCCGGCCACCGTGCCGCCGCCCGGTCGAGAAGCTCGTGTAACAGCGTCGGTTCGGTCACCGGTCGCCCTCCGTCGTGGTGCACCGTGCGGCCACGAGCCGGCACAGGTCGTCGAGGTGGTGCAGGTGCTCCGGCACCAGGTCAGCCGGGTCGAACTCGATGGCGAGGCGGTGTTCGAGTGCCTCGACGATCTCCACCACCCGGAACGAGTTGAACGCGGACAGCTCGGTCAGGGCAGGCGTGTCCAACAACCGCGCCGGCTCGGTGCCGAGCACCCCGGCCACCACTTCGGTCACGACAGCACGGTGCGCGGCACCGTCGACGCGGTCGTCCGGTCCGGCACGGTGATCCCGCGGTGCCGGCTCCGCCGCGCTGTGATGGAAGACGTGCTCGTCGGCGTCCAGCAGGGCCGCCAGCCGCGGTAGTACACCGTCGGGTTCGGCGCGATCGCTCTGCACCCGCCGCAGCGCCAGATAGGTCCGCTCGACCAGCAGATCCCACTGCCGCAGGTGCTCGTCGACCTCGGGTCCGACCGAATCTCCGTGCCACGCCAGGAAGTTCGCGTGCAGCCTGCGGGAACGGGCGAGCAGCCAGGTTTCCAGGGTGAGCCGATCCAGCGCGTGCTCCCGATCCGGGTGCTGTGCGTAGCCCGACAGGTAGCGGGCGCGCTCGTCGGGTCCGGCGATGTCCACCAGGGGTGCGGTGGCCGGCGGACCCGACGGCGCCGGTGCCAGCCGCATCGCGTTCAGCGTGGCCGGCAGGTCCTCCCATGGCAGCAACCACCAGCCCGGTTCCGCGACACCCCACGGGGTCCGGTTCAGGTAGGCGTCGACGACCGTCGCGCCTGCCGCGGACTCGACCAGGAAGCTGTGGTCGAGGTGCCGGTGCCCGCGATACGGCACCCAGGGCATGTAGAAGGCGTCGGCGACCACGTAGAGCACGCCGTGCCGCTGCGTCAGCGACCGCAACGTGTCGACACCGACGCCCGGATACCGTGCCGTGATGCCGAATCCGAGCAGGCGCTGTGCCCTGTCGAGCTGTTCGTCGAGAGTGGGTTCCACGGTGGCCAGGCCGTCCGCACCGAACGTCGGCCGGAACGTCAGTTCCGCGCCGAGCGCCAGGTGCGCGTCCGTGCCGTACCAGCGGTCCGCCAGCACGGCCAGATTCGCCTGGATGCAGTCCAGCGACTCGGCTCGGACGGTGGGCGGCGCGATCAGGGTGTCGGCGTTCATGGTGTCGGTGTTCACGACGACCTCCCTGCCATGACCGGCGCCGGCCGGGACGTCCCGACCTCGGCAAGGCCGGAGACCGCGCGCAGCAGTTCCGCCTCCCTGGGTGCCTCGTCGCTCAACTCGCCGTCCAGCAACTGCTGGTAGGCCGCCAGATCCAGGTAGCCGTGGCCGCTGACGCAGACCAGCACGCCTCGTTCGGCGCGATACCCGGACTCGTCCGACGTGCCGGTGGTGGCCAGCCGGGCGGCTGCCGCCAGGGCGTGCCCGGACTCCGGTGCGGGCAGCACGGTCTCGTGCACCGTGAACAGCCGGCCCGCCTCCAGCGCGTCGACCTGGCCGACCGCGGTGGCCGCGACCTCGCCGCGGTGCCGCATCGCCGAGATCACCTTGGCGGCACCGTGGAAACGCAGTCCAGCGGAGTGCGAGTCGGGGATCGAGTAGTCGCTGCCGATGGTGTACATCGCCTCCATCGGGCCGCTGCCGGTGGCGTCGGTGTGGTCGTAGGCGTAGACACCCCTGGTCAGCTTGGGCGTGGTGCTGGACTCCGCGGCGACGAGCAGCGGTGGCCGGGAGCCCGTTGCCGCGGCCTCGGCGTGGAACGGCAGGGCGATGCCGCCGAAGTTGGACCCGGCACCGACGCACCCGACCACCGCGTCCACGTCGGCGTCGACCTCGGCGAGCTGTGCCATCGACTCGATGCCGATCACCGACTGGTGCAGGATGCTGTAGGTCTCCCCGCTGCCGATCGCGAACGCGACGCCGTCGCGGCCTGCCGCGTATTCCACGGCTTCGCCGATGGCGAGGGACAGGCTGTTGCCGGAGCCGTCATGGTGTGCCCCGACCTCGGTCAGCCCGGTCGGGCTGGCATGCACCTGGGCACCCAGCATGCGCATCAACACCCCGCGGTACGGCTTGCGGCGCAGGCTCGACCCGACCATGAAAACGGTGCAGCGCAGTCCGAACAGCGCGCACGCGGCGGCCAGTGCGGTGCCCCACTGGCCGGCACCGGTGCCGGTCACCAGTTCGCGGACACCGGCCCGCTGGTAGTAGTACGCCTGCGCCAGCGCGGTGTTCAGCTTGTGGCTGCCGGAGATGTTGCCGCCCTCGTACTTCACGTACACCGGCACCCTGGCGCCGATCGCGCGCTCGAAACCGGTGGCCCGCCACAGCGGAGTCGGCCGGAACCGGCGGTACGCGTCGAGCACCTCGTCCGGGATCGGCCAGTACTCGCGCTGCGACACGCTCTGCCGGACCAGTTCCAGCGGCAGGTTCACGTGCACCGGCGTGCCGCTCGCCGACCGCGGGGTCAGGTCCGGCGGCAGTTGCTCCGACAGGTGCGGCAGCACGCTGCGCCAGTGCTTCGCCAGTTCGACGGTCACCGGTGCACCGCCGATGCGGTCAGCACGACGGCCACCAGATCGGCGACGGTGGCGAAGCTGCGGCCGACGAACAGGTCGTCCGGCAGCTGTATCGACAACTCGTCCTCCAGCCGCACCAGCATGCCGAGGAAACCGAGCGAGTTCACCCGCAGCAGGTCGCCGTTGAGCGGTTCGTCGTCGGCCACGTCGGACGGCCTGAGCGGCAGCCGGGACTCGGCGATGACCACCCGCTTGACGGACTCGGCGACCGACGCGTGGTCGATGTCGTCTACAGTGGACATTTCGGTGTGCTCCTGCTCGTTGGAATGAGCTGATCCGTCGGCCGTCGCGCGCAGCGTGCCGTTCGCCTCGACCACCCACGTGTAGGTGAGCAGCGACCGCATCCCGACGGGACCGCGGACGTGCAGCCTGCCGGTGCTGATCGACACTTCCGCGCCGAGTTCGAGGGTGTTGCCGTCGTGCAGCCGCAGCGACCCGTTCACCACGATCGCCGCCGCGTCGACCCGGCGGGTGAAGTCCTCGATCACGGCCCTGTCCCCCGCGATGACGCCTTCGGTGTGCGCGGAGCCGTGCGTGCGGATGTGCTCGATCGCGGCTCGCGGCCCCGTCACCGGCAGCACGGCCACCGTGGGGTCGAGAAACTCGCGGCCGGTGTCGTAGGGCTCCATCCGGGCCACCCGCCACGGCCCGTCGCCCTGTGCCGGCATCGGGAGCGCGGCGTCGAGCTTCACCGTGACCGGCTCGCCGCCACGCTCGGCGTGGCGCAGCAGCCGGGCCACGAAGTCCTCGGCGACGGACTCGTCGACCAGCACGAGTTCCACCGTGTTGCACGCGGACGGCTCCGGCAGCTTGCTGTCCAGGGTCGCCAGTGCGGCCAGGTCGAGGTCCGCGCTGTTGTGCACGTAGAGGTGGTTGACGCCGCCGCCGCTGGCGATCAGCGGGATGGTGCTGTTGGTACGGCAGTAGTCGATCAGCGACGGACTGCCCCTCGGGATCAGCACGTCGACCGCGTCCGCACGGGACAGCAGAGCGCGCAGCACCGACCGATCCGGGTCCGCCAGCAGCGTCACCATGTCGCCGGGTAGACCCGACGCGACGAGAGCGGCCCTAATCACCTCGGCGAGCGCCGCGTTGGTGGCGCCGATCTCCTTGCCACCGCGCAACAACACGGCGTTGCCGACCGCGACCGGGAGCAGGGCGCCCTCGACGGACACCGTCGGCCGCGCCTCGTAGATCATCAGCGCCACGCCGAGCGGCTTGGGCACCTTGTACAAGACTCCCCAGTCGCCGACGCGGACGCCGGGCTCCGGTTCGCTGATCGCCGACAGCGCGCCCGCCGCCTCGACGGTCAGCGCCACCAGGTAGTCAAGATGCCGGTCGGTGAGCCGGAGCCGGCCGACCAGCGTGTCCGGCAGGCCGCGGCGCAGTGCCGCGTCGACGTCACGCTCGTTGGCCCTGATCACCTCGGGCCAGGCCGAAGTGAGCCCTCGCGCGAGTTCCCGGCAGTAGAGTTCGTATGCGGAGTCGCCGACTGGTGGGGCCGCGCGGTACGCGGCGCGGGCGGCGCGCAGGATCTGGTCAGTGTCAGTCATCATCGCCTACCACATGAACTGGCCACCGTCGACGATCAACTTCTGCCCCGTGAGGTAGCCGCTGCGCTGGCTGACCAGGAATTCGAGGGCGTCCGCGATGTCGTCGGTGGAACCGATGCGTCGTTGGGGGATTTCGGCCAGCACACCGGCCAGGCGTGCGGGATCGTCGAGTTGGAAACGGGTGCGCAGTTCCTCGGTGTCGGTCATGCCAGGGATCAGGCAGTTGACCCGGATGGTCGGTGCGAGCTCCAGCGCCAGACACTTGGTCAGCGCCAACAGACCCGCCTTGCTCGCGCAGTAGTTCGCGCCGTTGAGCCTCGGTCGCAGGCCGGTGGTCGCGCCGATGTTCACGACGCAACCGCCGCCGCCCGCGAGCATCGCGGGCACGAACGCCTTGGTGAGCAGGAACGGACCGGTGAGGTTCGTGTCCAGCACCGTGTGCCAGTCCTGTTCGGACATCTCGGTGAACGGCCGGTCGACGTTCACGCCCGCGTTGTTCACCAGTACCGACGGGGTGCCGTGCTCGGCGAGCACTTCGTCGGCCATGTCGGCGATCCGGGCCGCGTCCGTCACGTCGACGCGCACCGGGTGCAGCCGGTCGGGCACCTCCGCCCGCGCCTTGTCCGCCGCGGTGTGGTCGTCCCGGTACAGCGCGACCACCCGGTGTCCCGTCTCGGCAAGACGCCGGCTCAGCGCGAGGCCGATTCCCCTCGTGCCGCCGCTGACGATGGCCAGCGGGTCCGTCGGCTGTCCGGTCACGACCGACTCCCGTTCGTGGTGTTGGCACGCACCAACGCGGCCAGTGCGGTCACGGTCGGCGCGCGGAAGAAGTCGAGAACGGGAACCCGGACACCGCGTTCCGTCTCGATCCGGCCCAGCGCGGTGAGCACGTTCAGCGAATGCGCCCCGCATTCCAGCAGCGAGCGTCCCGTGGACAGGTCGTCGCGGCCGAGCAGTTCGGTCCACAGCTCCAGCAGCCACCGCTCCAGCGGGTCTTTAGGCGCGATGTGCTCTCGCGGCCCGCTGTCGCGATCCGCCGCGATGAGCCGGTCGGCCATGCCCAGCAGCGCGGCGCGGTCCACCTTGCCGTTGCCGGTGGTCGGCACGGTGTCGACGAGCAGTACCCGGGTCGGCACCATGTACCCCGGCAGCGCGGCGGACAGCCGCTCGGTCACCAGCGCGGGCGTGACCGACGCGCCGGGTTCGCGGCGCAGGAACAGCAGCAGGTGCCGGTCCGACCCATCGCCCCGCGCCGCGGCGACCGCCTGTGCCACACCGGGAATCGCATTGGCGGTGGCCTCGATGTCGCCGAGTTCGACGCGGTGGCCCCTAATCTTCACCTGCTGGTCGTCGCGCCCGAGGAACACCAGGTCGCCGTCGGCCGACCAGAGCACCTGATCGCCGGTGCG
>DASXXM010000076.1:0-7983 GCA_036503065.1 Pseudonocardiaceae bacterium | reverse complement strand
GGCCGCGTTCGATATCGCGGGCGTGGACCTGCACGACGGCATGATCAACCAAGTCGGCGGCACCTACTACCTGTACGGCACCGAGTACGCCTGCAGGTTCATGTGGCTACAACAGAACACCCCGTGGTGCGGCTTCGGCGTATCCACGTCGACCTCGCTCGCCGGCCCATGGACACCTCCCGCCCTGTTGTTCAGTCCGTCCTCAGTGGACCCGTGGACCGGCACGACGTGGGTCGCCGAGTGCGGCTCGACGGGCGCCGGGTGCTTCAACCCGCGCATGATCCAGCGCACCGGTTGGGGCGCCGACGACGGCGTGTGGCTGCTGTGGTTCAACGCGCCCGCCGACTACAACCGGACCACCGCGAACGCCTACTACGTGATGGGCTGCAACAGCCCGAGCGGCCCCTGCGGCTACGTCGCGCCGTCCGGTTCGGTGCACAAGCCGAGCCTGACGATCTGCGGTGGCAACGGCGACCTCGGCTTCGCCCAGCCGGTCGGCGCCGCGCCATACCTGCTGTGCAGCAACGCGGATCAGTCCCTGTCCGAGGAACAACTCAGTTTCTGGGGCGCGGACGGCACCGGCGTGGGTGCGACGAACCTGGGTGGCCTCGGCGCGGCCGAGTCGCCCGGCGCCTACCTCGACGCCGGTACGAACCTGTGGATTCTGACGTATTCGGACCCGAACTGTGGCTTCTGCACCGGAGACGGCGCCGGATATGCCGTCGCCTCGACGCCGGACGGCCCGTGGACCGCACCGCCGAACCTCGGTTTCGGTGCACCCGAGACCGGCAGGCGGGACCTGTCCGGCTCCTCGTGCGGCGGGCAGGGCCGCACCGTGTTCGTGCTCGCCGGCCAGGCCTACGAGGGCATCGACCTGTGGACCGGGTCGGCCAACGAAACCACGGCCGGGCTGCACTACGAGCCGTTGATCTTCCGCGGCAACTCCGCGCCACCCGGCACCCTGTGGCAGCCGTTCGCACCGTGGCAATGCACCTGATTGGTCCGGACCAGTAGCGCGACCGGTACGGGCGGATAGCTTGCACGAAACCCGGCCACGCATTCTGTTGCGCGTCCCATTAGCATTCAACCGTTACGAGGCAATCTTTCTGTTCTGAAGATCACACGAATCCACGGTATCAGACGGAACGGAGCCAGCAACGTGATCAAACGTCTGACGACAATCGCGGCCGCCACCGCGGTGGGTGCCACGCTGTCCGTCATCGGCGCCACGGCGGCACATGCCGCCACGCTTCAGGGCGTCTATCCCTCCGCCGACAGTTGCGCCGCCGCCGGCGCGGCCGGCCGTCCGCTCTGGGGTCCGGAATGGTGGTGCAGCCCGATCCAGGTCGGCAGTACCACCGACTACGGCCTGTACATCTTCCCGGAGGGCTGACGTAGGCAACCGGCCGGGCTTTCCGCGACAAGATCACGGAAAGCCCGGCCGCGTCGTGCGCGCGCGGCGGACTCCGGCTGTGCCGTAATGAGCGGTAGTGGACCGCCGGTCGACCGCTGTATGCATTGTTGGCGAGCGCGGCGGGAAGTAGCTAACCTGGCGTCACGGATGCGGTGCCAGGCGCTTGGGGAGCGCCGTTCGTGTCCGCAAGGGGGGATTCCGCGTGCACGGCACATCTATTTGACGTGCTTTGGCGACCCTGCCTGCTGTTTCCCATTGTCGTCACAGCACGGAGGAAATATGACCGCGTTACATGGAACCGCAACGTCCGGCGTCGAGGTCCCGCACGGCTTCGACCTGCCGGCCGGCAGGTTCGGCCGGATGTTTCCCACCCTGGCCGCACGGACGCCGACCGGACTGCCGATGGCCGAGGAATTCGGCCTGCCCGGCGGCAAGCTGGACGGCGGCCGGACCACCCCGGCCGAGGAGAATCCGAATCTGCCGTCCGGGTTCACCTTCCTGGGCCAGTTCATCGACCACAACATCACGTTCGACCCGACCACGGTGCTGGGCCAGGTCACCGATGCGGCCGCGACCACCGACTTCCGGCCGCCCCGGCTGGACCTTGCCCACGTGTACGGCGCAGGTCCGACAGTGCACCCGTATCTTTACGACCCGAATTCGCACGGCACCGAACTGGCCACGTCCCCGGATGGTGTCGATCTCGCCAGGACCAGCGGCGGTGTCGCGCTGATCGGTGATCCGCGCAACGACGAGAACCTGCTGCTGGCCCAAGTGCACCATGCGATCATCAAATTCCACAACGCACTGGTCGACGGCCTGCGGAACGGGAAGGTCACCGACGTGTTCGGCGACGTCGTCGGGCCCAAACCACCGGACGAGCCGCCGACCGAGCAGCCGGGTGCCACCCTCGATCAGCTGCTGGACGTGGCCAACTACTACGACACCGTGTTCGCGAAGGCGCAACAGTTGGCCCGCTGGCACTACCAGTGGCTGATCGTGCATGAGTTCCTGCCGCTGGTCGGCGACCAGGAGGTGGTGGCCGATGTCGAACGCAACGGACCCGCGTTCTACCGACCCGGCGAGCACGCGTTCATGCCGGTGGAATTCGCCGTCGCCGGATTCCGCGCGCTGGGCCACCCCAGCATTCGCTCCAGCTACCAGGTCAACCCCACCTTCACCGCCAAGATATTCCCGGACAACCCCGACGCGCCTGCCACCCCGCGCAGCGATCTGCGCGGCGGACCGGTCGACGCGGCACACGCGGTGGACTTCTCGTTCTTCTTCGACACCAGTCCCACCCGGCGGCCGCAGCACGCGAAGCGCTTCGACGCCACACTGAACACCCAACTGCTGGATCTGCCGGTCAGCGCGGTACCCGGCGCCAAGGCGGGGGCACTCGCACGCCCGCTGGCCTCGCTGGCGGTCCGCAACCTGTTGCGCAGCGAAACCCTGGGCCTGCCCTCCGGCCAGGACGTCGCCCGCAAGGTCGGCGAGCAGCCGCTGCGCGACGAGCAACTGGACTCCACCGGACCGATCTACTTGTTCTACTACCTGCTCAAGGAGGCCCAGATCCTCGGCCGCGGCGAACGCCTCGGCCCGGTCGGCACCCGCATCGTCGCCGAGACACTGATCGGCCTACTCGACGCCGACCCGAACTCCTACCGCTCGGCCTATCCACGATGGCGGCCCACCCTGCGCAACGCCCACGGCGACTTCGGCATCGCCGATCTGCTCCGCGTCGCGGGCGCGCCCGGCACCGAATCCCACTGAACCCGGCGATCCGGTCCACCACGGAGTCCGAAGTGGACCGGATCGCGGCGGGTGCTCATGGTTGCCCGCCTACGTACGTGCGGGCTTCGTCGATCAGCGCGGCCCATCGGGCCGGGTCGCGGTTGTCGATCAGGACCCATTCGCGGAATGTCCGGCCCGCCGGGGCGAACGGCTTCCCGTTGCCTGCCGTGATCAACTCCTGGACCCGCTGCCGGGGCAGTTTGACGATCAGGTCGCCGGTGCGGTGGTCGCAGGAGGCGAAGAAGGCACCCGAGACGCGTAGGCAGGGGAAGCCCATCATCGTGCCGGTCGCCACGTCCTCGCGGGTCAACGCGGACGCGGTGGCATCGTGGAAGAAGTCGGTGGCCTGCTCGGTCATGGTGGCCAATTCGTGCACGTTCCCGGGTCCGTGTCAATCTGGGCGTGGCTCGTTCGTAGTGGGAGTGCGATGCGGGACGAGCCCGCCCGGCACGAGGAGGACCACGATGACGCAGTACCTGTTGTCCGTGCACAGCGTCGAGGGCGAGGTCCCCGACCCGATGACCGACGAGGAGATGCAGCAGTCATACAAGCAGGTCATGGCCCTGCAGGAGGACATGAAGTCCACCGGGACGTGGGTCTTCGGCGGTCGTCTGCACGGACCTGACACCGCGACCGTCGTGCGGATGTCCGGGGCTGACGTGCTGACCACGGACGGCCCGTTCGTGGAGGCGAGAGAGCATCTGGGTGGCTTCTACATCATCGAGGCCGCGGATCTGGACGCCGCCCTGTCCTGGGCATCGAAGGTCACCGCGATCATCGGCGCGCCGATCGAGGTCCGCCCGTTCGTGCCGGAACCCGGAGCCTGACAGCGTGCCGGGTGCGGGCCCGGAACTCGACGAAGGCGCGGTCGGCCGTGTCTTCCGCGAGGAGTCCGGCCGGTGTGTCGCCGCCCTGATCCGCGTCTTCGGTGACATCGACGTCGCCGAGGACGCGGTACAGGAGGCGTTCGCCGTCGCCCTGCGCGCCTGGCCGAGCGACGGCGTGCCACCCAACCCAGGCGGCTGGATCACCACCACCGCCCGCCACCGTGCCATCGACCGCCTACGCCGCGAATCACGCGGCCGGGAACTGCTCGCCCAGGCGGCGCCGCTGCCCGACAGCGCCGACCTGCCCGAGGAGGTGGGGCCCGTGCCCGACGACCGGCTTCGCCTGATCTTCACCTGCTGCCACCCGGCCCTGTCCATCGAAGCACAGGTCGCGCTCACCCTCCGGCTGCTCGGCGGGCTGTCCACCCGGCAGGTCGCCCGGTCCTTCCTGGTGGCCGAACACACCATGGCGGTCCGTCTCGTGCGGGCCAAGCGCAAGATCAAGGCGGCCCGAATCCCGTACCGTGTGCCGGCGGAACACGATCTACCCGACCGGCTCCGCGCCGTGCTCGCCGTCATCTATCTCGTCTACACCGCCGGGTTGAACAGTCCGGGTCTCTGCACGGAAGCGATCCGCCTGGCCCGAATCCTGGCGGCGCTCATGCCCGACGAGCCGGAAGTCGCCGGTCTGCTGGCGCTGCTGCTGCTGACCGAGTCCCGCCGCGCGTCCCGAACCGGCCCCGACGGCACCCTGGTGCTGCTGAGCGAGCAGGACCGCACCCGGTGGGACAGGGCACTGATCCACGAAGGACAGGCGCTCGTCCGCTGGTGCCTCCACCGCGACCAACCGGGCAACTACCAACTCCAGGCCGCCATCAACGCCGTACACGCCGACGCCGCGACGACGGCGCAGACCGACTGGGCCCAGATCGTCACCATCTACGACCACCTGCTCGCCGTCGCCCCCACGCCGGTCGTCGCGCTCAACCGGGCCATCGCCATCGGCGAGGTGCACGGCCCCGCCTGCGCCCTTGCCCTGGTGGACGAGTTGGATCTCGACAACTACCACCCGTTCCACGCGACCAGAGCCGATCTGCTCCAACGCCTGAACCGCACCACCGAGGCGAGGGCCGCCTACCGGCGTGCCGCCGACCTCGCACCAACGGACGCCGAGCGGAACTTCCTGCGACTCGGTGGCCGAACCCACGCTGAACAGGACCCGGCTCTAGCAGGTGATGTGGGCGGCGACGGGTGTGGCGATGCCGGCGGTGACGGTGGTCGTGGCCACGCCGGGGGTGCATCCGCCGAGGCTGGCGATCACGGTGTAGGCGCCGTCGGGTAGGCCGCCGACGCTGACGTTGCCGAACACGTCGGTGGTGCCGGAGTGGTTGACCGGGCCGGTCCAGGTGACCGTCGCGCCGGCCGCACCGGTGGTGACGACGATGCCGCCCTGGCCGATGCCGGGGGCGTTGATGATGCTCGGGCTCTGCCCGGTGCCGTTGCCGACCGCCCAGGCGTTGCCGACCGCCCAGGCGTTGCCGGCCGGGTCGGCGGCGACGGCATCGGGGTAGACCGTGCCCGGCGCGGGTGTCACGTCCTGGGTGGCGCCGCCGGCGGTGATCCGGAAGACGCCGTTGTTGCTGTCGGTGGCCAGCACCGCGGCCCCGGCTGTGGCGGCGCTGTTCAGGCCGTCACCGGGTACCCCGACGGTGGTCCAGCTCGTGCCGTTGAAGACCGCGGCATAGGAGTGGTACAGGAACCCGTCGAAATAGGGGGTGCTGGTGGTGCCGATGGCCCACAGCCCGGCCGCGTTCTTGGCCAGGGCATGCAGGAACAGGCTGGCCCCCGAGGTCACCGGCAGCGCCGGCAGGGCGCTCCACCTGGTGCCGTCGAAACGCTGGACGGCGCCGGTGCCGGCGGCCCAGACGGTGGCCGGGTCGACGGCGACCGCCTGCAGCGCGCCGATGTCGGGTACGGCGACCGTGGACCAGGCCGCGCCGGTCCAGTGCGTGACCAGGGACGTGGCCGGGTAGCCGGAGTATCCGACCGCCCATACGTCCGATCCGGTGCGTGCCGCGACGGCGAGTAGGCGGTTGCTTCCGTTGGCGCCGGCCGGGTTCGGAGTGGTGGTGCGTGACCACGCCTGGCCGGTCCAGTGGTAGGCCAGAGTTTGGCTGGCTGTCGACCACAGGTCGGATACGTCGCCGACCGTCCAGGCGTTGCCCGGGCCGACGGCCGTGGCACCGGTCAGCTCAGCGGCCTGATGGGTGCCGTACAGCGAGGGCGCCGTAACGGGCGTGGCGGTCCAGGACGTCCCGTTCCAGTGTTCGGCGTAGGGCTGGTCCAGCCACTGGGCGACCGACGAATCGGGGTTGTCGGCGCCGACCGCCCACACGTCGGTCGTGCCGGCCGCGGCCACTCCCAGCAGTGTTCCCCGGAATCCGGCTGCGGCGCTGACCGTCGTACCCCAGGCGACCACGGCTCCCGACGACGCTGCCGCCGGCTGCACGAGGACGGTGCCGACCATCAGGGCGACCAACGCCGCCGTAGCCGCACCGAAACGAGTCGGTGTCCACGATCCCAGCCGCACGCCCATGATTTGCCCCAACCGTCACAGAGCCGCCGGGCGGCGACTGCCCGCGTTGACGGTAGGGCTCGGAGCCCCGGCAGAACGTATCCGGTCCTTACGGATATGTGACGGCGTGAAGTCCGATTTCGCCTGACAACTTTCAGTTCTCGCTATGGCGGAGTTTCTCCAACTCGTTCTGTTCGACTGATTTCCTGGGATGTGTCCAAAGTGGTCAGTTGGGCGCTTGTGCGGCGAGGACGGCGGCGGTGATCTTGTCCAGGAGCGGAAGAAGCTGCGGCAGTTCGTCGGCGCCGACGAGGAAGCGACATCCAACGACTATCTCGGACCGCCCGCGGTGGTCCGGTTTGCCGATCTTCGGCTTGCGCATCAGGGCGACGTGCTCACGAACGGCGTCGGGCCTGCCGAACACCTCGACCACCCGGCCGTCGAACTGGATCACTATGGTGCGGAGGATGACTTCGTCCATACCCCGTATTATCTGATGCCGACGGATCGCTCGTGACGAGTGGCCCGTGTCGCCTCGGACGCGGCCGGAGTCGGTACGCCTTCTGCGTTTCCGCGGTAGTGTCGGATTGTGTCGAGTCCGTTCGTAGTCAAGGTATGAACCACGAGACCGTAAGCGCCACACTGACCGTCGCCGCGCCCACCGCGACGGTGTTCGCCGTGCTGGCGGACCCGACGACCCATGCGTCGATCGACGGCACCGGCTGGGTCCAGGAACCTGTCGACCCGAAGCCGCTGACCGAGGTGGGGCAGATCTTCCGGATGGGCATGTATCACGCCGGCCATCCCGACGGCGAATACCAGACGGTCAACAAGATCGCGGTGTTCGACTCGTCGCGCGCCATCGGCTGGCTGACGGGGCAGGAGAAGGGCGACGGTCAACTCGAGTTCGGCGGCTGGCTCTGGCGTTACGACCTGGCGCCGCTCGGTTCGTCCGAAACCGAGGTCACGCTCACCTACGACTGGTCGGCGGTGCCGCAGTACATCCGCGACCGCGGCATCCGGTTCCCGCCGTTCGGTCCCGAGCATCTCACCAACTCGCTGCACCACCTGGCCGAACTCGCCGATTGACGTGTGGGTCAGGTCGGGCGGTGATCGGGTCGATCCGCCAGCAGCGGTTGGGTGCGGTCCCACGCGGTGCCGTCAGTCTGGTCGCGCCGCCGCCGCGCCATCCCGGACAGCGCTTCCAGCACGACCCGGTTGGCGAGGAACGACGTGATGTCCGCGTGGTCGTACGGCGGCGACACCTCGACCAGATCCACGCCGACCACCGGCAGTTCGTAGGCGATGCGCCGGACGGAGTCCAGGAGTTGGCGGGCGGTCAGGCCACCCGGTTCCGGGGTGCCGGTGCCCGG
>DASXXM010000075.1:0-9331 GCA_036503065.1 Pseudonocardiaceae bacterium | reverse complement strand
AGGCGTGCGGATCGGTGTCCGGGTTGGCGATGATGCTGGTCACCGTGACGTGGCTGCCGCCGAGTTGCTTGGCGATGCTGCCCCAGAAGTTCTCCGCGGCCACCACCGTGATCGTGGTACCGGAGCCGCCCGACGAGCCGGTCGCCTGCGGCGAGGTCGCGCAGCCGGCCGCCAGAACGGTGGCGGCCAACACAAGTCCGGCCACCCGGGCGAAGCGCTGAACGGTCATCGAACTCCTCGTGCCAGGTGCGGACAGGCCCGCTCCGCGGTGACTTCTCCATTGGACGAGTCGGACGCTAGATGGAAGTGATTGTCATTTCAAGTGACCGTCGCCACGATAATGAAAACCGTTCCGGTTCTGTGACGTGCATGAATGCGCATACGAGGTCGCCGAGAGGATCACGTGTCGGACGGGCTCGCGATCAGTTCGAGGGCGACCTCGAGGGCGGCCGCCTGGCGCTGTTCCTGGGTGGCGTCGATGTCCATCGGGCCGAAGGTACCGATGTGCAGCATGCCGAGGGCCATGCTGGACTTGATCTGAGTGGTCAGCGCGGCGCGCGGATCGGTGAGCAGCCGGCTCAGCACCCGGAACCGGTCGAACAGCTCGCCGCTGTGTTTCAGGTCGCGTACCGCGGATTGGTTGCCCTGCACGAACTGCATCATCGCGGCCGGCCGTGAACTGGTGAGCACGTCGGAGTAGCGACGCACGATCTCGCGCCGAACCGCGTCGTCCACCGGCTTGTCCTTCGCCCAGGCGATGATCGAGTCCACCTGCTCCAGGAAGTCGTCGAACAGGCTGGCGACGATGTCGTCCTTCGTGCGGAAGTGGTAGTACAGCGCGGCTTTCGTCACGCCGAGGCGCTCGGCGATCTCCCGGAGCGAGGTCTTCTCGTAGCCCTGGTCCGCGAACAGCTCCAGCGCGATCTGCTGGATCTTCTCCCTGGTGCCGCTCCTGCGGTGGGTCTCGGTCATCTCGCCCCTCAACTTACTTGACGCCCGGCTAGTTGGCAGCTTACCGTACGGCAAGTAAGTAGGACAGCCGGACCGACTGGGGAGCTGAGACATGACGGAGACCACAACGACCGGGAGTAAGCGGGCGATCTACGTCGCCATGACCGGGCTGATGCTCGGCATGCTGCTGGCGATGCTCGACAACCTGATCGTCAGCACCGCACTGCCCACCATCGTCGGCGACCTCGGCGGCCTCGCGCACCTGAGCTGGGTCGTCACCGGCTACGCGCTGGCCACGGCGGCCTCGACGCCGATCTGGGGCAAGCTCGGCGACCTGTACGGCAGGCGCGGCATGTACATGTGGTCGATCGTGATCTTCCTGATCGGCTCCGCGCTGTCCGGGATCTCCCAGAACATGAACGAGCTGATCGGGTTCCGCGCCCTGCAGGGGCTCGGCGCGGGCGGGCTGATCGTCGGCGCCATGGCGATCATCGGCGACCTGATCCCGCCCCGGGACCGCGGCCGCTACCAGGCGCTGATCGGTGGCATGATGCCGATCGCGTTCGTCGGCGGCCCGCTGGTCGGCGGCCTGCTCACCGACCACCTGAGCTGGCGCTGGGTGTTCTACATCAACATCCCGCTCGGCATCGCCGCGCTGGTCGTCACCGGCCTGTTCATGCACCTGCCGAAGCAGCGCATCAAGGCGCGGATCGACTACGTCGGCGCCGTTCTGCTCACCGTCGGCGTCGTGTCCCTCACCCTGGCGGCCAGTTGGGGCGGCAGCCAGTACCCGTGGGGTTCCTGGCAGATCATCTCGCTGTTCGCGACCAGCGCCGTGTTCCTCGCCGCCTTCGTCTACGCGGAAACCCGGGTGGCCGAACCGATCCTGCCGCTGCGACTGTTCGGCAACCGCAACTTCTCGGTCGCCCAGATCCTCAGCTTCCTGGTCGGCGCCGGCATGTTCGGCGCGGTGAACTTCCTGCCGCAGTACATGCAGAACGTGCTGGGCGCGTCGGCGACCGCGAGCGGCCTGCTGCTGTTGCCGCTGATGTTCGGCATGCTGATCGTGATGCTGGGGACCGGCCAGATCACCAGCCGCACCGGGCGTTACCGGGAGTTCCCGATCATCGGCACCGCCCTGATGGTCGTGGGCATGTTGCTGCTGCTGTTCCTGGGCGTCAACACCACCACCGCGGTCGCGTCGGCACTGACCTTCGTCGTCGGCATCGGCATGGGCTTCGTCATGCAGAACACCATGCTGATCACGCAGAACAGCGTCGAACTGCGGGACATGGGCGCCGCGAGCGGTTCGGTCACCCTGTTCCGCACCGTGGGTGGCTCGCTGGGTGTCGCGCTGCTCGGTTCGATCTACGTCAGCCAGCTCACCCACACGCTGACCACCCACCTCGGCGCGGCGGGCGGGAAGCTGATCTCCGGCGGCGGCTCGCTGCCGCCGTCCGTGGTGCTCCGCCTGCCGACGGCGATCCGCGAGGTGTTCCAGTCCGGTGTCGTCAGCGGCCTGCACGGGGTGCTGATCGGCGGCGCCGTGATGGCACTGCTCGGGTTCGTGGTGTCCTGGTTCATCCGGGCGGTGCCGCTGCGCGGTGGCCCGGCCGCCGCCGCACCTGCCGCGCCCGAGTTGGCCGAGCCTGCGGTCGCGGTACCGTCAGCGGTGGCCGAGTAAGCGCCCGATCGAGCCCGACCTGGAGGACTGCCATGCGCGTCGCCACCGTCAACCAGCGTGTCTGCCTGATCCGGGACGACGGCGCCGTGGACGTCCACGAGGCCAGCGGCGCGCTGTTCGGACCGGACGCCGCCTCGGTCTACGCGGCCTGGCCCGCGTTCGTCGACTGGGCCCGTGCGGCGGACCTGCCCGAGCCGGCGCCGTTCGCGCCCGAGTCGCTCGGCTCGCCGTCGCCGACACCGCGACAGGTGTTCGGCATCGGGCTGAACTACGGCGCGCACGCCGCGGAAACCGGGATGGCCCGGCAGGAGAGCCCGCTGGTGTTCACGAAGTTCCCGTCGTGCATCACCGGGCCCTACGGCGAGATCGGGCTCCCGGCGGACGGCCACACCGACTGGGAGGTCGAGCTCGTCGTGATCATCGGCACGACGGCGCGCGCCGTGCCGGCCGCGTCGGCGTGGGACCACATCGCGGGGCTGTCCGTCGGCCAGGACATCTCCGAACGCATCATGCAGATGGCGTCCACGCCGCCGCAGTTCAGCATGGGCAAGTCGTATCCCGGCTTCGGCCCGGTCGGTCCGTGGCTGGTCACGCCGGACGAGTTCGACGACCCGAACGACCTGGCGCTGGGCTGCCTGCTCAACGGCGAGCAGATGCAGAAGAGCCGCACCAGCGACCTGATTTTCGACGTCGCCGAACTGGTCGCGCGGCTGTCCGCGGTGACCCCGCTGCTGCCCGGCGACCTCATCTTCACCGGCACGCCGCAGGGCGTCGGCATGGCCCGCACCCCGCAGCGGTGGCTGGCGCCCGGCGACGAGCTCACCACGTACATCGAGGGCATCGGCGAACTGCGGCACCGGTTCGTGTCCTAATCGGACTGCCAGCGAATCGGCCGATGCTTGACGCCGTGCTGGAAGTTCGACCGCAGCCGGACCGGTTCGCCCGCGAGTTCGACGTCGCCCAGTTGGTCGAGGACGGCGTCGAACATCGCCCGCATCTGGACGCGGGCCAATGGCGCGCCGAGGCAGAAGTGCGGGCCGTGACCGAAGGCGAGGTGGTCGCCCGGCGTGCGGCCGATGTCGAAGGTGTCCGGGTCGGCGAACACGGACTCGTCCCGGTTGGCCGCGGAGAACCAGACGACCACCTTGTCGCCGGCCCGGATGTCGACGCCGCCCAGCCGGGTATCCGCGGTCGCGGTGCGGCGGAAGTGCATCACCGGGGTCCACCAGCGCAGCATCTCCTCGACCGCGCCGGGCAGCAGCGACCGGTCGGCGCGCAGCCTGCGGTACTGCGCGGGATGTTCGAGCAACGCGAGCAGGCCGCCGGGCAGGCCGTTGCGCAGGGTTTCGTTGCCGGCCACGGAGAACAGCCAGAACAGGTTCTCGAACTCGGCCAGCGACACCCGGCCGCCGTTGTCGTCGACGTGCCGCATGAGCGTGCTCATCACGTCGTCGCCGGGGTGCTGCCGCTTGTCTTCACCCAAGGCGTTGGCGTACGCGTAGAGGTCCGGCATTCCGTTGCGGCCGCGTGGATCGGGCATCTCGCCGTTGGGGCCGGGTGTCGGCCGCAGGCCCAGCACGCCCTTGGCGAGGTCGGTCAGGTCGGCGGCGCGCACGGTGGCACTCACCGCGTACTCGGCGTCCTGGTAGCCGATCACGCGGTTGCTCCAGTCGTACATCAGGCCGCGGTCCTGCTCCGGCACGCCGAACACCTCGGCCAGCGTGCGCAGCGGCAGGTCGGCGGCGACCTCGGTGGCGAAGTCGCACTCGCCCCGGCCCGCGACGGCCGCGACCAGTTCCCGCGCCCACTCCTGGATCCGCGTCGTCAGCCCGGCAACGGCACGCGGGGTGAATGCCTTGGTCAGCAGGTTGCGCAGGCGGGCGTGGTCGGGCGGATCGCTGTTGAGCATCATCGCGCGCACGTAGGCGAGGTCCGCTTGTGTCGCCGGATCGCGGATCTGCGTGCCGCCGAGTCGGGAGGAGAACAGCTGGGGATCGCGCAGCACCCGCCGCACGTCGGCGTGCCGCAGGACCGCCCAGAAATCGCCGACGCGCACCACCGGCGACTCACGGCGCAGCCGGGCGAGCAGTTCGTACGGCACACCCGTCAGGTAGGTGTCCGGATCGACGATCGCGGCGGTCGACACGCACCCGACCCTAGCCCGACAACGCTGATCTGCGGCAGGATCCCGTTGTGGACACGCTGCTGTTGCTGCACGGTCTCGGCGCCACCGGCGCGGTGTGGGACGGCCTGACCGGACTGCTGGACCGGCCATGGCTGGCGCCCGACCTGCCGGGGCACGGCGGTTCGGCGCGGCTGCCCCGGTACTCGTTCGGCGGGCTCGCCACGGCCGTCGCCAACGGCCTGCCCGACACAGGGCCGTACGTCGTGGTGGGGCATTCGCTGGGTGGGGTGGTCGCGCTGGCGCTGGCCAGCGGGTGGTTCGGGATCGACGTCGTCGGCGTGGTCGCCGTGGGCGTCAAGGTCGAGTGGAGCGACGAGGACCTGGCCAGGGCGGCCACGATCGCCGCGCGCCCGATCCGGGTCTACCCGACGCGAGCCGACGCAGAACGGGCCTACCTCAAAACAGCAGGCCTGACGGACAACGCCGACCCGGCCGGGATCACCGCCACCGCCGACGGCTGGCGGCTCACCCTGGACCCGTACGCGTTCGCGGTCGGCGCGCCGGACATGGCCGGGCTCCTGGCCGCGGCCCGCTGCCCGGTCACCCTGGCCGCAGGCGAACACGACCCGATGAGCAGGCCGGCGCAACTGCGGGCGCTGCGCGCGGACGCCGTGACACTGCCCGGTCTCGGCCACAACGCGCACGTCGAGGACCCGGCGGCACTGCTGCCGCTGCTGGATCATTGGCTTCGGTAGACATCCCGGTCGATCATCAACTGGATCTGCGGCTCGATGACCTGTTCGCGGAACTCCTGGTGGTTGAACGGCGCGCGGTCGGCGTAGAGGTTCTTCGGGTAGATCGGCTGCTGGTAGATCAGTTGGAAGATCTCGGTGCGCAGGTCCTTCACCCAGTTGTCCCATTGCGCGTGGGTACGGAAATGCCGCAGCGCGCCGATGTCGATCGTACCGGCCACATAGGACGAGCCTGCGCCGTAGAGGTGCTGGCCGACGATTCGTCCTTTGTAGTCGATGACCATGGAACGGCCGCCGAAGGTGTCGATGGGATCGACGGATTCCGGGGTCAGGTAATAGGTGGCCAGGTTCGGCGCCATGACGTAGACGTTGTTGTCCAGCGCGCGTGCCCGGCTCTGAATCTCGAAGAACTCGTTGCCGGTGTGCGGATGCGGATAGGACGCCCGGTAGAGGATCTCGGCGCCGTTCAGCGCAAGACCCCGCGCGTTCTCCGGGTACGAGCCCTCGTTGGCCATCAGCACGCCGATGCGGCCGATCTCGGTGTCGGCGACCGGAAAGAACGCGTCCAGATTCATGCCGTACAGCTCGATCCACCTGTCCCACACGTCGTGCGGGGTGACCGAGTGTTCCACCGGGTAGAGCGTGGACAGTTTGTAGTGCTTGAGGACGATCTCGCCCTGCGGGTCCAGTGCGAAGCCGACGTTGAAGAAGCGGTCCGGGAACTCCGGGTGGGTCGCCTTGGCCTGTGCCATGACGTACGTGTCGTACTCCCGCGCCAGATCACCGAGATACCGTGTTTCAGGGCCGGGGATGTCGATCGCGCATTCGCGGGCGAACGTCGCGTGGTCCAGGTCGAGCACCTCGTCGTTGAACGCCTGGAGTCCGCCCTCCGGAATGGCGACCAGCCGCACCGGCAGATCAAGGCTGGAGAGCCAGGACGCCGCCTTGAACAGATGCGAGATATGCTCCAGATTGCGGCCTATGTCGGCCCGAGTGCGAATACCGCGGACCGCCGGAATGAGCCCGACGGCCGTGTACGGCTGGATCGAGGCGTTGGCCATGCGCCCAGTCTGGCACGATCAGCAGCCAGCACGTTGACACGCGACCAGACAGCGGCCACGACCCGAAACGAGGTCGTGGCCGCTGCGCGTTCTACCGGATTCAGATGCAGTGCGTGTTGAACGCGGTCCACGAGTTGCTCTCGATCCCGCCACCCCAGTCGATGCACTGGTGCGGGGCACTGACGTAGACCGGTCCGGCGTAGGTCGTAAAGTTGCCTGGGTCCTGGTGCCAGGTGGGACTGCTGGACAGTTTCACCCAGGCGTTCATCCCTTCGGCGGCGCCCGGGTTGTCACGCACGGTGACCACGCAGTTTTCGCCGGTGCTGCTGCTGTAGGTCAGCCAGATAGTGCCGCCACCGATGTCCGTGTGGTCAACTACGCCGTAGCTGGAGCCACAGACACCGTTGTAGTTGGCTGCGGACGCTGTCGCCGACGAGATCGCTGCCGTACCCACGGCCAAGGCGAACGCGGCCATGACGAGCGCCGCTGTCCTCTTGATTCCGATCATTGATCTCCCCCAGTTGATGCCGGGCACCGAATTAGTGCCACAGGCACATTGCACTGGTCTGTGCGGGTGTCCGGTACCCCTCTGACAATGTCTGACACGGCCTTACAGCCAGGCGATGACGCCGGCGACACACAACGTAGAATGCTGACAACAGTGGGTAGCGCCGGGTCTTCCGCAGTCGCGCGGGGAAGCCTTTGAACCATCTACTGACGAACAGGACGGTTGATCCGGCGAGGGCGATCGCGGTGACGTCGAGCAGGTAGGCGGCGAGCCACACGTGTTTCGCGATCTCGAAGTATCCGTCCCCGATGACGGCGGCGGTGGTGAGTGCGACCGCGCAGAGCGCGGCGAGCCCGGCCAGTCGGGCGAACGCCGACCACAGCCGTCCCCGCCGCAGGGCGCCGACGAGCCCGGCCAGGAGCCCGAGCGAGGCGAGCAGAGCAGGCCACCATGGGCCGCTCATGCTGTCGAGCCAACCGCGCAGCACGGCCGCGGACGCGCCCTGCTCGCCGACGGGCGGGACATGGGGCGCGATGGTCCTCGGGGTCCATGGTGTGGTCGGCAGGTAGTCGATGTCGCGTCCTCGGGTGGCTTGGATGCCGACTCCGATGGCACGGAGTAGCGCGACGGGGTGGCCGGCCAGGACCCGCCATGCTGCCTGCTGTGCCGTGGCGGGCCGGGCGGTGATCACGTCGGCGCCGGGTACACCGTCGGGCCCGTTCGGGAAGTACGCCTCCCCGGCGTGCCCGGCCGCGGCCGGCGGCAGACCGAGCGAGGCCGCACTGCCGGGGACCTCGGTGAGCACCGTGGTGAAGGTCAGGTTGTAGGCGTTGACCGCCGGGTAGTGTCGCGCCTGCCAGTGCACAGCGGCCGTAACGGGAGAGACGGCGACCAGCAGGACGACCACGGCGAGGACGGGACCCGCGATCCGGTCGTACCAGCGGGGTGCATGCCGGCGTACCGACACCGCGGTCACCGCACACACGAGTGCGGCGATGCCGAGCAGCGGGGCGTAGGCGGTCTTCGCGGTCACCGCCAGCAGCCCACCGCCGGCCACCAGCGCAAACCCGATGATCCGCGCGATGCGATGCGTACGGGCCGTGACCGCGATTACGCCGATCCCGCAGACCAGGGCGTACCCGCCGAGCAGTCCGGCGGGTTCGGAGAACGTCGACAGGAAGAACCGGGCGAAGTCCCGGTTCGCCAGCGGTGCGACCGGCGCGGCGAGGATGACCGCCCGACGCAACCCGCCCGCACAGGCCGCCCAGGCCGCAGCGCCCGCGACGGCCGCGGCCAGTACCGCGTACAGCCAGCCGAGCCGGGTCAACGACCAGTCGCCTGCGGCGTTGGACACGGCCGCGCGCAGGATCGGCAACGCGGCCGACGGGATCGGATCCGGGCACGAAGGCGTGCGGGTGAACCGCAGGACAACGCCACCCTGCCAGTTCGACCGGCCGTCCGGTGTGGCGGGGACAATGCCGGCGCCGCAATACAGGCGTGCGCCGTCCCCATTGTCTCCGGCCCCTGCCGGGTGCCCGGTAAGCAGCCCGGTCGCGGTGAGCACAACGAGCAGGCACGCGATCGCGGCGACGACGGACAAAGCCAACCGGGGAGCGGTGCGGGGTGTCCGCATGAATGCCCTAGACCGTGTCAGGCAGTATGTGCACGACCAGCGCCGTGGGGCCAGGGGCCGCTGTCCCTGAGTCGTCCAAAGTGGACTTATCCGTGCCGGAATCGGCCATGGCATTTTCCCCCTGTGTCAAGCCCTGGACTCTCCAGTGTGCCGGGCATTCCTGACAAGGGGCAGGGACGACCGGGATTGTCCATTATCTGACCACGACGCGGGAAATTGTTCTTCGCGAGGACGCGCGGTATGCAATGACAGCAAGCGGCATGCTTCTCGGGAATCCGACATCGCCGGTTTCACATCGTCTGTCGATCAGGAAAGCACGGGTGGCGCGCCGAAGCTCGTGACGGTGGCGCGGTCCGGCCTGGGCCTCATTCCGGTCGCAGGGAGACCTTCGCCCGAGACGCCCGCACCAACGCCATTCGCGCGACTGGAGCCGGAGTGGCACGGGACAGCAACAACCCGATGGGCCTATGCTGAATGCGGCCGCTGTCTTGGCAGGTCAACTGCCCTGACATGGCCGATGATCACTCGATCAGGTGATCATCACCGAACCCGGGAGAAAACCACCCGGTCCCGTTCGTTGAGCGAAGAAAACAGCCGCTGCTCGCGACCCGCCCCAC
>DASXXM010000074.1:0-5432 GCA_036503065.1 Pseudonocardiaceae bacterium | reverse complement strand
TGACGTACCAGCACATCACCACTCCGTGGCCGCCGCTGTAAGGCGAGGTCAGCGGCTGTCAAGTCGCTTGTCCACAGGCTCGGTGGTTATCCACAACTTTCCGGCAGATACCCCATTTGGGGCTTGACAGGCATAGGGTGGAAAAGGGCCGAAGCCCCCAGGGTTGGGCGGGGGTCTGCCCGGATGTTCGGCGATGCCGCATTTTTGCGAGCTTGTTCGCCTTCCCAGGCGGTGTTGGTCGGTTACCGACGTTGTCGGGCCACTGTAGGCAGGGCTGCTCCCGGGTCGGCGAAGTCGCGGCGTGGGTTCGTGGTCAGGGGTGCCAGTTGGTGTCGGTTGCCCAGCGGTCCATCTCCGTGAATGCCTTGTCGAACCAGGGTTCCTTGGCGTCGGCGTAGTCGCCGATGGTGCCGGTGGCGTATTCGGCGGCCACTCGTTGCTTCAACGCCAGGTACTCGGCGGTCGGGCCGGGCGACGCGCGTAGCCAGTCGCGGAACAGCAGGGCCGCGCGCCAACCCGCTGAGCCATCGACCCGGATGTGGACGTTGCACCAGCGGCCCGGGTCGGCCGAGGCGGCCATTCGTTTGCGCCACTGTGCCGGGTCCGGGTTCGGCGGGTGCGGAGTGTCCTGGGTGAGGTGCGGCAGCGGCACGAAACCGGCCCGTGCCAACGGTTCGGCCAGTGCGTCGGCGGCCGCCAGCGACGCTACGGCCACCTGTAGGTCGATCACGTCCTTGGCCGCGAGGCCGGGCACCGACGTCGACCCGATGTGGTCCACCCGCGATGCCCCGGCCAGCCGTAGCCGGGCGATCAGCCGTGCCGCCGCGGCAGGCCACGTCGGGTCGTACGGCACCAGTTTCGGGCCGCCGCGATCCGGCATCCGGCGCAGCCGGACGTTCGCCTCGAACGGGACCAGCCGGTCCGCCCACAGGTCGTCCGCTGTCGCGAGGACCTGGTCCGCGGTTCCCGTGTTGTCCAGCCACACGTCCGCGACCGCGCGCCGCCGGGTGTCGTCGGCCTGGGCCGCGATTCGGGCCAGTACGTCGTCCTTGCTCATACCCCGGTCGCGTACCAGTCGCCGGAGGCGCTGCTCGATCGGTGCGTCGACCACGATCACCAGGTGGTACATGGGGGCGAGGCGGTTCTCCACCAGCAGTGGCACGTCGTGCACGACCACCGCGTCCGGCGCGGCGGCCGCCGTCAGCGACGCCGTCCTGGCACCGATCCTGGGATGCACTATCGCGTTCAGCCGGGCGCGGGCGTCGTCGTCGGCGAACACCTTGGCCGCGAGCGCGGCCCGGTCCAGTGCGCCGTCGGGCGTCCGCACCGACTCGCCGAAGGCCGACACCACCTCCGCGAGGCCGTCCGTGCCGGGGGCCACGACCTCCCTGGCGATCCGGTCCGAGTCGATCAGCACGGCACCGTGTTCGGCCAGGCGGCCGGCCACCGTCGACTTGCCCGATCCGATACCGCCGGTCAGTCCCACGCGCAGCATGACCCGGATTGTGTCAGCCCTTGGCCGGGTGCGCGGCCAGCGCCCGCTGCGCCAGCAGGACGAGTTGCGGGCCGACCGTCGCCTGGGTGAGCACACCGTTGTTCGCGGTGACCACGACGGTCAGGTTGCCGTGCGCGAGCACCAGTTGCTGGGTCTGCGCACCGGCCAGCAGCACCGCGTGCTCCGTGCCCACCTTGAGGTCACTGGTCGTGGCGCCGCTGTTGCGGGCGCTGTCCACGGTCAGCGTGACGCGGTGCTGCGCGGCCGGCGCGTCCGTGTAACTGGAGATCCCGATCGACAACACGGCCGCGGTCACCGGCTGACCGGCCGGAATGCCGTAGTAGCAGTCCAGCCGCCCGGTCCGTTTGATGTTCGCCTGTGGTATGCCGACCACCTGGTTCGCCGCGCCGGCCAGCTGGTGGCCGACGATCTGGTCGACGTCGGCGGCTCGGGCCACCCCGCCGCACGACGCGGGCGGCGCCACCGGTGCGGCCGACGTGGTGCGGCTCGTGGCGAACGTCGGCACGTTGGGATGCGCTGTGGTCTGCGGTGCGGACGAACACGCCACCAGCAGCAGGCCGGCCACCAGCAACGCGGCCACCGCCGACCCGGCCGTCCACCACCGACGGTTCATGACCCGCACCGTAACGGTTCGCGGCCCGGACGACGAGGACCCCGCGCCGAATTCGGCGCGGGGTCCTCGTCCGGTCAGGTCATACCGATCTGGTCATACCCCGCCGGACAGCCGCTCACGCAGCGCGGCGAGCTGCTCGTCGCTGGCGAGGGTGCCGCCGCTCTGGGCCGCGGCCGCCGTCTCGTCGGTCGACGAGTAGTTGCCCGTGGTCGCCTCGGCGGCGCCCGCCTCGGCGTCCGCCTCCGCGGCCTTGACGATCTGCTTCATGTGCTGCTCGTAGCGGGTGTGCGCCTCGGCGTACTGACGCTCCCACTCCTCGCGCTGCTTGTCGAAGCCGTCCTGCCAGTCCTGGGTCTCCGGGTCGAAGCCTTCCGGGTAGATGTAGTTACCCTCGGCGTCGTACTCGGCGGCCATGCCGTACTGGGTCGGGTCGAACTCGGTGTCCGTCGTGAAGCCCTCGTTCGCCTGCTTGAGCGACAGCGAGATCCGGCGGCGGTCCAGGTCGATGTCGATGACCTTGACCATCACGTCGTCGTTGACCTGGACGACCTGCTCCGGGATCTCCACGTGGCGCTCGGCCAGCTCGGAGATGTGCACGAGACCCTCGATGCCCTCGTCCACCCGGACGAACGCGCCGAACGGCACCAGCTTGGTGACCTTGCCCGGCACGATCTGGCCGATCGCGTGGGTCCGGGCGAACTGACGCCACGGGTCCTCCTGCGTCGCCTTCAGCGACAGCGAGACCCGCTCGCGCTCCATGTCCACGTCGAGCACCTCGACGGTGACCTCCTGGCCGACCTCGACCACCTCGTTCGGGTGATCGATGTGCTTCCAGGAGAGCTCCGAGACGTGCACCAGGCCGTCCACGCCGCCGAGGTCGACGAACGCGCCGAAGTTGACGATGGACGACACCACGCCCTTGCGGACCTGGCTCTTCTGGAGCTGGTTGAGGAACTCGCTGCGCACCTCGGACTGGGTCTGTTCCAGCCACGCGCGCCGGGACAGGACCACGTTGTTGCGGTTCTTGTCCAGCTCGATGATCTTGGCTTCGAGCTCGCGACCCACGTAGGGCTGCAGGTCGCGCACGCGGCGCATCTCGACCAGCGACGCGGGCAGGAAGCCGCGCAGCCCGATGTCCAGGATCAGGCCACCCTTGACCACCTCGATCACGGTGCCCTTGACCGGCTCGTCCTTCTCCTTGAGCGCCTCGATCGTGCCCCAGGCGCGCTCGTACTGCGCGCGCTTCTTGGACAGGATCAGCCGGCCCTCCTTGTCCTCCTTCTGGAGGACAAGGGCCTCGACCTCGTCACCGACGCTGACCACCTCGGACGGGTCGACATCGTGCTTGATCGACAGCTCACGCGAGGGGATGACGCCCTCGGTCTTGTAGCCGATGTCGAGCAGAACTTCATCCCGGTCGACCTTGACGATGGTGCCCTCGACGATGTCACCATCGTTGAAGTACTTGATGGTCTTGTCGACGGCGGCGAGGAAGTCCTCCGCCGTCCCGATGTCATTGATCGCGACCTGCTGCGTCGCGGCCTTGGGAGCCGGGACAGTGGTGGTGTCGGTGGACATTAGGTGGGTTGCTCCGGACGGTTTGTGTTGTGGGTGGACATCTGCGGTACGGGTTGCGCGACGGGGACGGTTCGCCCAGCGGAGGCGGCCGGTGACGTCGGTGCCATGATGCACAACAACGACGAACGCGGCCCGATTCCCGACGTGCGGGACCGCAGGCAGTAATGAACCCACTGCGCGGGCGGTATCGTACGCGATTTCGGACGGGGTCGGCAAACTCGGCGCTCCGGCTGGGGCGGTCACGGCGGTGATCACTATGGCCTGGCACGATCATCCGCGTGCGGCCGGAAGCAATCCGAGACAACAACGAGATGGCACCGAGACAACGACGGGTGGGTTACCGGTCATCCGGTCGGCGGTCAGGCCATCGGGACCGCCCACACCGCTACCGAGGAGCCGTCCGTGACTGATCCGGAACGCAGCGTGCCCGAATCAACCGAAATCGAATTGGAACCGAATCCATCCCAGCAGATCACTCCGGTGGTCGACCGGCACCTCAGCGCCGAACTCGCGCTGGGCACGGTGGGCATCGCCAAGCGGGCCGTCGACCCCACGGAGTCCCGGCTGGCCAGCAGGCTGTGGTGGGACGCGGACGCCGACGACTACCAGGCCGAACACGGTGACTTCCTCGGCGTCGCCGACTTCGTGTGGTGCCCGGAGGGGGTGCGCGAGGCGGACGCGCGACTGCTCGGCGAGCTTGCCGGCCGGGCCGTGCTGGAAGTCGGCTGCGGTGCCGCGCCGTGCGCCCGGTGGCTGGTCGCGCAGGGCGCCATGGCGGTCGGCGTCGACCTGTCCGGCGGCATGCTCGGCCACGCGCGGGCCGGCAACGCGTCCGCCGGCATCGACGTGCCGCTCGTGCAGGCCAGCGCCGACGAACTGCCGTTCGCATCGGCGAGTTTCGACGCGGCCTGCTCGGCGTTCGGCGCGGTGCCGTTCGTCGCGGACTCCGGCGCCGTGCTGCGCGAGGTGGCGCGGGTGCTGCGGCCGGGCGGTCGCTGGGTTTTCGCGGTCACCCACCCGATGCGGTGGATTTTCCCGGACGATCCGGGCGAGGGCGGCCTGACCGTGTCGCAGTCCTATTTTGACCGCACCCCGTATCTGGAGGTGGACGACGAAGGCCGGGCCACCTACGTGGAGCACCACCGCACGCTCGGTGACTTCGTTCGGCAGATCGTGGCGGCCGGCATGATGCTGACCGACCTGATCGAACCGGAGTGGCCGGCGGGACACGACAGGGAGTGGGGACAGTGGAGTCCACTGCGGGGGCGGCTGTTCCCCGGCACGGCGATCTTCTGCTGCGTGCGGACCTGACCCGATGACCGCGGTGCGCGATCTCCGCGAGGCACAGGCCGCCCGGTTCGCGCGGCTGGACGCGCTGCTGGTGTCCACCGCGGCCGAGCCTGCGGGCCAGCCGCTGGCCGCCGCGTTGCCCTCCGGCCAACGGATGGCCGGCGCGCTCACCAGGACGACGCACGGCCCCGGCGCGCCGACCAGCCTGTGGTCGGCACGGGACACGTGGGAGCTGTTCCCCTTCGTGGGTGACGATCCCGGCCCCGGCCTGCACGCGTTGCTGGGGGCGTGGCGGCGACTGCTGGACCGTTCGCCGTCGCCGCCCGGCCACGACTCGGCCTGCGTGGTGACGTGGCCCAGCCGGGACGCGGAGGGCAGCGGTGTGCTGCTCCAGCACGGTTTCGTACCGCTGTCCGTACTCGCGGTCCGGCGCTC
>DASXXM010000073.1:0-20834 GCA_036503065.1 Pseudonocardiaceae bacterium | reverse complement strand
CCCTGCGCTGGGCTTCGCCGCCGCTCCGGGGGCGAAGACACCGCGGCGGACCGGGCCAGACGCCTCGCTTCGCTCGATCCAACGGTGGTTCCGTTTATTCCTGGACCTTTCTTTACTTTTCGTACTTCCAGAATCGGCCTTTGCCTTCGGCGATCCATTCCAGGGCTTCGGCTACTCGCTGTTGCCGGGTGGCATCGGTTTTCGCGCTCTCGAACCACACGTTGTAGTTCTTGCGGAACGACGCCGACTGGCCTTCGAAGACCTTTTTGGCGGCAGGATTCTTCGCCAGCGCCTCCAGGAAGTACGCCGGAGTCTCCACCGGCGGTTTGCTGCCCGACGCGGCCTTGGCCGTCTTGTCGAGCTTCACGCCGTTGTCGTTGAGAACCATCGCCTCTTTGATGAAACTCGCGAGTTCCTCATCCGACGGCAGGTCGGACATGCTCACGATCTTGCTCATGAACCGCTGGCCCGGCTTCACCTTCTTGCCACCAGCAAATCGAGGATCGCTCATAAACTCAGACTTTATGAAAGTAAGCGAGCAATGATTTGAAGCTGACGTCAGGACGCACAGAAAGTCTTTTTTGTAGTCGAAGTGTGGAATCTTCCACTTGATCGACTCGACCACCTCGGGGCAGTTCTTGTGTATCAGCTCTCGAAGGTGATTGAGGATTGGCCTGGCAAAATCCTCGGAGTCCTCGATGTACTGGGTGACCTTCGGGTCGACGTTCTTGATTGACGTTTTCATTGTGTTCCTCCCTGTTGCGTGACGGCCCGGGTTGGAAACAGAACGGGCCGGCCACCAGGGGCCGGCCCGATCTGCGTCCGAGAGGTTCGTTCAGGCCGCGAAGTACGTGTCCACGACCCCGGCCAGGATCTCGGCGGAGACCTCGTGGGTCTGGCCTTCCAGGCCGCGCACCTCGGCGTTCGAGATGAGCTCGCCCAGCGCCTCGGCGCCCGCCTTCATCCACAGGGGCTCGCTCGCGGTGCCGTAGAGCAGCAGGGTCGGCACGTTCACCGTGCTCCACCGGCCGGTGGGCAGCGGCTTGCCCGACATCAGGCCTTCCATGATCTCACCGTCGTAGGCCACCGTGGGGCCGACGGCCTCCATCGCCGGGAAGAACGGCTGGGTGCGCATGCCCGCGACGAACTCCTCGGGGATGCCGACCGCCTTGGTCAGCGCCTCGGCGATCGCGTCACCGTTGCGACCCTCCGCGATCATGGTCTTGACGTCCGCGAGGTAGGTGTCCGGACGCGGCGGGCGGCCGTCGTCCACGAGGACCGGCGCCTCGAAGACGGCCAGCTTGGCGATGGACAGGCCACTGGCCGCCGCGTCCAGGGCCAGCACGCCGCCCGAGGACAGACCGACGACGTTGGCGGACCCGCCCGCCTCCTTGATGACCGCTGCCAGGTCCTCGATCTCGCGCTCGATGGCGTACGGCGCGGTGTCCCCACTGCCGCCCCGGCCACGCCGCTCGTAGGTGTAGACGGTGTACTTCCCGGCGAGGTGGCCGGCGAACTCCGGCGCCCACGGGTCGATGGCACGGTAAACGAAGGCGCCGTCGACCAAGACGACCGGCGGACCCTGGCCGACCTTTTCGTAAGCGATCGTGGTGCCGTCGCTCGACTTCACTGTGCTCATAGGGAGGGTCCTTCTTTCCAAATCGGGTACGGTTCCCTTGGCGAACCCCATCGTCGTCCGCCAGGGTAGGTGTCGCATCTTCTGTATTGCGGTCCCGTGACTGTAATCAGTGGAGTGATCGCAACGTGTTACGGTCGATCTTGCCCGACGGCGTCTCCGGCAGCGCGTCCACGAACCGGATGTCCCTCGGATACTTGTGCGGGGCCAGCCGGTCCCGCACATACTGCTGGAGGTCCGCCGGGGCAACCGGTTCGCGGGCGACAACGAAACCGCGCGTACTGGTCAGCCCGTCCGCCGTGGTGTAGCCGACCACCGCGCACGCCACCACGGCCGGATGGGTGGCGAGGCAGTTCTCGATCTCCGTCGGCGCCACGTACAACCCGCTGACCTTCAACAGGTCGTCGGCCCGGCCCCGGTAGTAGTAGTAGCCATCCGCGTCCCGGCTGAACAGGTCGCCGGTGCGCAACGTGTCGGGGGCGGGGAAGGTCGTCGCCGACTTCTCCGGCGCCTGCCAGTAGCCGATCGCCACCGGCTTGCCGGTCACCTGCAGGACACCGACCTCGCCGTCCGGCAGCGGGTTGCCGTCGTCGTCGGTCACGGTGGCAGCGTAGTGCGGGATGACCTGGCCGAGACTGCCCATCCGCACCCGCCCCGGACGGTTGCAGATGAACGCGTGGTACGCCTCGGACGAGCCGATGCAGTCGAGCACCTCGACACCGAACGTGTCCTGCCACCGCCGGTGCAGTTCGGCCGGGAGGTGCTCGCCTGCGGAAAGACACATCCGTACCGAGCTCAGGTCGGCCCTTGCCGCGTCCGGGTGCGCCAGCATCGACTTCATCATGGTCGGCACGTTCACCAGGATCGTCGGCCGGTGCCGGGCGGCCAGCTCGAAGATCCGCTCCGCCGTGCTGCGCTCCGGGTAGAGGATGCCTGCCGCGCCGACACCCATCGGGTACAACGCCACCAGGTCACGGGAGTAGCCGAAGAACAGCTTGGGCACCGGCAGCACCACGTCGTCGGACCGCAGGCCGAGCGCGCCGACGGCGTACCACAGGTGACTCAGCCACGGGCTGCGCGCGACGTGCCGGCACGCCTTGGGTTTGCCGGTGCTGCCGGTGGTGAGCTTCCACATCACCTCGTCGTCCGCGCTCATCGGGGTCGCGACCAGGTCGGTGGGCTGCGCCGAGACCAGCGCCTCGAAGTCGTGCTCGGTCGCGCGCAGTTCGCCGCGCGGCAGCCCGGACACGACCATGCCGGACACGCCGCCGGCCCGCATCGCGTCGACCGCGGCGCCGTCGGTGACGACGATCGACGGTTCGAGGTAGCCGACGTAGTAGCGGTAGTCCTCGGGTGTCAGGAAGTTGTAGACCTCCACGGTGATCGCGCCGATCCGCTGCGCGGCATACCAGGTGGCCACGTACTCGACGCTGTCACGCATGGAGATCAGCACCCGGTGGCCCTTGCGCACGCCGAGTCCGCGCAGCGCGTTGCCCACCTGGTTGACCAGCGCGCGCAACTCGCCGTACGTGGTCGGGCCGGCGGCGGTGAGCAGCGCGGTGCGCCCGCCGTCGACCGGGTCGAGGAACCGCTGCGCCAGGTTGTAGTCCGGCTCCTCGCCCGACCGCGCGAAGACGATCTCGTTGGCGGTGGTGACCGACATCGTTACCCACGTCCCCTCTCGTGCCCCTCCGCGAGCCAGCGGTGGGTGTACATCTCGAACTCGAGCGCCTGACCGTCCAGGGCGACGTGGACCTCGGCGACCGCAGCCCGGGCGGCGGTGCGCACCGCGGGGACCGCGCAGGTCGCCGCGAGTTCGTGCAGCGCCGCGTAGCACTCGCGCAACTGCCGCTCCTCCCGCTCGGTCAGCTCACCGCTCGTCATGGAATCGCACCGCCTTCGCCTCGAATCGTGGCAACACACCGGGTCGCACCAGTTCGACGAGCGGCTGTAGGCCGATCGTGCGCTTGATCTGGGCACCGATCCGCTCGCCGAGCGTCGCGGTCGCCGTTTCGGCGTCGTTCGGCTCGATCCGCAGCACCATCACGTCCAGCCCGCGATCGGACCGCAGCACGGTCTGGAACTCGCGGACCTCGGCGAAGCCGCGGACGACGTCCTCGACCATCACCGGCGTCACCGAGATCCCGCGGATCTTGCGCATGTCGTCCGCGCGGCCGATGATGCCGCCGTCGTACCAGTCCCACGTGCGGCCGCAGCCGCACTCGTGCCACGGCCGCTTGATGACGAGATCCTCGGTCCAGTAACGGAAGATCTGGAAGCCCTCCCGGCCGAGACCGGTCATCACCCGCACGCCGCGCTCCCCGTAGCCGACCGGCTCGCGGGTCTCGGGGTGCAGCACCTCCTCGATCACGCCGGGCTCGATGATGTGACACGCGCCCGGCCGGGCCGGGCACTCGAACGTGAACACGGTGGCGAGCTCGGTCATGCCGGCGACGTCGAACACCTTGGCGCCGAAACCCTCGCTGATCGCCCGGACGGTGGCGGGCGGGCGCGGCTCCGCGCCGGTGATCACGATCCGCAGGTTGCCGTCCACGGCCAGGTCGATGCCCATCTCCTTGGCGGTCTCCAGCAGCCGCAGCGCGTAGGTCGGGGTGCAGCCGAGCACCTCGACCTGGTAGTCGACCAGCAGCCGGACGCGGGCGGGCGAGTCCATCGAGCCGGTCGGCAGGACCGTGCAGCCCATCCGCATCATCGCGTCCTGCATCCCCCAGAACCCGATGAACAGGCCGTACCCGAAGGCGACGCAGCCGCGGTGCCGCGGCCGCACGCCGACCCCGTGCAGCATGGTGCACCACATGTCGACCGCCCAGGTCCAGTCCCGGACCGTGTCGAACGTCCGAAGTGGCGTGTTGCCGCTGGTGCCGCTGGTCTGGTGGTACCGGATGCCGGCCGACGGGTCGATCGAGGGCAGCAGGCCGAACGGCGGCGCCACCTCCTCGGCGGCCACCAGGTCCTTCTTGTGCACCAACGGAACTCGCCGCACGTAGTCCTCGAAGGACCGGATGTCCGTCGGGATCCGGTCGGCCCAGAACTTGGAGTTGCGGGCCTGTGCCAGCGCGGTGCGCAGCTTGCGCCACTGCCACGCGGCCAGCTCCGCGCGGGGCATCGTCTCGGTGCGCTGGTTCCAGAACGACTGGTCGCTCATCACGCCTCCCCGGCGTCGGGCTCGTCGAGGCGCAGCAGGCACAGGTCCGCCCGGCCGGCCGCGATCGCGGTGTCCGCCGCGTCGAGGGTGCGCAGGCCGTCGTCGACGATCACGGCGAGGCCGGTCTCGTTACGTACCGCGTCGGCGACCTGCAGCACGTGCCCGGCCTGCGGCGCGTCACCCACCGCAGGCCGCAGTAGCACGACGTCTACTTCGGACAGTTCGAGCGCGCGGGCGACGGCGACGGCCTCGGCGGTCCGGGGCGCGGCGTCGCAGCCGGCGGCCAGGCCGAGCACGGCGCCGATCGGTTGCCCGGCCGGCCAGTCCGCGCGCAAGGCGGCCAGCGCCGTACTCGGTGGCGCGGCCAGCAGGTCGGTGACGGGGTGTTCGGTGAGGTCGAGCAGGGCCAGCTGGTAGCCGGCGTCCCGTGCGGCCGTCAGTTCCGACGCCAGCTGTCCCGCACCGACCACGACGGCGGCAGGCTCGCCGGCCGTGGGTGGTGTGCCGATCACCAGGCCTGCGCCCTCGGTCGGGACCGTCGTGACGACCCGGTTGGCCAGCCGCAGCCCGCCGATGGCGGCCGGGGCGAACACCGGCGACGGGGCGATCTCGGTCGGTGTGCCGGTGGCGCGGCCGTGGAACCAGGCGTTGAACCGGCGGATGAAGTCCGGGTCCCGCTTGGCGATGTCGGCGAACGTGATCCGCCATGACCGGGCGACCAGCTGGTAGGCGAACTGGATCGGCTCGAAGTCCAGGTAGCGCTGGACGTTGTCGAAGTACCGTTCGGACAGCAGGGCCGCGTCCTGGAACTGCTCGACCCGGTCGCGCCGGACCTTCTCGTACATCGCGAGGGCTTCCGGAATCCGGGTCGGCTGGGCGCGCAACTGGGCGGCCAGCGCGATCGCGTCCTCGACGGCCAGCCGGGTGCCGGAGCCGATGGACCAGTGCGCGGTGTGCGCCGCGTCGCCGATGAGCACCACGTCGTCGGTGTGCCAGCTGTCGCAGCGCAGGTGGCGGAACCGGGTCCAGGCGGGCCCGCGCCGCAGGATCGGCCTGCCGTCGAGGTGGGCGGCGAACACCCGCTCGCAGAACCGTAGCGACTCGTCGACGTCCATGGTGGCCAGGCCGGACCGCTGCCGGGTCTCCTCGGAGACATAGATGATCAACGAGCTCCACGACTGCCCGGACGGGTAGACGTAGCCCTGGAACAGACCCCACTCGGTGTCCACGAAGATGTAGGCGAACGTCGGCTGGGCCGCCTCGATGCCGAACCAGCCGTACCAGAACGCGCCCTCCTCGACACTCGGGCCGAACTCGTGCTCGAGTTGGCCGCGCACCATGGAGTTGAGGCCGTCCGCGCCGACGACGAGATCGGCACCGGCATGGTCGGCGAGGTCGGTCGCCTGTTGGCCGTAGTTGAGCTGGACACCCAGTTCGGTGGCCCGCGCGCGCAGGATGGACAGCAACGCGTCCCGGCCGATGCCGTGGAACCGGTTGCCCTCCACCAGGTAGAGGGATTCCCGGCAGCGGATCTCCACCTGCGTCCAGCTCATGCCGGCGCGCTCGATCGCCTCGAACGAGCCCGGGTCTACTTTGGACAAAGCGTCCAGTGAGCCCTCCGGGAAGACCACCGCCCAGCCCGCGCTGGTGTCGGGTTCGTTGCGTTCGAACAGCCGGACGTCCTCGACGAAACCGTCGCGGCGCAGCAGGGTGGACAGGAACAGCCCTGCCGGACCACCACCGATGATGTCAACGCGCATGCCCACTCCTCGCCAGGTCGGTTCGAGAAAGGACGGTCGCGGCCTTCCAGCGGCGCACGGCGGTCCCGGTCCACGCCACCCGCGCCGCCTGCTGGGCGGCGGCCAGGCCCCGGTAGAGCTCGCTGCCGATCACCACACCGCCGGCGTGCGGCGCGACCGCGCGGATGTCGTGCTCGTCGCGGATGCCGAACCCGGCGAGGAACGGCTTGGTGGCCGTCCGCGCCGCCGTTTCGGCGATCCGGCCGACCTGGGTCGGGTCCAGCAGGACGCCGGTGCGCTCGGCGAGCGTCTGGTAGGTCAGGTGGCGTGCGGTGTCCTCGAGTTGGCGCCTGCGTGCCGGGTCGGTGCCGGGCGTGACCAGCGGGATCGCGCTCAGGCCTGCGGCGGCCACCTGGCCCGCGGTGAGCCCGCCGTCCGGATCGGTCAGCACCAGGCCGTCCAACTCGGCTGCCGCGGCCAGTTCGGGCAGCCGGTCCGCGCCGATGTCGGCGACCGTCGGCGGATACACCAGGGCCAGCAGCGGTGTGCCGGGCAGGCGGTCGCGTAACTCCCGTACCAACGCCAGGGCCCGGTCGGGAGAGCACTCCCGGGCGCGGTCGAAGGACGACGCGATGTCGGTGCCGCGCGGCCGCGTCCCCGGTGTCGGGATGCCGAGCTCCAGCACGTCCGCGCCGGCCGCCACGGCGGCGACGGCGAGTTCGAGCGAGTCGGCCAGCGGGTCGCCGAGCGTCAGGTAGAGAACGAGCAGCCGCTCGCCTCGCGTGCCGGCGGCCGCGAGACGGTCGCCGAGCCGGTCTAACGTGGGCACAGCCAGGCTCCGTCCCGCAGTTTGCGCACGAGTGCGGCCGGGTCGTCGCTCTTGGCCAGCGCGGTGCCGACGAGCACGCCCTCCGCACCGGCGGCGGCCGCCCGCGCCACGTCGTCGGCGGTGAAGAAGGCGCTCTCGGAGAGGACGAACACGTCGGGCGGCACGTCCGGCATCAGCAACTCGGTGATGCGGACCGTGCCGGGATCCATTTCCAGGGCGACGATGTTGCGGTTGTTCACCGCCACCGCGACCGGGTCGAGCGCGAGCGCCGTGTCCAGGTGCCAGCGGGTGTGTACCCCGAACAGCACCTCGAGGCCGAGCCGCTCGGCGTGGTCACGCAGCCGCTCGAGCTGACCGGCCGGTGTCGTGTTGACCGAGAGCTGCACCGCGTCGAAGCCGACCGCGACCGACTCGTCGAGTTGGCGGGGGGTGCAGAAGAACTCCTTGCGCATCAACGGAAGCTCGGTCCTGGCCCGGATCCGCGCGGCCAGCTCCACGCCCCCGGCGAAGTACACCGGATCGGTCGGCGTGGTCAGCGCGGCCACGCCGGCCGCGACGAGGGCGTCCAGATACGCGTCCAGCCGGTCCAGGTCGAGCAGGTCGCCGTCCCGGGGCGAGCGGGCCTTCACGTCGGCCAGCACCGCGGGCTGTCGTCCGCGCCGCGCGGACTCCAGCACCCCGTACAGGCTGCGACCGTTCATGGTTCTCCTCGCCCCCCTCCGGCGACATCGCGATCCTCACACCGCGACCGTCGCGCGGCATCTTGCTCAGTGCCAGCCTTTCGTCTACAATGGACGGACAGTCGTCACGTCGCGGTCGCGTTGGGCGAGATGTCGGCGCGGAACAGCCCGGTCGGGTCGATCCGCGCCCGCACCAGGTCGACGGCCGCGATGTCGGCCGCCGTCAGGTGGCCCTGCGGCTGCTCGTGGCTCTCGACGAACGTGGGCGCGGTGCGGCCGGTGTCCCACGGGCCGAGCGCGGCCCGCACGGTCGCGAAGTGCCCGGTGATCAGCTCCGGGGTGACCGGCCCGTCCGGTACCGCGGAACCCGAGTAGACGTAGTGCGCGTCAAGGTGGTTCAACACGCCGCCCGCCGGATCGGGCCGCGACAGCGCGCCGCCGAGTTGGCGCAGCGCCGCCATCACCAGCGGCGACCCGGAGCCCGCGCCGAGCACCCGGACGAACTCCGCGGCGCCGACGTCGCCGAGTTCCCGCAGCAGCAGGTGGTCACCCAGGTAGGGCACTGGATCGCTGGGATCCATGTGCACGTCCAGCACCGCGCCGGGCGCGCAGACCTGCCAGGCGTCCAGCACCGGCCGGGCAACCGAACGCAGCGGACCCAGCAGGTCCTCGGTATGCCGGGCGGCGTCGTCCGGCACACCATCCACAGTAGACAGAATGACGCCGTCGACGCCGAGCACCGGGCCGCCGCGCAACTCGGGCGGCACCTCGGGCACGTCCGGCAGGTTCAAAATCCGCAGCGACGTGGACGCCTCGCGCGGCGCGTCGAGCGTCCACTTCTGCCAGGCACGCAGCAGGGCGTCGGCGTGCGTGGCCGACCAGAAGGTCGCGCCCGCGACAACCGTGGTCGCCGCGAACAGCTCGACCTCGATCGCGGTCACCACGCCGAAACCACCGCCACCGCCGCGCAACGCCCGGAACAGGTCCGGATCGCGGTCGGCGGCCACCCGGCGCAGCTCGCCGTCGGCGGTCACCAGTTCGATCGCCCGCACGCTGTTGGCGGCAAGGCCGATCGCACGGCCGTAGAAGCTGATCCCGCCGCCGAGAAGGTAACCGACGACGCCGACGGTGCCCGCCGATCCGTGCGGCGGCACGAGGCCGTGCGGCGTGGTGGCCTCGACCACCGCGCCCCACCTGGTGCCGGCGGGAATCCGGGCCAGCCGCCGGTCGACGTCGACCTCGACTGATCCATCGAGCGCCGTCCTGATCAGCAGGGCAGAGCGCATCGGGCCCGCGCTGCCGGACGCGTGGCCGGTGGTGTGTACCCGTACCGAAAGCGCGCGCTCCCGCGCGTGCCGTAGTGCGGCGCGGATGTCGTCGACCGTCCGCACCGTCACCGCGGCCACCGGCCGCATCGGCGCGGCCAGGTTGAACACCTGGGTGGCCGCGTCGTACGCCGGCTCTCCCGGCAGGGCGACGGGAGCGCTCATCTGGTCCTCCGGTGTCAGGCGGCGCGCTGAGCCTGCGCCTCGTCCGGCCCGCTGTCCGCCTGCGGCACCACGGCGAGCGCCGGCTGTACCGGCTTTCCGTTGCGCAGCACGCGAAGCATCATGCCGGGCCGCAGGATCGCGGTGGGCGGGTCGACCATGCCGGCCACCCGCATGAACTTCCGGGTCACCTCGGGGTCGCGGGTCGCGGCGGCCTGCAGCTTGGCCATGTACGCGTTGACGATCTTGACCATCAGCGGGCGGGGGCCCTCCACCTCGGGGTAGCCCAGATCGCCGCCGACCGACATGTCCCACGGCCCGTCGATGACCTTGGCGATGTCGCGGTGGAAGGCGGCCGCCTCCGGCACGCCGCGCGTCAGGTGGTCGCGCAGGGTCAGCGCCTCGATGGCCGCGACCGTCATGCCCTGGCCGTACGCCGGGTTGAAGCTACAGGCCGCGTCGCCGAGCACCAGGAAACCCTTGGGGAACCGGGACAGTCGCTCGTACCGGCGCCGGACGCTGGCCGGGTAGCGGAAGATCACCGCGTCGGACAGCGGTTCCGCGTCGCGGACCACGTCGTAGACGTCCGGGATCGGCAGCGACCTGGTGTACTCCAGGAACCCGGCCGGGTCGGTCGGCGCGCTGTCGCCGAGGACGCCGGTGAGCGACAGCGCGCACTTGCCGTCCTCGATCCGGGAGAAGAACGCGCCGCGCGGCGCCGCGGGCGTCGCCACCGGGTTGATCGACAGGTCGCCGTTCAGGATCGACTCGTCGGCCAGCCGGTAGGTCCTGGTCGTGTAGCTGATGTTGATCTTGACCCGGACCTCCTCCGGTCGCCCGTAGCCCAGTTCGTCCAGCCACACCGGCGTTCGCGACGCGCGGCCGGTCGCGTCGATGACGAGGTCGGCCTCCAGCACCTCCGGGCTCGCCGCGCCGTGGCGATGGATCTGTGCGCCGGTCACCCGCGCGGCGTCGCGGGACGTGGTGATGCCCACGATGTCGGTGCGCTCGACCAGCGTCACGTTGGGCAGGGCATTCACCCTGGCCCGCACGTGGTGCTCCAGCACCGGCCGGGTGGCCGACACGCAGATCAGGCCGGTGGTGGCCGGCAGCAGCCGGTTGCCGCCGAAGAACCAGCGCAGTTCACCGAGGTCGCCGGTCGGGATGCCGGCGGCCATCGCGCCGGAGGTGAAGCTGGGGAACAGCTCCTCAAGGATCTGCTGGCCACGCGCCAAGAGGCCGTGCACGTGCCGGCCCTGCGGCACGCCGCGCCGGGCCGTTGTCACGCCGTCCAGCTCGTCACGGTCGACGATCAGTACCTCGTCGAACGACTCGGCCAGCACCCGCGCCGCGAGCAGCCCGGCCATGCTTCCGCCCAGCACGATCGCGCGGCGGCCCACCTGCTGAGTCATCGCGATACCTCCTCGGTGTCAGGGATGTCGAAACGGGCCCTGGCCAGCTCGCGCTGGGCCTTGGCTGCCAGGAACACGGCGAAGCCCGCATGGGTGTGCAGCATGGACATGTCGCGCCAGACGCGTTCGAGCCGCTCGCCCCGGCGCACCGCGCTGGAACCCGCGGTGGGCAACAGGTACTGCTCGACGGCGCGCCAGCACAGCTGCACCACCTGGCGGCAGATGGTGGCGATGCGCATCTCGAATTCCCTGGTGAACGCGGCCGGGCCGGTTTCGCAGGCCTGCTGCCACTGCTGTGTCGCATTGAGGATGGCGGCCTCCGCGGTGGCGATCATGCCGGTGGCCTCGCCGTACCAGAACTGGTAGTCCGGGTCGTGGGTGCGTGCCACGACGGGCGGGAACAACGTGGTGCGGGTGCGCATCAGGTCCTCGTAGGCGTCCAGGGCGCCCTTGGCGATCCCGACGGCGAGCACGGCGCTCTCCAGGTTCATGAAGCTCAGCGGCCCGCCGCCGTACACCGGGTTGTTGTGCAGGCGCTGCCCCGGAGTGCCGCCGTCGACCGAGAACTGGCTCATGTGGCCGTCGAGGGTGAAGTGGTCCGGGATGTGCCCGTCCTGGATGGTGATGCTGTGCGACCCGCTGCCGCGCAGGCCGAGCTGTTGGCCCCAGTCGTCCAGCCGGCGCCACTGGCTGCGCGGCGCGATGAACATCATCGGCGCCGGTTCACCGTCCGGCCCGGAAACCATGGTGTGGCCGACGAAGTACGTCGCGTAGGGCGAGCCGGAGCAGTAGCCCCATGTCCCGTTGAGCACCCAGCCGCCGTCCTCGGCGCGCTGCGCGGTGCCGGCCGGCATGACCGTCGCGGGGCCGACGAATTCGCCGGTCGCGAAGATCTCGTCCTGCGCCTCTTCCGGGAACATCGTGGCAACGGCCAGCGCGTGCGCGGCGCCCAGGGTGTACATCCAGCCCGTCGACGGGCAGCCACGGGTCAGTGCCATCGAGACACGCATGAACGTGTCCACACCGAACTCGTAGCCGCCGTAGCGGCGCGGCACCAGAATGCGGTAGAGACCTGCCTTGGTGAACGCCTCGTGGGTGTCCAACGCGTAGAAGGTACGATCCTCGGTCTCCTGTTGGCGTTCGACGAGGGCAGCCGCGATCGTCTCCGCCCTGGCGATGACGTCCGCCGGAGTCAGGCCCGGTTCTGGCGGGCGAGGAAAGCTGTGTTCTCCGAAGTTCGCGGCGACAACCGACATTGACCGCACATCCTTTACTGGAAACGACGGTGCGGGCTCAGCGTCACAAACCGTGCCGCAGAACGCATCTCCTGAATTGCCGGCACGACGGGAGGTGTCCGCGACGGAGGCCGGTGCCAGCATCGACTCCGGGGCCGACGCGCGCCGTGCGTCGGCCGCTCTCGCTCGAGTGGAGGTCTCATGCCATCGGACGCATCGACCGGCTCGTCGCCCATCGTGATCGACGCCGTGCTGTCCGAATACCCGTTCCCGGCCTTTCTCGAGCCGGTCCGGCAGCGGGCGCAGGAGTTCGAACGTGCGCATCCGGAATACCGGGTCAACATTCGGGGCTGCTACTACGAGGACCTGCCGACCGAAGTGTCCCGACTGGCGCTGGCCGGCACGCCGCCGACGATCGCGTCCTACTATTCCGGCGCGTCCCAACAGGCGATCGACACGGTCACCCCGGCCGGCAGGCCGTTGTTCACCTCGATCTCCCGCGAGATCGCCGGCCGCAGCGAGATCCTGGGCGAACCGGTCATCCTCGACGATCTCATCGCGGCCTGCCGCGGCTTCTACACCATCGGCGGTGAGCTCGCCGCCGTGCCGCTGACGCTGTCGACGATGCTGCTCTACAGCAACACGACGATACTGCGCGCGGCAGGCGTCGACGAGGTCCCCCGCACCTGGGCCGAGCTGACCGCGGCGTGCGAGGCGGTCGCCCGGCTCGACGACGGCCCCGAGTTCGCGGTCTCCTGGCCGGACGACGGCAAGCTGTTCCAGCACGCGGTCGCCCAGCAGGGCGGCCTGTTCCTGGACAACGACAACGGCCACGCCGAGCGTGCCACCGCGGTCGATCTCACCACGGACGCCATCATGTCCTATGTGGACTGGTGGCAACGACTCAACGAGCAGGGGTGGTTCCTCTACACCGGCGCGTTCGAGGACTGGATCGGCAGCATCAAGGCATTCACGGAGCAGCGGGTCGCGCTGCGGTTCGGTTCGTCGTTCGAGATCGCCTTCATGACCGAGGTCGGCCGGGCGAACGGGTTCGACGTGACAGCGAGCGGCCTGCCGCACAACGAGCGGATCACGCCGGCCGGCAACTGGATCGGCGGCGACGCCCTGTGGCTGGCCGACGGCCTCGACCCCGCGGTGCGCGACGGCGCCCTCGCGTTCATCCAGTACCTGCAGAGCCCGCGCAACGGCGCCGAATGGCATCGGGCCAACGGTTCCACGCCCGCCACCTACGGAGCCGTCGCGGTGCTCGAGGGCGAGGGCTGGTTCGACCAGCAGCCGCTGCACCGGGTGGCCACCGAGCAGTTGGAGCAGACCGACGGCTCCCCCGGCTCGAACTGCCCGGTGTTCCCCGGCTCGCACGGCATCCAGACCGCGATCATGGCGGCGATGGAGGACGTCCTGCTGCGTGGCGCCGAACCGTTGGCCCGGTTCACCCGCGCCACCGCCGAGGCACAGAAGGCCCTGGACGCCTACAACGCCACCTGTCTCGGCGCGGGACCGCGCGACGAGAGCTGGCTGCTCGTCGGCACCTGAGCCCCACAGTGACGGTGGCCCGGATGCTCTCCGCGGGGAGAGCGTCCGGGCCACCGTCGTCGGTGTCCACGTAGCGGTCAGACGTGGGCCGGAAGGCGCACCGGGCCCTCGACCGGCTTGCGGGCGGTCCGGTACAGGAACCACTGGACCAGCATCAGGTCCACCACCCAGCCGATCCAGCGGGCACCCTCGCCGAACATGGTCAGGTTGACGTTGAACCCGTACCCGAACAGGATCTTCGCCGCCGCCAGGCCCCACACGTTGTTCATCACCAGCGCGAAGCTGTACAGCATGTACCTGCGGTGCAGGGCGTACCGGCCGGTGCGCACCGCCCAGAACCCCACCAGCGTCGTGATGATCCACAGCGATGTGGACGCGAACGCGCCGACCTGGCCGGGCACCGGCGCGAACCGCAGGATGGTCAGCCCACAGGAACCGCCGACCACGGCGGCCAGCACGTAGATCCGGCCGCTGACCCGGTGCACCCTCGGGTGCCGCCGACGCAGCCACGGCCACACCTGCAGGCCCGCGGTGAGCATCGCGACGGTGCCGAACGAGATGTGCGCGATGAGCAGCGCGTAGTACGCCGGGAAGCCGTCGTGCGACGGCACCTGCGCCTGGTCCTCCGGCGTGCCGACGAACGGGCCGGCCTGGAAGTACAGGAACCCGAGTATCACCAGCCACAGTGGAATCATCCACGGGCGTCGCCAGAACGACTTCGTCGCGCGCTGCTTGACGGCCGTCGGCTGTGGTGACTCTTCCGGCTGGTCGGGTCCGTCCGACGTGCGGACCTCATCGATGGATAATGACACGGTAGTTCCTCCGACCGTCTTTATGGGCTGAGCAAATAGGACACGCCGGGCGGCTGCGACCCGGCCAGCAGACCGCGGAACACGTCCGCGATCGCCGCCGGGCCCTGCTGCCTGCGCACGGTGAGCCAGGCGGTCGTCGACTCGAGGAACCGCTGCTCGCTCTCGTGGTAGCGGGCGTAGAACGTGTCCTCGCCCTCGTCCGCCACGATCTGCTCCTCCACCACCGGGGTGAAGAAGATCTCCGGCTCCGGTTCGGTCAGCTCAGGTGGCACCTGCACCGACTCCGGATGGGTGTAACCGACCAGCGCGGTGTGTGCCAGCTCGCCCGGGAACCGGTCGTAGACCGCGGCGATCCGCCGGTGCTCACCGGTGAAGTCGACGAACACCGCGGGCGCGAGCAGCGAGACCGAGTCGAGCTGGTCGTAGCAGGCCACCGTGTCGTAGCAGCCGAGTCCGGCGACGAAGTCCAGGTAACGTGGCGATGTGATGCCGGTCGTCGGCAGGTCGCTCTGCCGAGCCAGCAGCATGGCCAGCCCGATGGCGGTCCGGCTCGACGCGCTCGTGATCAACACCGACTTGGCGCCGCGTTCTTCGTGCCCGGCAAGGAAGTCGGCGAGGTGGAAGGATGCGGGGAAGATTGGGCGGAACACCGTCCTGCGGTCGTCCAGCGTGTCCGGCTCCGCCGCGTCCTGGAACGTCCGGTACCAGACGGGCATGAACTCGCGGAACGGCGCGGTGTCGACGAAACCGCGGGACGTGCGCCGGGCCGCGACCGTGTGGTGCGTCGACATCGGCACGAAGCCGAAGTACCGGCCGCCGACGGGGACGTCGTCGTTGCGCGATTCGGTCACCCGCAGGAACGCCCACACCGGCACCCGCCCGTACCCGGCCGGGCCGGGGAAGGCCGCGAAGAACGGCATCACCGACTCGCCGAGCCGCGCGTAGGTCACGCTGTTCATGGTCAGCGCGAACTTCTCGACCGCGAGCCGCACCTCACCCGGCGCGAGCGCGGCGTGCTGCGCGGGCACCACCGCGGTGGCCGCCAGGTCGTCCCGCCGGACCAGCAGGTCCCAACTGTCTACAGTGGTCACCGCAGGCTCCTCACCGGTAGGGTTTTCTCGCCGAGACGATCGCGTAGCCGATCTGGTCCTTACGCGGCGCGAAGAACCCGTGGTGCAGACGGGAGAACTCGTCGACGGCGGCGGCGCCGAACTTGGCCGTCACCTCGTCACGGGTGCGCAGCGCCGCCTCGAGGTACTTGGCCTTCTTGCCGAAGACCCGAGGGCCGCACTCCGTGTACTCCTCGATCTCGAAGCCCGCCGCCCGCGCGTACTCCAGCCACCGCGGCAGCGTGGGCAGCCGAGGCAGCTTGAGGGTGTCCATGAACGTGGCCACCCGCGCCGGGTCGCCGGTCGCCGTCGAGCTGAAGTCGGAGAACGAGATCCGCCCACCCGGACGCAGCACCCGGTACAGCTCGGCGAGCACCTGCGGCAGCTCCGGCGCGTTCTGCAGCGACTCGAGCGCCAGCACGGCATCGAACGTGTGGTCCGGATAGGACAGTGCCATGAAGTCGCCGTACTCGAACGTGACCGCGTCGCCGACACCGCCGGCGACCGCGCGTCGCGTCGCGCGGTCGATCTCGAACCCGCTGACCGTGATCCCGGTGACCCGCACCCCGAACCGCGTCGCCAGGTAGACCGCGGTCTCCCCCGGCCCACAACCCGCGTCCAGGATGTGCTCGCCGGGCCGCAGGCCGAGGGTGTCGGTCACCTTGCGGGTCATCCGGCGGACGGACTCGGTCAGCGACGCGTCGTCCTCACGGTCGTACCAGTACCACATGTGCAACTGGCCGTCGCGCAGTTCGTCGCCGATGGGCGAGCGCTTGTCGTAGTGCTCGCCGATGTCCGCTGTCTCGCTCATGTGACCACCCGAGTCGCCGGTGTTGGCCAGGTCATCGTGCCCGCCGACCGGGTGTGGTCACATCTCTCGGGTTGCCGCATCCACACCGAAGTGGGCGCGTCAGAAGAAGTGCCGCGCGCGATGAGCGGCTAGTCTGAGATGTCCGAACCCGACGCGCCACGAGAGGACAAGCGGCCGACATGGACGCGAACGCCAAGCTGCACAACGGTGTCACCATGCCCACCATCGCACTCGGCGGATTCCAGGTCTCCGACGATGAGACCGGCCCCACGGTGCGCACCGCCATCGATGCCGGGTACCGCGCGATCGACACCGCGCCGCCCTACGGCAACGAGGCGGCCTTCGGCCGGGCGATCGCCGCGAACATCGCCGACGGGGTCGTGTCCCGGGCGGACCTGTTCGTCATCACCAAGCTCTGGAACGCCGAGCACGACTACGACCGGGCGCTGCGCGCCTACGACCAGAGCCTGGCCACGCTCGGCGTCGACTACGTCGACCTGTACCTGATCCACTGGCCGATCCCGGCGCAGGACAAGTACGTCGACGCGTGGAAGGCGCTGGTCGCGCTGCACGACGACCAGCGGGTGCGGGCCGTCGGCGTGTCCAATTTCACCGTCGGGCACCTGCGCAGGCTGATCGACGAGACCGGCATCGTGCCAACGGTCAACCAGGTGGAACTGACGCTCGCGCTGCAACAGCCAGAGCTGCGCGCGTTCCACGCCGAGCACGGCATCGTCACCCAGGCGTACAGCCCGCTCGGCCAGGGCGGGTCGCTGTCCGACCCGGTGCTCGGCGAGATCGCCGCCAAGCACGGCCGCAGCCCCGCCCAGGTCGTGCTGCGCTGGCACCTCCAGGTCGGCAACACCGTCATTCCCAGGTCGACCAAGCCGGACCACATCGCCGCCAACATCGACCTGTTCGGTTTCGAACTCGACACCGCGGACCTGGCCCGCCTCGCCGGACTCGACACCGGCACGCGGACCGGCCCCGACCCGGACGAGTTCAACTACGCCGAGCCCCTCGGCTGAACCCCGCGCCCCGCTGACCGGGGTCGTCGCCGGTATTCGGCGATGGCCCCGGTCATTGCCGTTTCCGGGCCGTTTCTCGGGCGCGGCAACCATTCCAAGCACAGCGGGAGATGTACTGCCGCCATCGGCGGTGCACGATTCTCCTTGGCCCGGTCTGCCTATTTGCCTTCCTGGGAGGGATCCCGAATGAGTGCCTCCGTAACCGACCCGACTGTCGCTGAATTGGTGCGTTCGTTCACCGGTGCGACGCCCGACGGCGTCGACGCGGCGTTTCAACGACTTGTCGGCGCGTTGTGGAGCGAAGGCAAACTGACCGACCTCGCCATCGAGGCGACGCCGGCCGTGGTCGCCGCGCTCGACGAGGTCGGCCCGGAGCGCCACGGCTACCTCGTGGTCCTGCTCGGCCTGCTCGCCGAAGCCGAGTACCCGCGGCTGGACGGCGAGGTGGCCACGGCCGTCCGTGCCGGCCTGGACCGCTACCTCGAGCTGGCTCGCGGCGGCGGCAGCCGGCAGCCGCTGACGCTGGCGCTGCTCTACCTGCTCGGCCACTTCCCCGGCGACCGCGCCCGCATTCTGGCCGTCACCGGCGAACTCCCCCTCGAGATCGACGAGCGGACCCGGCTGGACCGCGCACTGTCCGAACTGGACCCGCAGCACCCCGACCTCGGCCGGGTGTGGCCCGCGCCGTCGGTGTGGCAGCTGGACGACGAGGACGCGCACGTCGTCGACGCCGCGGTGCAGAGCCTGACGCCCCAACAGATCGTGACGAACTGGGAGAACGACACCCGGACCGTCTGGGCGTACTCCGGTGCCCTGGCCTACTGGGCGGTCACCAACGGCCCGCCCGCCCCGGTGACCGTCCAGACGGTCCCCGAGTGGCAGACCATCGAGGCGGCACCGGTCCGCCCGACCGACGAGATGTTCGGCACCCGCGCGGAACTGCTGCGCTGCCCCACCTGCCACGGCTCGATCGAGCTGGCCGAGAGCGGTGGCAAGTGCACCTCGTGCGCCACCTCGTACCTGAGCGCCAACGGCATCCTCGACCTGTCCGCGGGTGTCCGCGAAGGCCAGCCCGACGACGAGGCAACCGCGGACCTGCTGCAGAAGATGACCGAGATGCCCACCATGGGCCTGTACTACGAGGCCGTGCTGCGCCCCGCCTACCTGCGGATGGCCGGCACCAACTTCGGTGACGCGGTCACTCCCGCCTTCGAGGACGCCTACATCACCGAACACCTGCGGCACACCACCGGCCCGGTCGTGGACGTGGCCGCCGGTGCCGGCAGGTGGACCGCCGTGGTCGCCGAGGCCGTCGGCGTCGACCGGCTGACCGTGGTGGACATGCTGCTGCCGATGCTCAACGTGCTGCGCGGCAGGCTGCCCGAGGTGCCCGCCGTGATCGGCAGCGCCCTGAACCTGCCGTTCGCCGACGGCACCGTCGGCGCGATCAACCTGTGGAACGCCCTGCAGGCGTTCCCGGACGACGCGGAGACGGCGATCGCCGAGATCGGCCGCTGCCTGCGCCCCGGCGGCATCCTCACGATGATGACGTACCGGTGGAGCGACGACCCGATCGCCCGCTACTTCCAGGCGTCGCACTTCTTCCCCAGCCGCCCGGCCGGCCACCTGCTGTTCGAGCTGGAGCAGGTTCGGCAGTGGCTGACGGACGCGGGAATGACGCTGCGCGACGAGAACGCGAGCCACGAGACGTTCGTGTTCGTGACCGCGGAGCGCACGGCCTGACCGGTTGCAGTTTGCAGAACAGCCCACCGATAAAGCGGGAGACGCCAGATGGAGAAGCGCTGCCCCGTCCTGGATCCGACCGGCCAGGACATCCACCGCCAAGCCGACACGCTGCGCGCGCAGGGCTCCGCCGTCCAGGTGGAACTGCCCGGCGGCGTGGTCGTGTGGTCGGTCAACAGCTACGCCGTGATCAAGGAGCTGCTGACCAACCCGAACGTCACCAAGAGCGCCCGCAACCACTGGCCGGCGTTCATCAACGGCGAGATCCCGCAGAACTGGGAAATGATCAGCTGGGTGGCGATGGACAACGTCGTCACCACCCACGGCGCCGACCAGCGCAGGCTGCGCAGGCTGATCGGCAAGGCGTTCACGCCACGCCGCACCGAGGAGATCCGCCCGCACGTGGTCGAGCTCGCCACGATGCTGCTGGACGCCCTCGGCGCCGTGCCGCCCGGCGAGGTCGTCGACCTCAAGGAGCGCTTCGCCTACCCGCTGCCCGGCATGCTGGTCGCGGACCTGATCGGCATGTCGGAAGAGGCACGCGTCGCGACCGCCAAGGTCCTCGACGTCATGCTGGACACCACGATCTCCCCCGAGCAGGCCCAGGCGGTGCTGCTGGGCTGGCGTACCGCGATCGGCGACCTGATCGCACAGAAGCGCGCCCAGCCCGGCGCGGACATCACCAGCGACCTGATCGCCGCCCGCGACGAGGACGGCTCGCGGCTGAGCGAGCAGGAACTCACCGACACGATCTTCGCGATCCTCGGTGCCGGCTCGGAAACCACGATCAACTTCTTCGACAAGGCGATCACCGAACTGATCACCCACCCGGAGCAGCTCGAACTGGTCAAGTCCGGTCAAGCCAGCTGGACCGACGTCATCGACGAGGTGCTGCGGCTCGAGTCGCCGATCGCCAATCTGCCTCTGCGGTACGCCGTCGAGGACATCGACCTTGGCGACGTGGTCATCCCGAAGGGTGACGCGATCCTGGTCAACTATGCCGCGATCGGCCGTGATCCCTCTTTGCACGGCGAGTCCCGGTGTGCTTTTGACATCACGCGGGCGGACAAGGAGCACTTGTCGTGGGGGCATGGCCCGCACTTCTGCCTTGGTGCCGGCATCGCCACGATGGTGGCTACCGTTGGTCTGTCCGCGTTGTTCGATCGGTTCCCCGATCTGAGCCTTGCGGTGCCGGCTGAGGAGTTGCAGCCGCTGCCTACGTTCATCATGAACGGGCATCGTGGGCTGCCGGTTCGTCTGACCGCGGTCGAGAGCGCCATCGCTGCCTGACTCAGCGCGGCTTGCCGCGGCGGTGCGGAGGCAATGTGCCTGCTTCCGCACCGCCGCGGCCGTCTGCTCATCTGACGGTACGGTTCTCCGTCGTTTAGCACACATGCCTGACAATCGACCTGGGTTATCCACAGGCGGCTGATCTGTCCACAGGCATCGGCGCGGATACTCCATTTGGGGCTTGACAAGCATAGGGTGGAAAGGGGCCGTAAGCCCCCAGGGTTGGGCGGGGTCTGCCCCGGTGGTTTGGCTGTTTGCTGTTTGGCTGGTCCTCACGCTTTGGCTTCTGCATCAACCCGATAC
>DASXXM010000072.1:0-1913 GCA_036503065.1 Pseudonocardiaceae bacterium | reverse complement strand
CAGTTCCTCGATCGTGTCGTGCACGGTGGTCAGCAGGTAGTCGAAGTGCAGCGGGACCGGGCGTTCCGCCGACGTGACCACGGCGGTCGGCCTGCCGGTGCGGCGGATCAGGTCCTCCTGGAAGAACGTGACGTCGCCCAGCGTCGCGGACATCAGCAGGAACTGCGCCTTCGGCAGCTCGATCAGCGGCACCTGCCACGCCCAGCCGCGGTCCGGGTCGGCGTAGAAGTGGAACTCGTCCATCACGACCTGGCCGACGTCGGCGGCCGCGCCGTGCCGCAGCGCGATGTTGGCCAGGATCTCCGCGGTGCAGCAGATGATCGGCGCGGTGCCGTTCACGCTCGTGTCGCCGGTCATCATGCCCACGTTGGCGGGGCCGAAGATGTCGCACAGCGCGAAGAACTTCTCCGACACGAGCGCCTTGATCGGCGCGGTGTAGAACGTGCGCTTGCGTTCGGCCAACGCGGTGAAGTGGGCACCGGTCGCGACCAGGCTCTTGCCGGAGCCGGTCGGCGTGCCCAGGATGACGTGGCTGCCGGACACGATCTCGATCAACGCCTCCGACTGGGCCGGATACAGCGTCAGACCCTGTGCCGCGGTCCACGCGGCGAAGGTGTCGTAGAGCGCGTCCGGTTCGGGATCGGCAGGCAACAGATCGGTCAGCGTCATGATGACGCCGAGTCTATGGGCCGTCGAACGGGAAGTGGCTGCCCAGGGCCGTGTCGGCGCCCGCAGTGCGCCAACGGTCGGCGTCGGCGGCGGTGTCGACGCCGTCGACCGTCGCGGTGGCGCCCGCCTGGTGGACCACGGAGAGCACACCGGCCAGGACCTGGTCGCGCAGCGGCGTGCCTCCGGTCACCATCCGGTCGGTGAGGCGGACCGCCCTGGCGGGCAGTTCCTCCAGGCAGGTCAGGTCACCCGCCGCGCCGAAGCCGTCCAGCACCATCCGCACGCCCGCGTCGGTCAGGACGGTGAGGTTGTCCACCGCTTCCGGACTGTCGCCACGCAGCAGGTGGACCGGCATACCGAGGCGCAACCGTTCCGGTTCGACGCCGGTCGCGTTCAGGACGCCCAACACCCGGCCGACCAGGTCCGGATCGACCGCCTGGCCTTCGGTCAGCCACAACACCAGCGGCAGGTCCGACCGCATGCGCCGCAGCTCGGTACAGGCCGAGTTCAACAGCCAGTCACCGAGGGATTGGATGAGCCCGGTCTGTTCGGCCAGCGCGACGCATCGGCGGTGGTCCAGCTGCCCGAGCCGCGGATGCGCCCAGCGCAGGCCGGCCTCGACGCCGGCCACCCCACCGTCGTGCAACCCGACCAGCGGCCGCCAGCCGAGTTGGACCTCGCCGGCGTCCCACGCCGACGCCATCGTGATGGCCAGCGTGAAGTCGGCCCGGTCGGCCGCGTCCGCCTCCGAGTCGAACAGCTCCCACTGCCGGGGGCCACGGGACTTCGCCCGGCGCAGTGCCAGGTCCGACGCACGCAGCAACTCGGTGGGGTCGAGGTCGCGACGCGGCCGGTGCACGACGGCGATGCTGGTGGAGACCGTGACACCCCGGCCGTCCACGGACACCGGTTCGGCGAGCGCGTGGTTGATCCGGTCCACCAGGCTCGACACGTCCGGTGTGGTCGGCGAATTCTCCACCATGATGCCGAACTCGTCGCCATCCAGCCGTGCCACCACGGCCTGCTCCTGCGCCACGGCCGCCTTCAGCCGCTCGGCGACCGCCTTCAGCACCTGGTCGCCTGCTGGCCGGCCCAGCCCGTTCGAGACCAGGGCGAACGCGTCGAGACCGAGGTGGTAGACGGTGATGCCGCTGCCCCGGTCGGCCTTGTGCAGCGCGGTCTCCAGGCGCGTCGAGAAGAACTGCCGGTTGGGCAGGCCGGTGACCACGTCGTGCAGCGTCTGC
>DASXXM010000071.1:0-3126 GCA_036503065.1 Pseudonocardiaceae bacterium | reverse complement strand
ACACGGGGTATCCGGAGCCGGCCACCGAGCTGGCCGCCCGCTACGCCGACGTCTTCGCCGGCTACGACGCGGTTGTCGCCCCGTCCGGCTCGTGTGCCGGCATGGTCCGCGAGATTCATCCCGGTCTGTTGGACGGTATGGGACAGCCGGTGGCGAAAGTTCCGACCTATGAGTTGTCCGAGTTCCTGGTGGACGTGCTCGGCGTGACCGATGTCGGCGCGTACTTCCCGCATCGCGTCACCTATCACCCGACGTGTCACTCGTTGCGGATGTTGGGTGTTGGCGACCGGCCGTTGCGGCTGTTGCGTGCGGTGCGTGGGCTGCGCCTGACCGAACTGGCCGAGGCCGAATCGTGCTGCGGGTTCGGTGGCACGTTCGCCGTGAAGAACGCCGACACGTCGCTGGCCATGCTCACCGACAAGATGTCCGCGGTGCTCGACACCGGCGCCGAGATCCTGACCGCGGGCGACAACTCGTGCCTCATGCACATCGGCGGCGGACTGTCCCGGCTGCGCGCCGGCACCCGCGCCCTGCACCTCGCCGACATCCTGGCCAGCACCGAGGAGGACCCGTGGCAGCCCGCAACCCGGTGACCTGGCTGGGCACCCCGGTCTTCCCGAAGGCCGCCGCCACCGCCCTCGCCGACGGCCAACTGCGCGCCAACCTGCGCAACGCGACCCACACCATCCGCACCAAACGGTCGAAAGTGGTCGCCGAACTGCCCGACTGGGAGCGACTGCGCGCGGCGGGCGCGGCCATCAAGGACGACGTGCTGGCCAACCTGGCCGACTACCTGCGCCGCCTGGAAACGGCCGTGACCGAACGCGGCGGCATCGTGCACTGGGCGTCGGACGCGGCCGAGGCCAACCGGATCGTGCTGGACCTGGTCCGCGCCACGGGCGCCGACGAGGTGGTCAAGGTGAAGTCCATGGCCACCATGGAAATCGGGCTCAACGAGGCGCTCGCCGATGGCGGCGTGCGAGCCGTGGAAACGGATCTTGCCGAGCTCATCGTGCAACTCGGCAACGACCGCCCCAGCCACATCCTGGTACCGGCCATCCACCGCAACCGAGCGGAGATCCGGGAGATCTTCCGCCGCGAGATGCCGGGCGTGCCGGCCGATCTGGACGACGAACCGCGCGCGCTGGCCGAAGCGGCCCGCCGGCACCTGCGCCGCAAGTTCCTGTCCGCCAAGGTCGCGATCAGCGGCGCGAACTTCGCGATCGCCGACACCGGCACGGTGCTGGTGGTCGAATCGGAGGGCAACGGCCGGATGTGCCTGACCCTGCCGGACACCCTGATCACCGTGATGGGCATCGAGAAGCTGCTGCCCACCTGGTCGGACCTGGAAGTGTTCCTGCAGCTGCTGCCCCGCTCGTCGACCGCGGAGCGGATGAACCCCTACACGTCCTGTTGGACCGGCGTGACCCCGGGCGACGGTCCGCAGCGGTTCCACCTGGTGCTGCTGGACAACGGCCGAACCGCGACCCTGGCCGACGAGGTGGGCAGCACGGCGTTGCGCTGCATCCGCTGCTCGGCGTGCCTGAACGTGTGCCCGGTCTACGAGCGAACCGGCGGCCAGGCATACGGATCGGTCTACCCCGGCCCGATCGGCGCGATCCTGGCGCCGCAGCTGTCCGGCGACCCGCACGACGCGCAGGCCGCGTCGCTGCCGTTCGCGTCGTCGCTGTGCGGGGCGTGCTACGAGGTGTGCCCGGTCCGGATCAACATCCCGGAGGTACTCACCCACCTGCGCGCGGAAGTCGTGCGCGCCAAGGGAAAGCGCACCCCGGAGGCGATCGGCATGGCCGCGTTGGCCTGGATCCTGCGCGAACCGCACCGCTACGAGGCCGCCCAGAAGGTCGGCTCGCTGGCGCGGCTGCTGGCCCGCAACGGCAAGCTCAGCCGACTACCCGGCCCCGGCGCGAAGTGGACCAGCGGCCGGGACGCACCCGTACCACCCGCCGAGTCGTTCCGAGCGTGGTGGCAGCGCACCCATGCCTGACTCCCGAGCCGACATCCTGGCCCGCATCGAGGCCGCCGTGGCCGGCAGGCCACGACCCGCGCCGATCCCCCGCGACTACCACCACAGCCGGGACGTCGGCGACCTGGTCCCGCTGGCGGCCGAGCGAATCGCCGACTACCGCGCGACAGTGCACCGGACGACGGACCTGATCGACTGCCTGCGCGGGGTGCTGACCGACCGGGGTGTTCGGGACATGGTCGCACCTGCCGGTGTGCCCGCATCGTGGCGGATCGACGGCGTCCGGTGGCTGGACGAGCCGCTGTCGATCCCGGACCTGGACCAGGTGGGCGGCGTACTCACCGGATGCGCGCTGGTGATCGCGGAAACCGGCACGATCGTGCTGGACGCAGGCCTGGACCAGGGCCGCCGCGCCATCACGCTGGTGCCGGACTACCACCTGTGCGTGGTGCGGTCGGACCAGATCGTCGGCACCGTGCCGGAGGCGATCGCGCGGCTGGACCCGGTCCGCCCGATCACGTTCATCAGCGGCCCGTCGGCCACCAGCGACATCGAGTTCAACCGGGTGGAAGGTGTGCACGGCCCGCGCACCCTGGACGTCGTCATCGTGACGTGATCATCGAACTGAGCGTCGACACGCTGAGTGGAGTGTTGGCGGCCGATGCTCTCGGGTGCGACCGGATCGAGCTGTGTTCGGCCGGATCGGTGGGCGGCCTGACACCCAGCCACGGCCTGATCGCGGCGGCAGTGTCCCGCTGTACTCAGGTGCAGGTGCTGGTTCGGCCGCGCGGTGGCGATTTCACTTACACCGCTACGGAAGTCGACTCGATGGCGGCCGACGTCGCGCACGCCGTCTCGTTGGGCGCGGCCGGCGTGGTGTCCGGGGCGCTGACCGCCGGCGGTGCGGTGGATGCCGGCGCGACGGCGGCGCTGATCGACGCGGCCGGTGGTCGTGAGTTCACGTTCCACCGCGCGATAGATTTCTGCGCCGATCCGTTGGCCGCCCTGGATCGCCTGTCCGAGTTGGGCGTGCGGCGGGTGCTGACGTCCGGTGCGGCACCGACGGCGACCGAGGGCGCCGCGCTGCTCGCAGCGATGGTTCGGTTCGGCACCGTGACGGTGATGGCCTGCGGCCGGGTCCG
>DASXXM010000070.1:0-13707 GCA_036503065.1 Pseudonocardiaceae bacterium | reverse complement strand
CGTGGTCGCCGGATTCATCGCCGCGGCGATTCTCGTCCGGCGCCGGGACGCCTGAGCGGGATGATGTCGGGGTGACCGACATTCATTCGGCACCGGCCCCGGCCCTCGGGTCGGGGCCGGCAGCCGACCCCCCGTCGTCTCGGGGACGGACGTGTCCGAGTCGCTGCCGGCCTACGGCCCGGCCGACTTCGCCAACGCCTACCACCTGCCGGCCGCCCGAAGACCGGCAACACCCGGGCAAGACCTCGCACTCGCCAGGGGGCGGTGGGTGATGAAGCAGGAAGCAGCAGGGGCCGCCAGGCCCACCGGCATCCCCGCCGGTCACGACAGGGAGCACGTCAAGGTCGGCACCACATCGGGGGCGCCAAGGCCGGTCGGGTCGCGGGAACCTTCGGCAGCCGCCCGCCGCGGCGGCGGTTGGTCGGCGTTCGCAGGCCTGCGGTCGAGAGAACCTTCGGCAGCCGACCGGCCCGGCGGCGGCCGGCCTGCGTTCGCCGGTTTGCGCGACGCGGTGACCAGGCATCCCGTTGCCGCCGACCGGCCTGGTGGGGGTTGGCCCGCGTTCGCCGGTTTGCGCGACGCGGTGACCAGGCATCCCGTCGTCGCCGACTGCATGCTGGCGACGCTCCTCCTGCTGCTGTTCGGGGCCCGGCGCGGGCCGCTGGGTCACATCCTGCCGGGCGCGGTGTTCGCGGTCCTGCTGTGCGCGCCGCTGCTGCTGCGGCGCCGCTACCCGGTGCCGGTATTCGCGTTCCAGTGCCTCGTCGCCTTCGGCCAGTGGCTGCACGGTTCGGTGCAGGTGGCCGACGCGGCACTGCTGATCGGGCTGTACACCGTGGCCGCGCACTGCCCACGCCGCTGGGCGCTGGCCGCGGCGGGGGTGCTGGAGGTCGGCGTCGGACTGGCCGTGCTGCGCTGGTGGGACAACGCCAGAGGCATCCCGACGCTGGTTCTCCTGTCCGGCATGGTCACCGCGGCCTTCGTGCTGGGGGTGAACCTGCGCACCCGCCGCGCATACCTCGCGTCCCTTGAGGACCGGGCCCGGCGCGCCGAACACGAGCGCGACCAGCAGTCCCGGATAGCCGCGGCCGGCGAGCGGGCCCGCATCGCCAGGGAGATGCACGACATCGTGGCCCACAACCTGTCGGTGATGATCGCGCTCGCCGACGGCGCCGCGTTCGCCGCGCGAACCGGTTCGCCGCAGGCGGAGTCGGCGGCGCGCCAGGTATCCGAGACCGGCCGCCAGGCACTGGCCGAGATGCACCGCCTGCTGGGCGTACTACGCGAGGACACCGGCACCGACGCCTCCCGGGCGCCGCTGCCCGGCATCGAGCAGCTGGACGATCTCGTCGCCCAGGTACGCGCCGCCGGCCTCGCCACCTCGCTAACCGTGTCGGGCCAACCGTTCCCGCTGCCGAGTACCGCGCAACTGGCCATCTACCGGGTCGTCCAGGAGGCCCTGACCAACGTGCTCAAACACGCCGACACACCCACCGGCGTCCGGGTCCTGCTGTACTACGACCAGCCGACGATCCGCCTGGAGATCGTCGACGACGGCCGATCGCCGGGCACCGCCGTAACCGAACCGTCGGCCGGGCACGGCCTGGCCGGAATGCGCGAACGAGCCGCGATGTTCGGCGGCGAGGTGTCCGCGGGCCCGGCCCCGGCTCCCGGCGGCTGGCAGGTCGCGGTCCGTCTGGTCCTCGAACCGGCCCAGGTGTCGGTGGTCGTCCCGTGAACGAGCCATGAGGCCGCTACGTGTTCGGGTGCGCGACAACCGGGGGACGCCGGGCCGGCGTCGAGAGTGCGAGTGCGTGCTCGCGGGTGAGTCGATGGGTCCTCCGTGCGGGGTCGGGGATGCGGTCTGGGATCGGGCGGGTCGGGCATCGGGTGGTCAGGGATGTGCGTGGGCGTGCTTGTGAGTGAGTTGATGGGTGTTGGGTCGCGGTCGCGGGCACAGGGCCGGTGGCGAGCGGGGGCTGCTTTTTTTCGCCTAACGAACGGGACCGGGTGGTTTGCTCCCGAGTTCGGGGATGATCACCTGATCGAGTGGTCGGGCGTGCGGCCGCCGTGGCGACATCGGCGTCGAGATTATCCGGGCCAGCAGGTTGTGCGCCAACCGGGCCGCGCCTGTTCGCGGGCGACGAGCGCCGGCGAGGTGGTCGCGTGAGTGCCATTCGCATCCTGCTGGTGGACGACGAACCGTTGCTGCGGTTGGGTTTTCGGCTCGTGTTGGAGTCCCAAACAGACATGTCGGTGGTCGGCGAGGCGGGGGAGGGGGCGGCGGCGCTGCGGCAGGTGGCCGAGCACGATCCGGACGTCGTCCTGATGGACGTGCGGATGCCGGGCATGGACGGGATCGACGCGACCCGCCGCATCGTGCGTGATCACGGCCGGTCCCGGGTGCTGATCCTGACCACCTTCGATCTCGACGAGTACGCGTTCGCCGGGCTGCGCGCGGGAGCCAGCGGGTTTCTGCTGAAGAACGTGCCGCCGGAGGACCTGCTCTCCGCGATTCGCGCGGTCGCCAGCGGCGACGCGGTCGTGGCGCCGAGCGTCACGCGGCGACTGCTGGACGCGATGGCGCACCACCTGCCCGATCCGCGCGCCGACGTCGACGCCGACCTGGACCTGCGGCTGGCCCGGCTGACCGACCGGGAACGCGAAGTGCTGCTCCTGCTCGCCCAGGGCCTGTCCAACGCCGAGATCGCCGAGACGCTCACGGTGAGCGAGGCGACCGTCAAGACACACGTCGGCCGGGTGCTCAACAAGCTCGACCTGCGCGACCGCGTGCAGGCCGTGGTGTTCGCCTACCAGAACGGCCTGGTACAGCCCCGATGAAGGTCGCCACGTGCGCGCCACCCGACGGCTTCGCTCCGTTCACCTGCGCCGGGTAGGAGTACGTCCAGCGACTGTCGGACGTGGAGGAAACCCGTGTCGAAAACGAAAACCGCCCTGGGCGCCGCAATGGTCGTCGCCGCCGGCCTGACGGCCCTGACCGCGGGCAACGCGGCGGCGGGCGACGCCCAGAACGGTGTCCGCCACGTGCTGTTGATCTCCGTGGACGGCCTGCACCAGCAGGATCTGACCTGGTATGTCGACCACCATCCGTCCTCGGCGCTGGCCGCGCTGGTCGGCCGCGGTGTCGACTACACCAACGCGAGCACCCCGGTGCCGTCGGACTCGTTCCCCGGCATGGTCGCCCAGGTCACCGGCGGCAACCCGGCGACAACCGGCGTCTACTACGACGACACGTTCAACCACGCGCTGCTGCCGGCCGGCACCACGAAATGCGCCGGGGTCAAGCCGGGGGTCGAGGTGACCTACTTCGAGGCGCTCGACAAGAATCCGCTGTCGCTCGATGCCGGGCAGGGCCTGGCCGGGCTGCCGGGCAGCATCCTGAACATGACCGGCAACCCCAGGACGCTGATCGACCCGGCCACGCTGCCGGTCGACCCGAAGACCTGCACCCCGGTCTACCCGCACCAGTACCTCAAGGTGAACACCGTCTTCGAGGTGGCGCGCCAGGCCGGCCTCGGTACGGCGTGGTCGGACAAGCACGTGGCCTACGAGATCCTCAGCGGCCCGTCCGGCACCGGCATCCAGGACCTGTTCGCGCCGGAGATCAACAGCCAGGTGCCCGGCGGCCCGGCAGGCGGCGACTGGACGACGGACAACGCCAGCACCCGCCAGTACGACTCCTACAAGGTCACCGCGGTCCTCAACGAGATCGACGGCTTCGACCACAGCCGCACCCACAAGGTGGGCACGCCCGCGATCTTCGGCATGAACTTCCAGACGGTCTCCACGGGCCAGAAGCTGCCCGTGTCCGACGGCATGCCCGGCGGTTACCTCGCCGACGGCGTGACCCCCGGGCCGCTGCTGGCCAGCTCACTGGACTACATCAACACGCAGATCGGGTCCTTCGTCGCCGAACTGCGCCGTGATCACCTGGACCGCAGCACCGAGATCATCCTGTCCGCCAAGCACGGCCAGTCGCCCACCCAGCCTGCCGCGCTGACCAGGATCCCCAACGGTCCGCTGATCGACGGCCTGAACGCCGCGTGGACCGCAGCGCATCCCGGCGCGGGCCCACTGGTCGCGCAGGTCACCGCGGACGACGCGCTGCTGCTGTGGCTGAGCGACCGGTCGCCCGCCGCCACCGGTTTCGCGAAGCAGTACCTGCTGGGCCACTCCGGTATCGGCAACGACATCAACGGCAACCCGAAGGCCTACACCGCATCCGGCCTGCAGACGGTGTACGCGGGTGCGGCCGCCGCCCGGTTCTTCCACGTGACGCCGGGCGACCCGCGGGTGCCCGACCTGTTCGGCGTCGTGCAGCACGGCGTGGTCTTCACCGGCGGCAAGGGCAAGATCGCCGAGCACGGCGGCGCTGGCCAGCAGGACCGGAACGTGCCCATCGTGGTCGCTGGAGCGTCCACCGTGGACAGTGAGAACGGCGGCCTACTGGTCAACCGGCCGGTGGAGACCACGCAGATCGCGCCGACCATCCTGCGCCTGCTGGGTCTGAACCCGGGCGCGCTGCAGGCGGTCCGGATCGAGCACACCGCGGTTCTGCCCGGCATCGAAGAAGGCCGCTAGGGCCGGAGGAACCAGGCGTACCAGTCGCGGCTCGACGGCGACAGGTAGTGCGACGGCGACGGCCGCTGGGCGGGATAGATCCGGAAGCCCAGCGGCTGGGCGCCTGGTTGGATCCGGTAGTAGACGCCGGTGATCCACATCGGGTTGATGTCCAACTCCATGCCGCGTACGACACCGGCCTCCTGGAGGATCCGGCCCAGCGCGCACACGGAGAGTGCGGAGCCGCCGACGTAGACCTCGGCGCCGGTGGCGGTGACGCCGAAGCCGGACCGGTCGATGTAGGCGGCCCCGCCCAGGGTGGCACCCCACTCGGCCAGCCCACCGGTGGCGCAGGTCGGGTTGACGGTGCCGCCGTCGACCAGCATCACCAGGTTCTGCCGCACGCTGGCCACGTCCGCCGTCATGCCGACCTCGTTGTTCCACGAGCCGACGCCGGCGGTGCCGTCGGTGTGCAGCACGAGGCTGGCGGCGTTGTCCCGCAACGGAACCGCGGTGCGGCCCTCGCTGTAGTAGCCGCCGCGGCTGGCGTCGCGGGGCAGGCGGAAGCCGGCGTTGAACGCGACGGCCACCACCTGCTGTTCGAACGGGCTGAGCCAGGTGGCGGCCTGCCAGGGCCCGCTCGGCTCACCGACCCCGGGCCGCAACTGGCCGCGCACGAACGTCGGGTCGATCCACAGGACGCCGGCCGAGCCGAGCGAGGCGAACCGAACCGCCGGTTGGTTGTGCGAGACCACCGCGGTCAGCCACGGCACCGCCGGTCCGCCGCTCAGCGGCGCCAGTGCCGTCGGGGCCGGCAGTCCGGTGACGTTGTCGGGACGTGCCGGCGTGCTGGCCGGAGCGGGCGGTGTCGAAGTGCCGCCTACCGGCTTGGCAGGTGCGCCTGCCGGCTTGGCCGGAGCGCTGGCGCTGACCGTCGCGGCCCGTAACAGCTTGACCGACACCGATCCGCAGACGGCGGCCAGCAGCAGTACCAACCCGATGAGCAGCCCCCGGCGTACCAGCGGGGGAAGTCGATGCGGCGTTGTCTCGTCACCAGGTCCGTCCGACCGTGACCAAGCCATACCGCCACCATACGGACAAACTCTTGGCCTCGTCTGGTAACCGGCCAACGAGGGCGCGCTGGCGGCGAACAACCGCCGCGACGCGCCCTCGTCGGGGACCAGCCCCTACGAACGTGAGCCCGGCGTGAAGGACACTCCGCGCAGCACCTCGCCCGCGCGGCTGGACCGGACCGTCGTGAACCGCTCGCCACCAGCGCTGGCCGCTGACAGCCGATCGGTGACCGCGACCAGCCGGTTCGGGTCGGCACCGATGTCACCGTTGCCGCTGACCGTCGAGGTGACCGCCCAGATGGTCACCGTGCCGTCCCGGTTGACGCGCCCGGTGATGTTGCGCAGGCCGTCGGTGGCCGGTGCCCACGGCAGGCCGGTCGCCGGGTTGACACCGGTCGGATAGCCGGGCACCTGATACGGGGTGCCGAGCGCGAGACCCGACGTCAACGTGTAGGCGAGGTGCCAACTGCCGTTGACCCGCACCCACTTCTGCAGCCCGGCACTTGTCTGCGCGGCGGCCGCGGTGTATGTGCCACCGGCGAAGGTGGTGTTGGCATTGCCTTCGTCGGCCACGTACAGCGTGTCCGGATTGGCGAACCAGACGCCGAACGGGAACGACGTCGTCGACTTCTCCGCGGTCGGGAAGCCGGCCAGCACACACATGTTGTTCGGCAGCCCCTGCGACTGCACCGTGGCCGGGTCGAATGCCAGCGGCGCGGTCGGCAGCCGCGCGCCCCGCCGCGGCAGGCCGACGCCGTTCTGGCACGCATGTCCTGTGGTGTCGAGGAAGTAGACCGTGTTCACACCGTTGCCGCCGCTGCCCTTGGTGTAGTACACGACGTTGTCGAAGACCGTCAGGCCACGGAAGTTGTCGTCCTTGCCGATCTTGTCGGCCGGGTCGCCGAGCTGCGTGACGTTGAAGCTGCCCAGCGGAGTCGTCGCGGCAGGCGGCGATCCCGGCCTGATGAACTGCGCCCCGGTCCCGGTGATGATCGCGGCCGGCTGCGGATTGCCGCCGTTGCCGCCGTTGCCCGCGGTGTAGTAGACGCCGGTGCTGTCGTTGCGGATCGCGGCGCGACCGTTGTTGCCGCTGTAGGCGTTCGTTTCGGTGATGTGCAACCGGCCCCGGGAGTCCAGTTGCGCGACGGCGCGGAAGTTCGCGCCGGGAACCGGGTTGGTGTGGTCGATGGCGCCGGGTGTGTTGGAGTTGGAGACGTCGAGGCGGTTCACCGGCGTGACGTAGCCCATGAACGTGATGTACCGGCCGTCGGTGGACAGGTTCAGCGCCAGTTCGGACTTTGACGAGAAGCTGGTCACCAGCCTGCGATCGGAGATCGCCATGGAACTGACCAGCCGGCCCGACTGCGTCAGCTGATCGAGGAAGACCGGCGACGTGACGCCGAAGTTGCCGTCCGCCTGGTCGTTGTTCCACACGCCGGGGTAGGTGCCGGCACTGTTGGCGGTGACGCAGCCGGTGACGCAACCGGGCGGCAGGATCGTCTGACCGGCCGTGACGGTGCCGGCGGTGCCCGCGTAGACGCTCCTGCTGACCAGGAGGTTCCCCGGCAGCAGGAACGACCCGTCCTCGGCCGCCGCGGGGGTGGCCGCGACGGCCGCAGACACGAACGCGGCACCGGCGAGACCGGCGACCGCCACCAGCGCGGTCATCCGGGCGGTGTGGTGTCCCAACCGTCCCGCCCCAGTGTTCGACCTGGCCATGAGACCTCCTCGTGCCCGGCACCGCGCCCGGCTGTGGTCGACACGGTGCAGAGCACGGACGACACGCTGACGACGCGCCGATGAACCAGGCGTGAAGGTCGGGTACCAGTCAGGCTGTCCGGCCCGGCGGCAGGAAGAGGTAGTTGCGGGTCTCCTCGGTGACGCTGTCGGCCGGTTGCCAGGCGTGTTGCCAGGTGTGCATGGTGTAATCGCGTTCGGTGAACCAGTCCACAATGGTCTGCGCGGAGTGCCGGTAGCGAGTGATGTGGCGGTCCTCGATCTCGACGAGGATCGCAGGCCGGAAACGGTCGACGGACTCCTTGCCGCCCTCCAGCACGTGCAGTTCGGCGCCTTCCACGTCGATCTTGAGGAAGTCCAGCCGGGTCAGTTCCAGGCGGGTGCAGAGTCCGTCCAGGGTGTCGACCTCGACCGGCACCTCCTTGTGGCCGCGGAACTCGCTGTTCGAGCCGAGTCCGTCGGTCTTCCAGGCGAGGAACGAGCGACCGGTAACCGCGCCGTAGCGGCCCATCGGCACGCTCATGGTGCCCTGGCCCGGTTCGACCCCGAGCGCCAGCGCGTGGCGGTGCACGTTTCGTCCGGTCCCGCCGCGCAGCACCCGGGTCCACAGCGGGTGCACGAACGGCAGCGGCTCGATGCTGTGCACCTGGCCGGTCGGGCCGACGAGGTCGGACAGCGCCACGGTGTAGAGCCCGGCGGCGGCGCCGATGTCGATGCAGACGTCGCCCGGCCCGACGACGGCCGGCAGGCCCAACATCTCCCGCTCCAGGTACGGCGTTCGCCGGGCGAGCAGTCGGACCGCCGCGACGGTCAGCGTGGGGCGGATCATGCGGGTACCTCCGGAGAATGGGTGTCAACGGTAGAACTTAGGACGAGCCAGCCCCACAGCCCAACGGGGTAGGCGAAGTACCCGAACCGCGTGGCCGGTGACAGTGCGAACATCATGGCGAGTCCGACGGCGAGGCGCGCGACCGCGGCCCGGCCATCGCGTGGTGGCCGGACCACGATCCAGACCGCGACCGCGACGCCGACCGCGATCAGCAGCCCGACGGCGACCGCCTGACCTGCGGGTCCGAGCATCGCCAGCAGATGACCGGGCAGCGGGCTCGCCGCCGGCGTCTTGATGCCGGTCAGGCCCAGCGGGAACAGGACGGTGTTCCGGACCAGCGCGGACCCCGCGAACGGTGCGACCAGCACCACGGTCGTGCCGACGGCGACGGCGGTGAACCTGCTGGCCACCCGGGCGCCGTCGCGGGCGGCCAGCATCGCGACCAGCACCGGCAGCGCGGGCCACGCCGTCGCCTTCATCGCGCACACCACACCGACGAGGACCGCCGCCAGCCACACCGGCGCCGACGTCCGGCCGAGCAACGCCACGGCCAGGCACACCAGCGCCAGCACCGGCGGATCCGTGATGCCCAGCGCCAGCGGAAACGCCACCACCGGCGACGCGACCGCGAACAGCCCACTGCGCAGGCCGTCCGGTCGCCCCGCGATCCGAAAGGCCAGCGTGAACAACACCAGCGTCGCGACACAGAGCCACACGCGGGTGTCACCGGCCGGCCCCGGCACGCCGACGGCCCTCGGCAGGCCGAACACGGCCATCACCGGCAGGTACGGGTTGTAGTCGATCGAGCCGACCACCTGCCCGGCCGGCAGGTAGGGCGTGCCGTGGTGCAGCAGCAGGGCCGCGGACCGCGCGACGACCTGGACGTCCGGTGTCGCCGGCACCCGGGTCGCCAGCCAGCCCAGTGGCGCCACCAGCCCACCGACCACGCTCACCACCAGCGCCGCGTCCCGCCACCGGACCGCGACCAGGGCCGCCACGGCGTACGCGATCGCCGCCACGGCGCCCCAGACCCGATCGTTGCCCGCGCTGAACACCCAGACCGCCCCGGCATACCCGGCGAAAGCCCCGTACCAGACGACCGGCCGGCGCGGGCTCAGCCTGCGGTCGGTCGGCGCCGGGACCGACGAGGTAGCCGTGCTCACCTTGCCAAGCTAGAGAGTGGGGCGCCGATCGCGGTCGGCGCCCCCGGGGCGGCTACGCGCCCAACGAGATGATCGTGACCGACACGGTGGCGGACCGGGCGGTCGGGCTGGTCGGGCTCGGCGCGAAGACCATCTGACCGGTGCCGCCGCACGGAATGGTGATCGACGTCGGAATCGGCAGTTTGATGAAGTAGCCGGACAACGTACCGATCGGTATCGGGGTGGTCGCGGCCGTCAACGCGAGCGACACCTTCAGGGAACGGCCGAGCGAGCCGGTGAATCCGATACCGGCGGCGCTGGACGGCGCAGGCTGGGCTTCCACATATTGGCCGCCTGCCGGATGCCCGGTTCTGGCCGGGCCGGCACAGTCGGCGACGATGGTCGCATTGGTCTGGTTGTCGTTGACCGACCCGCTGAAGAACTGGTTCGGGCTGATGGGCAACGGATCGATGACGGCGGCGCCGGCCGGGACGGCAAGGCCGAATACCGCAATTGCGGCAAGGACGGGAATCGTGGCGCGCCGGGCAATGCGCGCGATGGTCGTCAGCATGTGCACCTCGTTGTGTCGGGGAAAACGAGCGTGCGCATTCTTTCGGTCCGATCCGTGGCCGGCAACAATCCACAGTTGCCCGGTCGCAATGCCGGCAGATCAGATCATTTCCGGTGGACGGAAAATGGGTCGGTCAGCCCTGCCCGGCGGCACCGCTGGTCACCTGATGCAGCGACAGCGTGTCCACAACGGGACCACCCTGGCTCCAGGCACCCGACGCCGCCGTCCACGTGCGACCGGCGAAACTGACCTGGTCGACACCGAAGCGCTCGGCATGCGCGACCAGCCACAGGCCCATGGCCCAACCCCGCGCGGCGTCATGCGGACCGCTGATCGTGCCGGTACCCCACTCGGCCGCGGCCGAGTCCGCGAGGCTCGTGCTCGGCGCCGTGATCGTCAGGTCGTGACAGGTCAGGGCGCCGGGGGCCTGACCGGTGAGGGCGACCGCGGCGGCCCGCGCCTCGGACTCCCACTGGGCGTAGGCGTCCGGCGCGCCGGAATGCTGCACCTGTTGGGCCGCATCGGTCACGCTGAGCTGCTGCCAGCCCGGCACGGTACGGAGGTGGTCGTAGAACGCGGTCGACGCGTGCACCGGGTCGGTCACCTGCGCGTGCGTGCCCCAACCCTGGCTGGGCCGCTGCTGGAACAGGCCGGCCGAGTCGCGGTCGCCACCGGTGAGGTTCACCAGGCCGGACTCCTGCAGCGCGGTCGCCAGCGCGATGGTGACGGCGTGATCGGGCATGCCCAGTTGCTGGCCAACCGCGGCGATGGTGGCCGCATTGCCGGCCTGGTCCGGGGTCAGCGCGAAGGTCGAACCGGCGGACCCGATGGCGGCGACGGTGCAGCCGGGCGGCTGGCTGCTGTTCGGCTTCTGGACCACGAACCAGACAGCGGCCGCGCCCGCGACGACGATCGCCGCGATGACGACGAGGAATGCGCGCCGTGCGGTGCTCATCCTGCGGTGCGGTCGGCGTGGTGGTGGCTGTGGACGGGCCGCAGCAGGGCGTGGTCGAAGAGCTGGTCGCCGGAACGTTCCACCGCGACGGTGGCCAGCGTGCCGGCCGCGAGCAGCACGGCCAACGCCACCAACGCGAGCGGCCTGCGGCGCGGCGGCGGGCCCAACAGTGCCCGGACCCGCTGGGGCACGTCGGCGCCGGTAGCGGCCGGCAGCAGGGCGTCGACGCGCGCGTCGTGTCGCAGCAGCGCGGCGCGGGCGATGGTGCGGGCCACCAGTTGGCGATCGCCCAACACCACGGCGGCATCCTCGTCGGCCCACCGTTCGATGGCATGGCCGACGGTGGTCGCGGTGGGCCGCAACAGCGGGTTGACCGCGGCGGCCAGGTCGGCGCTGATCGCCCACCAGACGTGCCGGTGCGCCAGATGGGAGTGCTCGTGCGCGAGCACCGCGCGCCGCTCGGTCGGGCTCAGCGCGCGCAGTAGTGCGGAGGTGACGACGACCCGGCCGGCCGGGGCGGGCGTGGCGAACGCGTCCACCCGGTCGCTGTCGATCACGATCACCGAGCCGGCCGACTGCTGGCCGTGGTAGGTCCGGTAGACGGCGGCCAGGCAGCGGGCCCGGTGGATCACCTTGCACACGACGCGTACGACCGCGACGGCGAGCAACACCAGGCTGATGGCGGCCAACGGGTCCGGGACCGGGTCGTAGGCGTCCAGCCGACTGGCCGACCACGTTCCCATGGCGGCGATCGGGGGGAGTTGGGCCAGCCACGTGGAGGCCAGCAGGCCGAGCACGATCACCGTGGCGGCGGCCATCACCAGTGTGGTCGGGACGAGCAGTCGGGTCGCGAGCGCCGGCGGCAGGTGGCGGCCCAGCCGGGGGGCGGTGACGGCGAAGATGACGACGGCGAGGACCGCCCCGCACACGGCCGCCGTCACGCCTGTTCTCCGGTCTCCAGGAGACTGCGCAGGAGATGTTCGTCGTCCGGCGCGAGGGTGTCGATGAAGCGCATCAGTACGGCGGAGCGGTCGGCGCCCTCGGCGTCCAGGACGCGCTGCATGCGTCGGGCGGCGAGTTCGGCGGAGTCGCGGATCGCGGCGTAGGCGTAGCCGCGGCCGACCGGGCGCCGGGTGACCTCGCCCTTGTCGTGCAGCCGGGCCAGCACCGTCATCACCGTGGTGTAGGCCAGTTCCCCGGCGAGTGCGTCGCGCACTCTGGCGGGCGTCATCGCCTGTTCGCTGGCGGCCAGGATGGCGCGGATGTCGCCCTCAAGGCTGCCGCGAGATCGGCGCACGGCCATCGCGGTGTTCACCTCCTGGTCGCCGACTCTACTACTTAGTTTGTAGTAGAGTTCGGTTCATGCGGCTACTACGGGCAGTGTAGTAGGCAGGCGGGTGCGGCGATCGGAGGATGCCGTGGCAGCGACGTGCACACTGTCGCGCGGAGAGGCATGCCGGTGATCGAGCTCGCGAGGGAGCCAATCAATACGGGAGGCGTGGGTCGCGAGACCGCCGATCGCCGGCGAGATGGGTTTGTGACTGAACCGGCGTGGATGCTATGGCATACAGCATTGGTGGTCGCGATGCTGTCGATCGTCAGCGGGGTGGGCCGGTGACCCAAGCCTGCGCGGATGCTATTGCATATAGCACCATTGGTCGCGGACCCGCCGATCACCACCGAAGTGGGCCACTGGCCGATCCCGTCCGGATGCTATGGCATACAGCATCGGTGATCGTGATGCTGTCGAGCGCTGGCGAGGTGGGCAGGTGATCGAAGATTGCGTGCTTGCTATAGCATATAGCGCCGGTGGTTGCCAGGGCGTCGATCGCCGGAGTGTCGATCGCCGGACTGTCGGGCACGGTACAGGGCTCGCGTTTTCTGCTGCCCATCGTGCGGATGCTATAGCATATAGCATCCGTGTCGCGGTGGCGTCGATCGCTGGCGAGGTGGGCCGGTGACTGGGCTTGCGTGGGTGCTATGGCATATAGCATCGGTCGTTGCTGGGGTTGCTGGGGTTGCTGGGGTTGCTGGGGTTGCTGGGGTTGCTGGGGTTGCTGGGGTTGCTGGGCGTCGGCGAGGTGGGCCGGTGACAGGACTCGCGCGAATGCTGTGGCATATCAAGTACGGCATCGGTGGTCGCGACATCGCCGAGCACCAGCGAAGTGGGTTGGTGACTGGCGAGGATGCTATGGCATACAGCATCGGTGGTCGTGATGCTGTTGAGCGCTGGCGAGGTGGATGCCGGACAGCTCGTCCTCGAGGCCGTCCATCCGGCCCGCGACGCCCTCGAGCCGGCCGGACACGCCCTCGAACCGGCCGGACACGCCCTCGAACCGGCCGGACACGCTGTCAAGGCGGACGTCCAGTTGGGCCGGTGACCGCACTTGTCTGGATGCTATTGCATATTGAATACAGCACTTGCGGGCGTGCGGTGTCGGGTGTCGGCGAGGTGGTCCGGTGACCGGCGGTTGCGTGGGTGCTATGGCATATAGCATCGGTGGTCGCGAGAGTGTTGATCGCTGGAGAGTTGGGCACCTGACCGGGATTGCGGGTGCTGTTGCATATTGCGTTGATGCTATGGCATATGGCGCGGATGCTATTGCATATAGCATCGGTGGTCGCGGGAGTGTCGAGCGCGCTGGTGAGGTGGGCCGGTGACTGAGCTTGACGTGGCTGGGCTGGAACCACACGGCGATGTCGTGGGAGGGCACCGAACTGTGCGTCGCGGACATCGACGCCGGCGGCACGTTCGGCCCGCGTGGGTGCTATGGCATATAGCATCGGTCGTTGCCGGAGTGCCGGGTGTCGGCGAGGTG
>DASXXM010000069.1:0-20798 GCA_036503065.1 Pseudonocardiaceae bacterium | reverse complement strand
CTATGCCGAGGCCCAGCGGTCAGGCCGCAAGAACAACGACATCTTCTGACAGCAGGTCTTCTACCTGCGTAAACTCAGATCGCGTTACCTTCAGCCTGGTTGGAAGAACGCGAGCAATCTCCGGCTGGCGTCCGGCGACATCAGCAATTCCTGCATGTCCGCGGACGTCCGGCGGCAGCGCTGGTGCGTTCGAACATCTCGCGTTCGTATTCCCTGACGGCCGCGGGAAAGTCGTCCGGGTGCGCGGCCAGCGCGAGGCCCAGCAGTGCCCCGTCGAGCAGCGCCATGTTGGCCCCCTCCCCCACCGGCGGCATCAGGTGCGCGGCATCGCCGAGCAGCGTGACACCTGGCGGCGGGAGGTGCTGCGCTCCCTTGCCGAGACCACCCGGCAGACGGCTCACCGGCACGAATGGCTCGCCGACCTGATCGGTGGACGGCCCCAACTGGGGCCGAACGCGCTGGCGCGGATGGAGGCCGTGCTGGCCGCGCTGCGCGGCCTCGACGTGGACGTGATCGCGCCGGCGGTCACCGCGGTCGATGCGTACGTGATCGGCGCGGTGCGCCGGGAGATCGCCGAGCGGCGCGCCGAGCGGGCCACCGGGATGGACGAGAAGCAGTGGCAGGCCACCTTCGGGCCTTGTCTGGAGCGGAGCTTCGCGACCGGCCGATTCCCCGCGTTGGCCACGTTCGTACGCGACGGCGCCCACCTGGACGCCGACCAAACGTTCCGCACCGGCCTCGACTTCCTGCTCGACGGCATCGATCGATCGTTCGGGCCGTGAACCGCCGCTCATCGTTGGTGAGCAGGCTGCCGACCAGTTCGCGGAGTGCGTTTCCGTGAGGTGGACAGCTCGCTTCGACAGCCGATCTGTCCGTTGATTCATTCGGTGACGTTGATGGCGCCCGGGTCGCTCGCGTAGGCGCTTGCCTGGATGTCGAACAACTCCCGGTAGATGCCGCCTGCGGTGATCAGGTCGTCATGGGCGCCGTGTTCGACGATGCGGCCCCGGTCCAGCACGATGATCCGGTCGGCGTGGCGGATGTTGGCCAGCCGGTGGGTGATCAGGATCGTGGTCCTGGTCGGGCGGTCACCGCCGTTGGTTGTGCGGCTGGCGTGGTGCAGACCGTCGAACACGCGGGCCTCTGCCTTGGCGTCCAGCGCGGCTGTCGGCTCGTCGGCGACGAGGACCGCCGCGTCGCGGTAGATGCCGCGCGCCACGCCCATCCGCTGCCATTGCCCGCCGGACAGGTCGGAGCCGTTCGTGAACTGCTTGGACAGGATGGTGTCCTGGCCGTGCGGCAGCGTGGCGAGCACTTCGTCGGCACCGGAATCCCGTAGCGCCACCCGCCAACGGTCCTCGACGGTGTCGTCGTGGCGCAACCGGCCGATGCGGATGTTGTGCGCGGCGGTCATCGGCCACCGGGCCGGTTCCTGCGCGATGATCGCGACCTGGGCGTGCACCGTGTCCGCGTCGACGTCGGCCAGGTCGACGTCGTTCCAGCGCACGGTGCCGGCGGTGGGGGTGTAGAGGCCGACGAGCAGTTTGGCCAGCGTGGTCTTGCCCGATCCGTTCTGGCCCACCAGGGCGATCACCTCGCCGCGCCGAACGGTCAGGTCGATGTCCCGCAACGTGGGGCTGTCCTGGCCGGGATAGGTGAACGACACCGATTCGACCTGGATGGTGTCCGGGTTCGTCGGTGCGCTGATTCCGGTGTGGGTCCGCCGGCGTTGCCGGGCCTGGATCAGCAGCTGTTGGTAGAAGCCGATGTAGAACGACTCCTCGTAGAGCGAGTTGATCGCGCGCATGGTGTTGGACAGCGCACTGGACGCCTGCCGCATCGCCACCACCGCGGTGCCGCCCAGCGGCAGCGGCATCGCGCGCGTGAACAGCAGCACACCGAGCACGAGATACGCCGCGGCCGCGCCGGTGCCGGCCAGCGCACGCCCGATCATCCGGGTGGTGTTCTGCCGGTACGCCAGCCGCACGGACTCCGCGGTGATGTCGGCGGCGATCCGGCGGTGCTCGGACAGCAGCGTGCCCTGCAACACCAGGGCGTGCCGCTCGACAGCCACGTCACGGGCCACCATCACATTCTCGATCACGTCCAGCCGAAGCTGGCGAGCCACCAACGACAGGAACGACGCGTAGCCCTGCTTCGCCGCGCGCATCGCCGCCCACGCGTTGGCCAGCGCGGCCAGCAACAGCACGGGCGCCAGCCACGGGTTGAGGAATCCGGCGGTGGCCATGGCGGCGGTGAGGGAGATCAACGACGACGCGATCTCCGCGATGTACCGCACACCGGTGTCGATGGCCTGCACGCCGTGCCGCCCGCCCTGCCGGGCCAGTTCCCGGAAGTCCGAGTCCTCCCAGGCGATCAACTCCACCCCGGCCACGGCTTCGTTGACCGAGTCCTGGGCCGCCCGGCGTACGTGCGGCCGCAGGGTGCCCTCGACCGCACTGACCGCGCCGTCGAGCAGGGCCCGCACCGCGTAGGAGACCACGACCAGGCCGATCGCGGGCAGCGCCGCGATCACCCGGTGCGGGGTGGGGCCGACGGTCAACAGCGAGGTGAACACGTTGGCGGTGGCGAACAGCCCGAACGCGGTCGCACATCCCGACGCGAAGTGGACCACGCCGGCCAGCACCGTCAGCACACGCGAGGTCCTCCACGCCAGTCCGACCACCACGCCGACCGTGGCGGGCAGCGACCGCACGGTGCGCCAGACGCTCGCCGCGGCGACCTGCGCGTCCACCGAGGCCCACTTCGGCGGCTCCAGGTTCTCGACGCCGATCAGCGGCGCGGTCCCGTCGCCGTGACCGGCGAGCCCGGACGTCGGCGTGGATTGTTCTGCGGTCGTCGACGACACTGGAATCCCCCTGTGGTGACGCGGAAACCGCACCACGTGCGGCGTGACCAGGGTCGCCGATGACCACGCCGAATTCCACCGGCGCCGGAGCGAATCCGGTTCAGGCGGCCGGGCCGAGCGCGACGACGCGACTCATCCGCCGGGACAGAAGCCGGGCGACTGCCGCGGCGGACACGTGAACGGCGCCACCGCACCCACCTGCACGGTCACCGCCGCGGCCGGCAGCCCACTCAGGACAACACCCGCCCCCACCACAAGCGCGATGATGGCGACCCTCATTCGGTGCATCCGAACCTCCGACCATGCCGGATATGGCTCTTCCGACGGTAGAGTACGGCATCAACTCGCCAGGTGAAGGGGTGAACGTGGCCGTCGACCTGTCTTTCCTGCTCGCCGACGACGACTTCTACGAATCCTGGGAATCCGGCGACCCCGGAAAGCGATATCGGCCCCGCAGTGTCCCACCCGAATGGCGTAGCCAGGACACCGGTCCATGGACTTTCTGGACATATCCCGGTGCCCGCCGTCCCGAGCAGGCATGGAAGATCCACGTGTCCAGTTCGCTGGCGAACGCCCAGCCGGTGCTGGAGGTCGTGGCCACCGCCGGCACGGAATTCCGCATCCCGTTCAAACACCTCGCCGGCCGCACCGCTTTCCGGCACGCCCACGCGAAACACGCCGATCGCATTCAGAGCGGCAAGTTCTGCGCGCTGTATCCGCAGGACACCGAACTGTGTCGTGCGGTGCTGGAACGCCTGACCACCGATCTCGCCGGTATCGAGGGGCCTTATGTCCTGACGGACCGCCGTTTCGCGGACAGCAAGTGCGTCTCATATCGATACGGCGGTTTCACCTCCCGCTCCCGCATCACCGCGGACGGCACCACGGTGCCCACCATGCTCGCGCCGGACGGCAGCGAGATCGACGACGAGCGACGCCCCGAGTTCCACCTGCCGCCCGGCGTCGAGGACCCGTTCCGAGTGCCGCCGTCGGGCGCCGGCCGCGCCGAGATTGCCTTCCACGGCTACACCTTCGTGGAAGTCCTACGACACGCCAACGCCGGTGGCGCCTATCGATTCCGCTCTCCGGCCGGCGAGACCGTGTTCGTCAAGGAGGCGCGGGCCCACAACGGATACGCGTCGGACGGCAGTGACGCGAAGGCACGGCTGGCCGGCGAGTACCTGACACTGCGTACCCTGCACGCCGCCGACCCCGGTATCTGTCCACGACCGGCCGAACTGTTCCACCACTGGGAACACAGCTATCTGGCGACCGAGTTCGTACCCGGCATGCCGCTGTACCGATGGATGACCACGCACAACCCCGCCGTTCGTGCCGGCGAACCAGCAGCAGCCTTCGCCGCGTACTACGAGCGCTGCCTGACTCTGCTGGACCACCTCGACGACCAGCTACGCCGCCTGCACGACCTGGGCTTCGTGTTCGTCGACCTGAGCCCCAACAACGTGCTGGTCGACGACGACCATCCTCGCCTGGTCGATTTCGAAGCAGCACAACGCATCGACGACGTACACCTGGTGATGGGCACGCCAGGCTACCTACCACGCGACGCACGAACTCTCGCATGGCACGACCCGGTCGTCGTCGACCGGCGCGGCCTGGCGAACCTGGCACTGTTGCTGTTGTTTCCACTCAACGACGTCGTCGAACGGGAACCGGAAGTCCTCCCCCACCTACAGGCCGACCTGGCCGAAGTGGCCACCGTCCCGCCACGCCTGTGGCGGCTGGCCACCGCCGATCGAGTACCGCCCACCCAACCGCGGCTGCCCACGCCGGCGACGATCCGCGCGGATACGGCGACCGAACTCCGCCGCCTGGCCGACCGAACAGCCGACACACTGGCCGCGATGGCCCAGCCCGACCACCCCCGCCGGGTGTACCCGACAAACCCGCTGGGCCTGCGAACCAACACCCGCTCGGTCGCCACCGGCACCGCAGGCGTACTACACGCCCTGCATCGCGCGAACCGACCGATCGACCCCGCGGTCGTCCGCAGACTCCGCGACGACTCACTGGCCGCCGTCGACGTCACCCCACCCGGACTGTTCTTCGGCACGGCGGGCATCGCGTGCGTACTGGCCGACCTGGGCGAACCGGAAGCCGCGGACACCCTGCTGGACGCCGCAACGGACCATCCGCTCAACACGACATCCGCCACCCTCGGCGGCGGCGCGGCCGGAACCGCGCTGGCCCTCCTGACCGCCTACTGCCGCCACGGCGACGAACGCAGGCTGACGGCGGCCGCACGCCTGCTTGACGCCATCCCGGCCGGCGACGCGCTCGAAACCGGACTCAGCACCGAATATCCGACCGGCCTGATCGGCGGCCGGCCAGGAGTGGCCCTCGCCCTGTACTACCTGGCCCGAATCACCGGCGACGAAGCCGTCCTGACCCGAGGCATGCGGCTACTGCGCGATGAACTGGCCCACGGCGTGCTCACCCCCGTACAAGCACTGTCCTTCCGCTTCTCCGCCGACGACCGCCGAATAGTGCCCTACCTGCACGTCGGCAGCGCGGGCTATGTCGAGGTCCTCTCCCGCTACCTCGCCCACAACCCGGACCACGACTTCGACACCCCAGCCCCGCTCAGCGCGGCGGACGACTCCGAGCCGGACGCCAAACTGGGCGCACCCGAGGTACAGGCCCGCTGCCTACAGTCGTGCACCTCCAGATTCACCGCCCTCCCCGGCCTGTTCCCCGGACTGGCCGGCCTGACGATGACCCTGGCCGAAGCGGGCCGCAGGCTCGCTCGCCCCGACCTGACGGACGCGGCGGTAACCAGCGCGCGCGGCTTGTTCCGCCACGCCATCCCCCGGGAGGACGGCCTGGCATGGCTCGGCGACCCCGGCCAACGGCTGTCCGCGGACCTATGGTCCGGATCGGCCGGCGTGTTGCTGGCCGTACGCCAACTGACCGATCCGACGCCCGACCCCCTGTTCACCCTTGACCGCTTCCTGGACCAGTCAAGGGCCGCGGTAACCGACACCGACAAGGAGTGATCAACATGGAAGAAGTCCTTCGCCTACAGGCCGAACCCGAAGCCGAACCCGCACAGTGCGGCCTGAACCGCACCACCAGCAGCATGGGCAGCATCTGCGAATAGGAACGTTCCTCGGGCATCGCTTGACGGGGTGGCTGCGGTCGGGGCATCACCGCGGCCACCCCTCTTTCGCGGACACCCTGCTCACCAACGCGTCGGTTGCGTGGTCTCGCTGCGCGGTGCGCATCCTCGCGTGATTGGATCAGGCATGGTGGAAAGGGATCTGACCGCGACAGCGAACGGGCACCGGCATCCGGTGGACACCCCACTGGCCCCCGGCCGGCTCGCGGTCCTCGGCCTGCAACACGTGCTGGTCATGTACACCGGCTGTGTCACAGTGCCGCTGGTGTTCGGGGCCGCGGCGAAGCTGTCCACCGCCACCATCGGGTTGCTGATCAACGCCGACCTGCTGGTCGCCGGATTGATCACCTTGGCGCAGTCGCTCGGGATCGGCAGGGTGCTCGGGGTGCGGCTACCGGTCGTGGCCGGCGCCACCTTCACCGCGGTCACCCCGATGATCCTGATCGGTTCGCAGTACGGACTGCCCTCTGTGTACGGATCGATGATCGCGGCCGGGGTGTTCGGGCTGATCGTGGCCGTGCCCTTCGCCCGCGCGATCCGGTTCTTCCCGCCGCTGGTCAGCGGCGTGGTGATCACCGTGGTCGGGCTGTCGCTGATCGGTGTGGCCGCCGGGCTGATCGCCGGCCAGGATGCCACCGCACCCGACTACGCCGCGCCCAGGAATCTGCTGCTGGCCGGCGGGATCGTGGTGTTCATCGTCGCGCTGAACCGGCTGGCCCGCGGTTTCCTGGCACAGATCGCGGTGCTGCTCGGCCTGGTCGCCGGCACGATCGTCGCGGTCGCGTGGGGACTGACCAACTTCTCGTCGGTCGGTCCGGCCGGTTGGTTCGGTATCACCGCTCCGCTGCACTTCGGCGCGCCGCGCTTTCCGATCGCGGCGGTGATCTCCATGTGTGTGGTCATGCTGGTCACCTTCACCGAGTCCACCGCGGACATGCTCGCCGTCGGGGAGATGACCGGAAAGCCGTTGAGCACAGCGGATCTGGCCCGCGGCATGGCCGCGGACGGGCTGTCCGGGATCCTCGGCGGCCTGATGAACGCGTTCCTGGACACGGTGTTCGCGCAGAACGTCGGCCTGGTCGGCATGACCAGGGTCCGCAGCCGGTACGTCACCGCGACCGCGGGAGTGCTGCTGGTCCTGCTCGGGCTGCTACCCAAACTGGGTGCGGTGGTCGCGTCCCTGCCCGGTCCCGTCATCGGCGCGGCCGGGCTGGTCATGTTCGCCACGGTCACCGCGGTGGGCATCGCCACGCTGCGCACGGTCGAGTTCGACGGCACCAGCAACCTGCTCATCGTCGCGGTCGCGGTCGGGGTGGGCATGGTGCCGGTGCTCGCGCCGCAGATCTATCACCGGTTCCCCGCCTGGGCGCAGATCATCGCGGGCAGCGCGATCACCAGCGCGACCCTGGTCGCGTTCGTGCTGAACCTGCTGTTCAACCACACCGGCCGACGACGCGCCGAAACATAGAACGGGACGGTATTCACCCGGCGAGCAGGACTCCGACCGGCCGGACCCGATCGGCACGACCACCGGAAACCGGCAGTTCAGGCCACATACCCCAGGTCCGGCGGCCGTGCCTCAAGAACAACGACGTCTGCTAGGCCAGGCGCGGTCCCGGGCCGTCGCCGACCGTGACCCGGCCGGGGCGGATTCGGCTGCCCGGTGTCGGGTGGTCGGTGGCGAGGATGGGCAGGTGGACGGGGCGGTTGTCGATGCGGGTGCGGACTTCGGGTGAGCCGAATCGGTAGTCGATGCGGCGGACCGCTTCGGCCCAGTCCCGGCGGGTGTGGATGCGGTTGAGGTTTTCCAGGACGAACGGGTCTGCCCAGCGGGCCCGCGACCGGTGCCACAGTACGCGTGGGTCCTCGGTCAGCAGGCTGCCTACCGTGCCTTCGTAGATCGGCATTCCGCGTACCTCGCCGTCTGGCTCGATCTCCATGGGGCGGAAGTTGGGGTTGCCGGCGATGTAGTCGGGGTTCATCTGTACTTCGAAATTGTCGTTGGTGGCTACGGTGACGGAGGGCGGGGCGGCCTGTTGGAGCCTGCGGAGGGTTTCCGGCGCCACCAGTTCGGCGACCTGCTCGTCGCTGAGCAACTCCTCGTCCACGAATGACGGGCGGCTGGCCAGGCCGGTGGGCACGACTGCGCCGAACGACACGGATTCCAGATGTGGGAATCGGGGTGCCACCTCCGTGCACAGCGCGTCGAGCTGGTCGAAATTGCTGCGTATCACGACATAGTCGATGCCGAACCGGGGTGCCCGGACGCCTGCCGCGATTCTGCGGCCGACCTCGGCGTCGATTCGAGCGAGGGCGCCGGTCGCCCGTTCGAAGGAGCCGGTTCGTCCTCTGACCTGGTCGTGCATCTGCGGTGTTGCGCCGTCGAGGCTTACCACGATCTTGGCCACCACGTCGGCAAGTGACTCGACCATCGGCGCCGGGAGTGCCCATCCGCTGGTGTAGAGAAAGACATTGATGCCGGCTTCGGTGAAGTGCCGGGCCACGTCGACGATCTGCTTGATGGTCAGTGGTTCGCCGCCACACAGGGTGATCATCTGCGGTTTCAGGGAGATGATCGCGTCGGCGACGCGCAGCATTTCGTCGTGACCGAGGTTCCGGGCGCTGCGCCGGCCCGACTCGGTATAGCAGTGACTGCAACGTAGTGGGCAGGCGAACGTGACGTCCCAGATGACGACGTTCGGATCCTGAACGATATCCATCGGCGCTACTCCAGACTGACGGGCCAACGACATTCCTGGGTTCGAAACCTACGATTCCGCCGCGCTCCGGTCGTCCGTAGGACGGTACGCAACCGACCACCTGCCAACACGTAGGACACCGTGCGTAGGTGCTACCGGCAGGACGATCTCCGTATTCGCCGGGCGCATTTGCGTACTCGACTACGGATCTGCTCGGGCGCCGCGCGGATTAGCGTTGCCATCGCATCCTCGTGAAGACCTCGCGAGAAACTCGCGGGAGGAGGTGACCATCATGGCGTACCCGCCCACGACCGTCGGTAGCTGAGTGATGGTGGTGGTCGCCCGCGAACGGGGCGACCACCACATCCGGCCACGGCGCACAGCGATTCCACCTGGCGGAGGGCGAACACGTGCCATGAAAGTCCACAATGGAGTTCTCGCGTTGGTCAGCAGGCTGCCCCGGATCGCAGGCGGACTGACCTTCGTGCTCGCGCTGCTCATCGTCGCGCAGGTGGCAGGCGGCACGCTGCTGCCACTCGCGACGGGACGGCTGGTGGCCGCGTTGACGGATTCGGCAAGATCACTGCACGGCATCGTGTTCGGGCTCGTGTTGTTCGCGATCGTGCTGGTGTTCGACGTGGTCCTCGACCCGATCCGCACCATGATGGCGGCGCGGCTGGGCACCGCGGTGGACGGCGCGATGGCGCAGCACACGGTCGACGGCGCGCTGCGCCCGGCCCAGATCGGGCATCTGGACGACGCGGACGTGGCCGACCGGATCGAGCGGGCCAGGGCCATCGGGCTCGGTTCGCACCTGCCCGGCCAGGCGGTCACCGCGTTGGCGGGCCTGGTTCCGTTGCGGCTGACCGGATTGGCGTGTGCCGTCCTGCTCGGTTGGGCGGGCCAGTGGTGGATGCCGCTGGTGCTGGGCGCGGCCTGGGTGGTCACCGGCCGCTGGCAGGAGAAGGAGATCGAGCGGTCCGTGTCGGCCCACGCGGGCGAGACCGCGCGGCTGCGCCGGGCCGCCTATCTGCGTGAGGTGGCGACCACCCCGTTCGCGGCCAAGGAGGTGCGCCTGTTCGGCCTGCGCTCGTGGCTCGTCGACCGGTTCACCACGGCATGGTGGGACGGCATGGTGCAGCTGCGCCGGGCGCGGGTGAGCCCCCGGCGGCACGCGCTGGCCGTGGTGCTCCTGCTCGTCGCGCACGTCGCCGTGGTGCTACCCCTCGCCTACCTGGCCGGCCGCGGCACGCTGTCGGCCGAACAACTGGCCGTCGCCCTGCAGGCACTGCTGGGCATGTTCGCCTTCGGCTTCAGCGGTGACCTCCAGTGGCTGCTGCACACCGCGAGTGCCGCGGTGCCGGCGGCGGTGGCGGTCGGCCGACTGGACACACCCGGGACGCCCGGATCTCGCACCGCGTCTGGGTTGCCGCAGCGGGAGATCCGCTTCGAGAAGGTGCGGTTCGGCTATGCCGGGGGCCGGGGGCCGGTGCTCGACGACCTGGACCTGGTCGTGCCGGCAGGTTCGTCGCTCGCGATCGTCGGGGACAACGGTGCCGGCAAGAGCACGATCACCAAGCTGCTGGCCGGGCTGTACCTGCCCGACAGCGGCCGGATCACCGTCGACGGCCAGGACCTGAGCGACTACGACCCGGCCGCATGGCGCCGGCAGTTGGCCGTGGTGTTCCAGGACTTCGTCCGCTACCCGTTCTCGGTACGCGACAACGTGGGTTTCGGCTGGATCGAGGGAGACACGGCCGACGACGACCTGGTCGAGGCCGCCCGGCTCGGTGGGTTTCTCGGCGTCGAAGCCGGTCTGGCCAACGGCTGGGACACCGTGCTCAGCGGCGCCTACACCGACGGCACGGACCTGTCCGGCGGGCAGTGGCAGCGGCTGGCGCTGAGCCGGGCGCTCTACGCGGTGCGGCACGGCGCCCGGGTGCTCGTCCTGGACGAACCAACGGCGCACCTGGACGTGCGGGCCGAGCACGAGCTCTACGCCCGCTTCCTCGACATCACCGCCGGGCTCACCACGATCCTGGTCTCGCACCGGTTCGCCACCGTCCGCCTCGCCGACCGGATCGCCGTGGTGCGAGACGGGCGCATCAGCGAGTTCGGCACGCACGACGAGCTCGTCGAAGCCGACGGCCGGTACGCGCGGATGTTCCGGGTGCAGTCCGAACCCTTCGACGTATCCGGAGGAAGTCGTCGTGCGTAAGAGTCTCACCGCCATCCGGCTGCTGGTCGGCACCGCGGTCAAGGTCGATCCCCGGCGCGCGCTCGTGGTGCTGGCGCTCTCCCCGCTGCTCAACGTCGTCGCGGCCCTGCAGGCCGTTGGTCTACAGTGGATGGTCGACGGCGCGGGCGCGCGCAGCCTGACCGAAACGGTGCGCGGCGGGGTGCTGCTGCTCGTGGTGACCGTCTTCGTGCACCAGGCCAGCGCGATCGCGACCGACCTGCGGCTGGTGCTGCAACAACGCGTCGGACTGGAGTTCGACCGGCGGCTGATGAACCTGTGCTCCAGTCCGGTCCACATCGGACACTACCAGGATCCCGAGTTCCTCGACACGGCAGAACTGGTGCGGCAACGCCGTGGCCAGTTCGGCAATGCGACGGCCGCGATCGTGGAGAACGCGAATCTGCTGGCCAGGTTCGCGGGCGCGCTGGTCCTGCTGGTCGGGGCGAGTCCGCTGCTGGCGCTGCTGCCGTTGACCATCGTGCCGCTGGCGTTCGCCACCCGCTGGCAGGCGCGGATCGTCGCGGCGGCGGAACTGGCGGGCGCCGAGGCCGATCGCCGCCGGCTGGCCCTGTTCTCGCTGGCCACCGATCCCGCACCGGCCAGAGAAGTGCGGTTGTACCGGCTTTCCGGCGAGATCTCGGCGCGGCACCGGGCGGCGTTCGTCGCCGCGAGCGGCCCGCGTGAGGCGGCCCGGGTCAAGGGTGCGCTCGCGGTGTCGGCCGGGTGGCTGTTCTTCAGCGCCGCGCTCGTGGGTGGCCTGTACGTCGTGGCGCGGTCGGTGGTCAACGGGACCGGCTCGGTCGGCCAGGCGGTCCTCGTCATCCTGCTGAGTACCCGACTCGTCGGCGCCATCACCGGCCTGAGCTGGCTGGTCGGCTGGCTGCTCCGTGCGCTCGACACGGTCGGGCTGTACCTACGCCTCGTCGACTATCCGCGCGGTGGCGTCCCCGACGGCACCGGTCGCACCGTGCCGCCGAGTGGCGATCTTGTCCTGGACGGCGTCTCGTTCACCTACCCCGGCCAGGCAGCGCCTGCGCTGGGTCCGGTCGACCTGCGCCTGCCCGCGGGCGCCACGGTCGCGGTGGTGGGCGACAACGGCGCGGGCAAGTCTACTTTGGTCAGTCTGCTTGCTGGTCTGCAACCGTTGTCCGCCGGCCGGATCACCTTCGGCGGCCAGGACCTCGCCGCCGTCGCACCGGACGAGTGGCGGGCCAGGGTCACGGCCTGCTTCCAGGACTTCTGCCGCTTCGAACTGCCGGCGAGGGAAGCGGTCGGCATCGGCGACCTCGCTGCGCTGGACGACACCGCGGCGGTACTGGCGGCGCTGGAGTCGGCAGGCGCGACCGATGTCCTGGCCACCCTGGAGTCCGGATTGGACACCCAGCTCGGTCGAACCTTTCCCGACGGCACCGATCTGTCCGCGGGCCAGTGGCAGAAGCTCGCGCTGGCCAGGGCCCGGATGCGGACCACGCCGGCCATCGTGTTGCTCGACGAGCCGGCCGCCAGTCTTGATCCGGACAGCGAGGCCGCGCTGCTGCGTCGGTATCGGCGCGGCCGCGGATCGCGTTCCGGCGCGATCACCGTGATCGTGTCCCACCGGTTCACCACGGTGCGCGACGCCGACCTGATCGTGGTGCTGGACGGCGGCCTTATCGTCGAACTGGGCACACACACCGAGTTGCTCGCCCGGCGCGGTCACTACGCGGACATGTACGCGCTGCACGCGGCGGCGTACACGACGACTTCGTCAGCCGCGGTCGAGAACGGGTGGCAGGTCCCGCCGGGAGTGCACGTCGAGCTTGCGGTAGACCCGGGTGAGGTGGCTCTCCACGGTACGAACGGACACGGCGAGCCGACGTGAGATCTCGCGGTCGGGCAGACCCCCGGCGGCCAGCGCGGCGATCTCCATCTCCCGGGCGGTGAGCGCGGCGAGCGGGGCGGCCGGCCGGGTCACCCCCAGCCGGTCGCGCAGTCGGCTCGCCAGCACCACCGCGTCCCCCCGGCGGCCACCGCCCTGTTCGCGCAGGGCGGCGGCCGCCAACTCGGCGAGCCGGCGTGCCTCGCCGCGCATGCCCAGCGTGTCCAGCCGGATCGCGTGGTCGAGCAGTTCCGCACCGTCCCCCCGGTGCAGTGCCAGCACGGCCGCCGCGCCCGCGACGAGCCGCGACGCGTCGACATGGCGCGCCGCGAGGGCGAGCCGATCGGCGATGTCGGCGGGCGGCCGCGACGGCACCAGCCAGGCCGCGTAGGTCAGGTACTCCACCTCCACCGCCCAACAGCCTGCCGCCCGCGCCGCCGCGACGGCGTCCCGGATCGACGTCGACGCGGCCGTCAGGTTGCCCCGCGCCACCGCGACCGCCGCGCGCGCCCACTGCACCTGCCCCGGCAGCACGGCCACGCCGTCCGGCCGGCCCGCGGCCAGGGCACGCTCCGCGCTGTCGGGCTGCCGGTCCTCGGCGAGGCAGACCGCGAGCCAGCACGTCGCCTCCGTACGGAACAGGCGCTGGCCGCCGGACTGCTGCACCACTGCCTCGCGCAGCCGCGCGATGGCGTCCTGGCGATTTCCGCGCACCCACTGGAGATACCCGCCCAGCAGTGTCCACTCGGTACTCTGCGGCCGCCCGGCACTCGGCCACCGGCCGTACGCCGGGTCGCTGGCCGGCAGCCGCGGCTCCGACGCCCGCCACACGTCGGTGAACGCGCGTACGGCCGCCATCAGGCCGGACAGGTACGCGGGGGTGGCGTTGTCGGCGGCGGCGATGCCGGTCAGCGCGACCGCGTCCGCCGTCGCACCCGTCAGGGCGAGTGAGGTGGCCAGCGCCAGCCGGGCGGCGGCGACTCCGGGGCCGCGAGCCGACTCGTGCAGGAGCCGCTCGGCGATCCGCAGGGCCGTGGCCGTCCGGCCGTCGAACAGCAGCACCAACGCGTGCGCACCGTCCACCGCGGCCCGCGCCCAGGGCGCCGCCGTCCGGCTCCGCAGGCCGACGAGTTCGTCCGCGGCACCGGCCGGGTCGCGATCCACCCAACAGCGGTGTGCGGCGAGTGCGATCGCCAACCGCAACCGGCCGCCCGGTGTGGTCGCCGCGTCGCGTGCCTGGTCGAGCACCTGGCGGGCCTCGTCGGGATTGCCGAGTTCGACCAGCGCGGCGGCGAGCGGGACGGCGGCGGCGCTCGACCGCGCCAGCGCCCGCCGGGCAAAACCGCGGGCCAGTTCGGGGTCGTGCCGGCAGGTCGCCTCGGCCGCCCGGATCAGCAACCCGGCATCGACCGGGCCGGATGCGTCGAGTTGCCACCGCGCCAGGGTCACCGGATCCGGCGTGGTAGGCGTGCGGACGCCGAGCAGGGCGGCCGCGAGCCGACGGCGACGCAGCCGGGGCAACCGGTGCCACACCGCCGCGCCGAGCATCGGCTGGCCCAGCCGCACCGTGATCTGGCCGTCGCTTTCCGCGGTGCACACCAGGCCCTGGTCCTCGAGGCTCTCCACGACGCCGGGCGCCACCGCGTCCAGCACCGGCAACGAGAGCGGTTCGCCCATCGCCACCGCGGCCAGGGCATCCTGGTGCGCCGGGGCGAGGCCGCGCAGCCTGCGGTCGAACAGGTCGGCCAGTCCGGGCGGCAGCGCCAGCGCGCCCCGCCACCACCAGAGGCCGCCGGCGACCACCAGTTGGCGCGTTGCGCGCGCGTGCCGGACGAGTTCGGTCAGGAACAACGGGTTCCCACCTGTCCACTGGTACAATATGTCCATTGTGGACCTCGCGGTCTCGGCGCCGACGAGCGCGTTGACCAGTTCCGCGCTGCCGGCCGGGCTGAGCGGCGCCATGTCCAGCCGGCCGAGGTAGCCGTCCTTCCAGAGCGCCAGCACCGCGTCGGACGTCGACGGACCGGACTGCGCGGCGACCACCAGCCGCACGTCGCCCTCACCGGCCAGTCCCAGCGTGAGGGTCGCGGACCAGTTGTCCAGGTGGTGCACGTCGTCGATGACGACGACCGGGACACGCCCACCGGCGCGACGGGTGAGCTCGGCGCGCACCAAGCCGTACGCCCGGCTGTAGTCCAACCGGTCGTCGATGCCCACCAGACCGCGGAACACACTGAACGGGACCTCCCGGCTGGCCTCGGTAGCCGCGGTCCAGACCACTCCGAAGCGTGCCGCGTTGAGCCGCCGCGTCACGGCCGACAGCAGCGCCGTCTTGCCGATGCCGGCCGGACCGACGATCGCCGCGCCCCGCCCGGCCAGGACGGCGCCCAGTACCTGCTCCTGTTCCTGTTCCCTCGCGACGAATAGGGTGGAACCCCGCTCGAACGGCAACGGTCCTCCCCAGAAAAACAAGTTCAACACGAGTGTGAAATTCCCCGGATCACGCCGGCGATATCGTCGATTTCGACGCTCGCGTGCGGTGCCACCGTCGTCGTGTGGACGAGCGGATCGAACGGTCCACCCAGGGCGGGGTCCACCGCCTGGTCGGGCTACGCGCACTACACACCCCGGAAACCGGACAAAGGCACTGATCCGGGTACCAGTGTCACCAATAGTAGTGAGCTGAATCACAGTCCGCCTATCAATTCGGACCACGGCCAAATATCTGGCATTCCAGCCTTTCATCCGTTCGGCGGTGCCCGGGCTCGGTGCGCCTATGCCTTGGGATACCAAGGGGTCCAATGGTCCAACGAGCCTGGTAAACCCGGTCGAATTCGGGTCGTGCCGTTTCGACAGGCCGGAAACAGCACGCCGATTCGTGAATGAACCGCCGTGCCAAGAATGGGCGGTTGGCCGCCCCGGTCCACTCAGTGGAATCCACCGGACACCGACGAGATCCGATGATCCGCCTTGTCCCCGCGTGACTTCCGACGCTATGCTGACGGGCATGACTGCCGGGTCGGCCACGTGCCATGAGCAGATGAGGTACCCGGCCGTGGCGTGATCACCCCGCGGGCCAGGGGCCCGCCACTCCCCCGTGTCTCCATCTGATGGGACTCGCGGTGGAGAGGAGGTGATTATCGCAATGTCTCATGAACCTGTTGCTTTGCCGGTGTGGCAACGCTTTCTGACCGACCATGCGGATGGCGGCGCCGTGACCGGAACCGTCGTGGACGTTCGTCCGTTCGGCGCGTTCGTCGAGTTGGCCGACGGCATCCACGGGCTGCTGCACAGTGGCGCCTGGACGACCGCTCCGGAAACCGGATCGACCATCTCGGTTCGGATCGAGAACGTCGATCTGGCCGGCCGGCGGGTGAGTCTGGTGCTGGCGTAAGCGGAAATCGGTGTGGGGCAAGGGCCCTGCCCCACACCTGGTTACCGTTGGCGCCTGCCGCGCAGGTAGTCGCTCACCACGGCCGCGCCCAAGCCATCGAGGTCCGGCGCCACGACGCGACCGCCGCTGCGGCGCGCCACCAGGTCCACAAAGGCCGCCAGTCGCGGTTCCTCGCCGAGCATGAACACCGTGACCGAAGCGCCGAGCTTGGCCAACGCGTCCACCTGTGCCATCGTCACGCCCAGCGTGCGGGGCAAGGGCGGCCAGTTGAAGACCGCCTCGCCGTCCGGCTCGAGGTGGGCCGTTGGCTCGCCGTCGGTGACCACCAGGACCACCGGCACGGCGTCCGGATGGCGACGCAGGTGCCGAGCCGCCAGCAGCAGCGCGTGGTGCAGGTTCGTGCCCTGCTCCCACGTGCCTTCCAACGCGGTCAGCTCCGCGATGTCCACTTTGGTCGCGTGGCGGCCGAACGTGATGACCTCCAACGCGTCCGACCGGAACCGGGTGCCGATCAGTTGGTGCAGAGCCAGCGCGGTGCGCTTCATCGGCAGCCAGCGGCTGTCCTGGACCATGGACCACGACGTGTCCACGCAGAGCGCGACCGCGGCCCTCGACCGCTGTTCGGTCTCGATCACCTCGACGTCCCCGACATCCAGCTTGACCCGTCGGCTGCCAACGGACGCCGCCCGCAGCACCGCGTTGCGCACCGTCCTGGACACGTCCCACGGCTCGCTGTCGCCGAAACGCCACTCACGGGACGAGCCGGTCGGCTCGCCCGCCGCACCGGCCAGCGCCGTGTCGCGTTCGCCGCGACGGGACCGGAGCTGGCCGACCACGTCTCGCAGCGCGGCCTCGCCCATCCGGCGCAACGCCTTGGGCGACAACCGAAGCGAGCCGTCCGGCGCGCGTTCGAACAATCCCTGGCGGCGCAGTTCGCGTTCCAGTTCGGCCAGCCGCCGGGCGTCCACGCGGGCGTCGTCGCCCAGTTGGCGGGACAGGGCGTCCAGGTCGATGTCCTCCATGCGGGCGCCTGGGTAGGACTGGCCCATCTGCTCGGCCAGCGCGTCCAACTCGGCCAGGTCCTGCATGGCCTGGGCGCCTTCGCCCATGCCCAACGGGTTCCGGCCGCGGAACCGCTGACCCGACTCCCAGTCCTCGCCGGGGCGCAGCGCCCGCAGGTTGGCGTCCAGCGCCGCGACCTGGGCGGCCAGCCGTGGGTCGCCGAACGCCTGGTTGATCAGCTCGGACAGCTCGGCCCGCTGCTGGGCGGACATCGAGTTCATCATCCGCTGGGCGGCGGCGGCACGGGCCGCGAGCGCGTCGATCAGTTCGTCGGTGTTGCTCGGGTTCTCCGGGAAGAACTCGCCGTGTTGGCGCATGAACTCGTCGAACTGTTCGCTGGTGTCCTCGCCGCCGGCGTGCGCCGCGAGCAGGTCGTTGAGGTCCGACATCATCTGCCGGATCCGTTCGACGTCCTCGGGGCCTGCGTTCTCCAGTGCCTGTTTCATGCCCTGGAACCGGGACTCCATCAGTTCCTGGCCGAGCAGGTCCTGGATCTCCTGGTACTTCTCCCTGCCCTCTTCGGAACGCCAGTCGTAGTCCGCCAATTCGTTCACGGCGGCCGCGGTGCCCGGCGGCAGCGCGTCCAACTGGGCCTCGGCGAACCGGGCGTCGTCGGACGGGTCGGGGAACAGGGCGCCGCGTTCGGCTTCCAGCGCCTGGTCCAGTAGTTCCCGGACGCGTTGCAGGGTGCCGTCGAGGTTGTTGCGGCGGGAGATCTCGGCGCGCCGCTGCCACAGCCGGCGGGTCAGCTCGTCCAGTCCGTTCGTGCCGCGCATGCCACGCCGCAGCAGTTCCTCCAGCGCCGAGCGCGGTGACGCGCCCTCCATGACCTCGCGGCCGATCTCGTCCAGCGCCTCGCGCAGGTCAAGCGGCGGCGCGAGCGGATCGGGTCCGTCGTGATACGGGCCGTAGGCGTAGCGGTCGGGGTTGGTCACGGCCCGTACACCGCGGTGTCCTCGTCGGAGTCCTTGGCGACCTGGCGGGCCAGGTACAGGGCTTCCAGAGCGAACTCGACGGCCGCCGCGATCCGGGCAGGCGGCTCGGTCGCCGAAACACCCAGCCGTGCCGCGACCTCGTGCAGCACCGGCAGTTCCGGCAGCGCCGCGAGCACATCCTTCCCGGGCACCCGTTCGCCCGTGGTGACCAGATGGCCGTCGGAGACCGCCTCGGCCAGCGGGCGCAGGTCAAGGCCGCCGAGCAGCACGCGGGCCGTCTCGGCGAAGGCCTTGCGCAGCAGGTGGGACAGGTGTTCCTGCTCGCGGCCCTCCTCGCCGGATTCGAACTCCAGCTTGCCGCGCAGCACCGCGGGCACCGACACCAGGTCGATCGGCCGCGCCACCGCCGGACGTTCCCCGGTCAGCGCCGAGCGCCGCAGCGCGGCCGCGGCCAGGGTCTCGGCGGCGGCCACGGCGAACCGCGCCGACACGCCGGAGCGCTGGTCGATCACGGGCGACTCACGCAGCTGACGGACGAACCGGGCCAGCACCTCGATCAGCGGGTCGCCCACCTCGGCGACCAGTTCGGCCTCCTGCTTGACCAGGGCGACCTCGGCCGGCACGCCCAACGGGTAGTGGGTGCGGATCTCGGCGCCGAAGCGGTCCTTGAGCGGGGTGATGATCCGGCCGCGGTTGGTGTAGTCCTCGGGGTTCGCGGTGGCCACGAGCAGCACGTCCAGCGGCAGCCGCAGGGTGTAGCCGCGGACCTGGATGTCGCGCTCCTCCATCACGTTGAGCAGCGCGACCTGGATGCGTTCGGCCAGGTCGGGCAGCTCGTTGATGGCCACGATGCCGCGGTGCGCGCGGGGCACGAGTCCGAAGTGGATGGTCTCGGGGTCGCCCAGACTGCGGCCTTCCGCGACCTTCACCGGGTCGACGTCGCCGATCAGGTCGCCGACGGACGTGTCCGGCGTGGCGAGCTTCTCGGCGTAGCGCTCGGAGCGGTGCCGCCAGGCCACGGGCAGGTCGTCGCCGAGTTCGGCGGCCAGCCGACGACCGACCGGGCTGATCGGGTCGAGCGGGTGCTCGCCCAGTTCGGAGCCGGCGATCACCGGGGTCCACTCGTCGAGCAGGCCGACCATGGTGCGCAGCAGCCGGGTCTTGCCCTGGCCGCGCTCGCCGAGCAGCACCACGTCGTGGCCGGCCAGCAGTGCCCGTTCCAGCTGCGGCAGCACGGTCCGCTCGAAGCCGACAATGCCCGGCCACGGGTTCTCACCCGATTCGAGGCGGGCGAGCAGGTTCTCGCGCAGCTCGGTCTTGACGCCGCGGGGTTCGTGACCGGCGGCGCGCAGGGCGCCGGCGGTGGTGGGCAGGTGCAACGGTGTGGCGGGGGCTGTCACGCCCTCGACGCTACGTCGATCCGCCGCCGCGGTCGATGTGGAGCGGCTCCAACGGAAGGAGCGAAAATCGGTTGACAGCGGAGGTAGCGAGCGGCCACGCTACGTCATCGGGCCGTGGTTCAGCCCGCTGAGCTGGACAGTCGGCCTCGGCGGGCGCGGGCGCTCCGGTTCTTGTTCGCTGCGCGCGAACACGTGCCGACGGGTTAAATCGGCGTCGCCACATCGTTAAATCCGGGGTCGGTGCACCGGCCCGCGAAATCACCTCGTACGCTCACGCACCGTGTCCTGTCCGAGCGCCACCATGGTGGTTTGGACGTCGGCGTGGCTGCACGGCGCCGCCGCGGCCGACGACGTCCTCGATGCCCTACAGTCCTGGGTCGAGTCACACGAAGTGACCGCGCACGACCAGACCACGGCCGACCTGCTCGGCCTGCCCGCACCACCGGACCGCGGCGGCTCGCCCGCGCTGCTGCTCGCCGCCGCCCGTCGCCTTGGCAGCAAGGCGGGCGAACTGGTGCTGCCGGTCGCCGGTGACCTGCGCGGCCTGCGCGGCCACGCCTCGTTCGCGGCGGCCGCGCTGCACGCCGGTGAGGCCGCGGTGCTGACCACGAGCCCGGACGCGGCCGCGGAACTCGGCGTCACCAGCGACATCGGCCTCGTCCCCGAACACGTGGCCGACGGCGTACTGCGCTGGACCGCGTTCCGCCTGCTGTCGGCCCCGCTGGCCGATCCGACGCCACTGGGCGAGGCGGAACACGAGCTGTCCGGCGCCATGCGCGCCGCGGCGACGGCACTGGTCGAACTGGACGTGGCCCGGCACCGGCCGGGGGTCCGCGAGGAGATCTCGGCCGTGGTCGAGGGCCAGCCACGCTCGCCGTGGCCGCCCGGCATGCCCAGCCGCGCGCTGCGCGTGTTGCAGCGAGCCGGCGAGGTCGCCGCGATCCTCCAGGTTGCCACGAGCGACGACCCGGGCGGCGCCGTGTCGGCCAGCGCGATCCGCCGCCATGCCGAGGCGCTGCGGCCGCTGGACCACGCCGTCCGCACGGCACGGCGGGCCGCCGTGGCCGAGGCCGTGCGTGCCCTGTCGGACTGCCGCCGGGTCGACCCGTCGCCAACCGACCGCTAGAAGCACACACTCCGCGCCTCGCTATAACATGCATGCTATGGCAAATATGCTATAGCAGACGGCCAGGGCGACAAGGG
>DASXXM010000068.1:0-10558 GCA_036503065.1 Pseudonocardiaceae bacterium | reverse complement strand
CGTGACAGCATCCGACCGCGAACCGGCTCCATCATGGCGCCCGCGAACACGAACGGCGCGTAGACGTCGGCGACGGCGTCGTAGAACTTCTGCTCGACGGCGGCGTCCAACCGCATGGCCGTGCCGTTGGTGACCTCGATCAGGCCGGCGGCCGCGGACAGCAGGACAAGGCCGTAGTGGCCCGGGTAGGGCACCACGCCGTGCTGGATGAACGAGCCGTCGGTGTGATAGCCGTCGCCGGCGGTCGCCCGCGCGACCAGGCTCGCGGCACCGCCGCCGACCACGTCGGTGACCGCGGCCAGGCCGGCCGCGATCCGGTTCGCGTCACCGGCCATGGCGCCGGACACGACGGTGATCAGCGCCTTGTCGGCCCGGTTCGCGCCGGTCTCGACCAGGCTCGGGTTGTTGGTACGCAGGTTCGGGTCCGCCACGAACGCCAGTACCGGCTTGAGGTAGGTGGCCAACTGGTCCGGGGTCAGCGCGTCGCCCATGGCGACCAGGATCTGCAGCATCCAGTACGCGGTGCCGACCTCGTAGACGTACCAGTTGCCGATCTCGCTGGTTTTCTCGTTGTATTCGGTGCGGTACAGGGTGTCCAGCGCGGTCACGATCCGTTGCGCCTGCCCGGGTTTCGCCGCCAGCGCGGAGCCGGGTGTCGCCCAGTCGACCGCGATGGTGCGCAGCCGGTAGAACATGGTCGGGAAGAAGTTGCTGCCAGGCCCGCTCGGCAGGTCCGGCCAGAGCTGGGTGCCGGTCACGTCCATGGTCGAGTCGTAGCCCGCGGCCACCTGGTCCAGGGCCGCGATGGCCTGGGTGCGTTCGGTGGAGGGCTGGTTCGTACCGATCTGCAGTGCCCGGTACGCGGCGACGATCTTGGCGAAGTCTGTCACGGTGTCTGTCGCGGTTGGTGTCGTGGTTGCGTTGGCGGCGGCGGTCGGCAGCGTTGCTGCGGCCACTGTGGACAGTGTCGTCACGGTTCCGTAGCGGAAAAGTTCCCGTCTACTGAGCGACATTGCTCCTCCTTGCACGAGGGTCGGATCAGGCGAGCTACGGCTCCCCGTGTGCCGCGGCGACCGCGGTCCGCAGGTCGGCCCACCGGGCCGGGCCTGCGAGGCCGAGGTGGTAGAGGTGCAGTTCGTTGGCACCGGCATTCGCCAGTTCGTGTACGTAGCCCGGGATGTCGGGTATCGGCGCGGCGGCGACGGCCGTGACGTAGGCGCCGACGTCCACGTCCGATGGCAGGTCCGCGCGGGCGGCGCGGACCAGTTCCGCCGCGATGCCGGACTGCCAGCAGGGCACGACGACGCCGTGTACGTCCTTGCCGGCGCTCGGCGTCAGGCCCGGCAGCGCGCCGGTGGTCCACGGGTCCGGACTGCCGTGCAGCACGACCCGGTCCGCGTGACCGACGATCGCGGTCAGCACCTGGCCGCGCAACAGGTCCGTGGCGTGCTGGCGACCGGCCAGCACGACGTCCCGAACCTCGGCGGGCAGGCCGTCGTCGGTGATCGTGAGGTCGCCTGTGGCGATGATGGCCAGGACACGCTCGCGCAGCATCGCGGTGACCCGGTGCGGGTCGAGACCCGCGTCGCGCCAGTACCGCGTGCACGCCGAACAGCAGCAGACCGACAGCAGCCGCGTCGCCGCGGGCGCCCACACGGCGTCGGTCTTCTCGTGCGTGTGCTGGTGCACCGCGCCCATCTGGCCGCAGGACTCCAGGACCACCGTGTCGTGGGGGAGGCCCCGGACGCACTCCTGCGCCAGGGTGGCCGCGTAGTCACGCACCTGGGCGCGCGCCGGGCACAGCGCCCACGGATACGGCTGGGCGAAGCAGTCCCGCACGGACAGGCCGGGAAACCTGCCGCCCAGCAACGAGTTGTGCGTCAGCACCAACCACAGCGCGGTGCCGACCCCGGCGGCCGCGAGTGCCCTGACCGCGCTGCCCGCGCTGTCCGCACTGGTGTCCATCGCACGCATCCAGCCCGCCGGTTCCGGCCGCAGCGCCCTGGCCCGCCACACGTCCTCGCGGACCGGCCGGTACAGCGCGGAGTGGCCGGCCAGCACGGCGGTCCTGTTGTCCTGCCACGGCGTCGCGGCGCGGGTGGCGTGGTAGGCGGTGGCGATGGCCACCTGGTCCACGCCCAGTTCGCCGATACGGTCGACAAAGGTGGGATCGCCGAGGACGTCCCAGGGATACGCGTAACCCGTCACCCGCATCGCGTGCTCCTCACCATCGCGCGATGTTCGGCTGGAAGTCCTGCTGGTAGCGGCGCATGTAGCCGGCGTCGTTGCGCGCGGTCAGGCCGCAGCGCAGGTAGTTCTCGTGCGCGCGGGCCAGCGCGTCGGTGTCCAGCTCGACGCCGAGCCCGGCGGTCCTGGGCACCGCGATCGCGCCGTCGCGGAACTCCAGCACGCCGGGCACGATCACGTCCTCCACCTTCCACGGCCAATGCGTGTCGCAGGCGTAGGTCAGGTGCGGGGTCGCGGCGGCCACGTGCACCATCGCGGCCAGGCTGATGCCGAGGTGGCTGTTGGAGTGCATGGACAGGCCCATGCCGAACGTCTGGCACAGCACCGAGAGCGACTGGGTCAGCCGCAGGCCGCCCCAGTAGTGGTGGTCGGACAGCACGATGCCGACCGCGTTCGCGGCCACGGCGGGCGGCAGGTCGTCCCACCTGACCACGCACATGTTGGTGGCCAACGGCATGCTCGCCGCGGCGGCGACCTGCGCCATGCCGGGGATGCCGGGTGTCGGGTCCTCGAGGTACTCCAGCACGCCGTCGAGTTCGCGCGCCACGCCGATGCCGGTTTCCGGTGTCCAGGCACCGTTGGGGTCGATGCGCAGCGGGGTGTTCGGGAAGGCGTCGGCAAGGGCGTGCACGGCCGCGATCTCGTCGGCGGGCGGGAACACGCCGCCCTTGAGCTTCAGCGAGCCGAAGCCGTAGCGGTCCACCATGGTGCGTGCTTCGTCCACAATGGAGTCCGGGGTGGCGACGTCGCCCCAGTCGTCGGTGCGGCCGTCGAGATGGGCGCCGAACTTGTAGAACAGGTAGCCAGCGAAGTCGACGCGGTCGCGGGCCGCGCCGCCGAGCAGGTCCACCACCGGCCGGTCCAGCGCGTGGCCCTGGGCGTCCAGGCAGGCCACCTCGAACAGCGAGTACGCCTGCGCCTGGGTCTTGTCGCCGGAGAACGCGCCGGTCAGGCCGTGCTGGTCGGCGTAGACCCGGCCACCGGTCGCGTGGGCCACCACGGCACGCAGGCCGGGCAGGTCGAACACGTCGTGCCCGACCAGCTGCTCGGCCACCCGCCGCGCCACGTCCTGGAAGCCACTGTCCCCATAGGACTCACCGAGGCCGACCACGCCGTCCTCGCAGACCAGCCGCAGGATCGTGCGCAGGGCCCACGGCTCGTGCACGCCCATCACGTTGCGCAGCGGCGGATCGGCGAACGCGACCGGCGTGAGTTCGACGCGTTGGATCTTCATCAGGACACCGCCGATCCGGCCACCCGGGTCTCGGTCATCGTCGCCACCAGGTCCAGGCCGGCGGTCAGGATCCGCTCCAGCCGGTCGACCTGATCGGGGCTCGGATCGCGCAGCGGCGGCCGGACGCCGCCGACCTTCGCGCCGCGCAGCCGGGCGCCCGCCTTCACCAGGGACACCGCGAAACCGGGCGTCTCGTCGCGCAGGGCCACCAGCGGCAGGTAGAAGACCCGCAGCAGTTCGTTCACGGTGGCGTCGTCGCCGGTGCCGAGGGCATGGTGGAAGGCATGTGCGATGTTCGGTGCGAAGCAGTGCACCGCGGAGGAGTAGATCCGCACGCCGATCGCGCGGTAGGCGCGGGCGGAGACCTCAGCGGTGGGCAGGCCGTTGAGGAACAGGAACTCGGCCGCCCGCTGATGGCCGCTGCCCCGAACGCTCGTCACGATCCGGGTCATCAGGTCGACATCGCCGATGCCGTCCTTGAGGCCGACCACGTTCGGCACGTCCAGCAACGCCCTTGCCGTGTCCGGAGTGAACACCCCGGGCGACCGGTGATAAACGATCACCGGGACGTCCCTGTCCCGCACGACGTACCGAACGTGGTCAACCAACCCGGCCGGCGGACCAGACACCAGGTACGGGGGCAGCAGCAGGACCGCGTCCGCCCCCTCACCCTCGGCCATGGTCACGCCGGCCCTGGCCAGCTCCGGCCCGCCACCGGCGCCAACCAAGACAGGAACCCGCCCCGACACGACATCCCGGGTTCGGCGCAGCACGGCCCGTACCTCGTGCGGCGCCAGCGCGCTGAACTCGCCGGTCCCGCACGCGACGAACACCGCACCGGCCCCCGCGTCGAGGTGGCCCTCGACCTGTTCGGCCAGTACGTCCAGGTCCAGCTCGAGCGTCTCGGTGAACGGAGTCAGCGGGAAGGCAAGCAGGCCGGAGAGTTCGGTCGGGTACCGGGTCATGTCACGCTCTCTCATCGTGTCGAAGTGTCGGTTTCGGGAAACCGTGTTCACATACAGGAACGATGACATGTAGCTGAACAAACTTCAAGTAGAGGAATCTTGTCCCAGAAGTTAGTGTGGTGTCTCACAGGTGTCAACGCCCGCGCGGGGGACGAGGATTCGCTGGGACACCCGAGGGAGGAAGTCGTTATGGCACGACGGGCCGCGGTGCAGGCGATCCACGACGAAACGACCCAGGAGGTCGTGCCGACCGAGGCGGGTGAGGAAGCCGGCACCGGCGTGAAATCTGCACGGCGGACGATCGACCTGCTGGAGACGTTCGCCGAGAACCCGGCCTGGACGTCACTGGCCGACCTGCACGTGCGCACCGGCTTTCCCCGATCCAGCCTGCACGGCCTGCTGCGCACGCTGCGCGACGCGGGGTGGATCGAGACCGACACCGGCGGCACCCGGTTCCGGCTCGGCGTCCGCGCGCTGATCTGCGGCACCGCGTACCTCGACCGCGACCCGGCGATGCCGCACGCCACCGAGGCGCTGGAACGGGTGCGGGAGCAGACCGGTTTCACCGCGCACTACGCCCGGCTGTCCGGCGGGCAGGTGGTCTACCTGGAGACCAGGGAGTCCCGGCACTCGATGCACCTCGTGTCCCGCGTCGGCCGCACACTGCCCGCCTATGCCACGTCGCTGGGCAAGGCGCTGCTGGCCGAGCTGACCGAGAGCGAGCTGACCGGGCTGCTGCCCAAGTCGCTTGCGCCGCTCACCGAGAACACGATCACGTCACGGGACAAGCTGCGTGACGAGCTGGCTGTCGTGCGCGAGCGCGGCTACGCCTTCGAGCACGAGGAGGGCACGGCGGGCGTCGCGTGCGTCGCCGCCGTGGTCCCGTACCGCATTCCCGCGACGGACGCGTTGAGCTGCTCGATGCCGGCCGCCCAGGCGACCGATTCGGAAACCCGGCGGATCGGCGAACTGCTGGCCGAGGTCACCGACGACCTGAGCCAGCGACTGCGCCGCGCCGGCATCCGCTGACCCACCCGCCACCAGGAAAAGGACGGTCCCGTTGACCGAGGAACGGGTTCTCATCACCGGCGCGTCCGGTGGGGTCGGGAAGTTCATGCGAACCCGGCTGCGCAGGCCGGGCCGCGTGCTGCGGCTGATGGACATCGTGCCGCCCGCTCCCGCTGAGGACGGCGAGGCGGTGGAGATCGTCACCGGCTCGATCAACGATCCGGACACCCTGGCGGCGGCGTTCGACGGCGTGACCGCGCTCATCCATCTCGGCGGGCAGAGCCGTGAGGACACCTGGGCCAACATCCTGTCCACCAACATCGACGGCACGCACAACGTGCTGGAGGCCGCCAGGGTGGCCGGGGTGATGCGGGTGATCCTGGCGTCCAGCAACCATTCCGTCGGGTTCCGGGTGGTCGGCGAGGACGGCCGGGACGGCCTCCGGTCGGACTCGTCGCCCCGGCCGGACACCTACTACGGGGTCAGCAAGGCGGCCATCGAGGCACTCGGCGCGCTGTACCACCACCGGTTCGGCATGGACGTCATCTGCGTGCGGATCGGGACGTGTTTCGTGGCCCCGTGGGACATCCGGGGCCTGTCGACGTGGCTGTCGCCGGACGACGCGGGCCGGTTGTTCGAGGCGTGCCTGACCGCGCCCCATCCCGGCTACCGCCTCATCTGGGGGGTTTCGGACAACACGCGGCGGGTGTCGTCGCTGCGGGAGGCCGAGGAACTGGGCTACCGGTCGACGGACAACGCGGAGAAGTTCGCCGCCGAGATCATCGACAAGGTCGGGGCGCCGGACGGGCCCATCTCGGGGTTCATCGGCGGCAAGTTCACCACCATCCCGCTCGGCGTCCACGACCCGTTGTGATCCTCACCAGGTGACCGGCAGTTCGGCGAGGCCGCCGGTCAGCAGGTTCGACCGCCAGCGCAGGTCCTCGAGGGGCACCGCGAGGCGCAGGTTCGGGAAGCGGACGGGGAGACGTTCGAACACGGCGGTCAGCTCGGCCCGCGCCAGTGCGGCGCCGATGCAGTAGCGGGCGCCGTGGCCGAAGCTGAGGTGCGGGTTGGCCTGTGGATGGTCGATGTCCATCCGGTCTGGGTCGACGAAGGCGTGCTGGTCCTGGTTGGCAACGCCGATCGAGAGCAGCACGGCGTCGCCCGCCGCGATCCGCGTCCCGCCGATCTCCACGTCGGTCCTGGCGTAGCGGAGCATGCCGTTGCTGCCGCCCACGCTCAGCCGCAGGATCTCCTCCACCGCGGCAGGCGCCTTGGTCGGATCGTCGGCCAGCGCCCGGTACCGGCCCGTGGTGTGCAGCAGGAGCAGCGTGCCGATGTCGATCCGGACGACCGTGGTCTCGTGACCTGCGAACAGCACGATGGCGCCGAGACGGGCGATCTCGTCGTCGGTCAGCGTGCCGTCCTCGATGGTGGTCAGCTCGGACAGCATGTCGTTCCCCGGCTCGCTTCGCTTGCGGCGCACGAGATCCAGCACGTAGTCGGTCAGCTTCCGGTACGAGCCGGTCGAGAGGGCGTTGTCGTTCAGGTCGGCGATGCCGGTGGACAGCGTGCGGAAGTGCTCGCGGTCGTCGTAGGGCACGCCGAGCAGTTCGCAGATCACCAGCACCGGCAACGGGAACGACAGCGCCTCGTGCAGGTCGACCGGTGGCGTCCGCGCTTCGAGCTTGGTCAGCAGGTCGTCGACCAGTTCCTCGACCCGTGGCTTCAGCTCCCGCATCCGGCGGGCGGAGAACCTGGGCACCAGTCGGGCACGCATGCGGGCGTGGTCGGCCGCTTCCGTGTCGAAACCGTCCGACGCGCCGCCGAGCACCGCGGACTGCGAGACCCGCGCGGCCTCGTCCGGCTTCGGGTGCGACCGACCGAGCCGCGGGTCCGCGAACAGGGCCTTGACCTCGTCGTACCGGGTGACCAGCCAGGCTTCGTCGCCGGTCGAGGTGCGAACCCGGGTGATCGGGCCGTCGGCCTGGAGCTCGCGCATGCGGGGCGCGATGTCGAGCACGTTCGGTCGGTCGAACGGCAGCGTGGGCAGGTCCATTTCGTGCTCCCTTCGGTCGGTTCGCGAACTATACTTCTGTGTATAGATTCTTGTGTCAACGTCCATTTGGTGGAGACTGGGGCCATGTCCACCGAGGCCACCCGCCGGCTGCCCAGGGCACAACGGCGGGAGCAGATCCTGGCGGCGGCCACATCGGCCTTCGCCAGGTCCGGCTTCGCCGCGACCAGCCTGGACGACGTGGCGGCGGAAGCCGGTGTGACGCGGATGGTCGTCTACACCCACTTCGAGTCCAAAACCGCGCTCTACCGGGCGGCCCTGGACCGAATGCGAAGCCGCCTGCACACCGCGACCGGCGCCCCCGACTACGACCGCTTCAGCGTCGCAGGCCTACTGGCCGCCGCGACCGCCGACCCGGCCGGCTTCCGTCTGCTGTTCCACCACGCGGCCCGGGAACCCGAGTTCCGCGCCGAGGTCGACCGAATGCGGGCCGTCAGCTACCAGGTCACGCACCGGCACCTCGCGCCGGGCATCCCCGATCCGGCCTGGGCCGACTGGGCCTGTCACCTCGTCCCGGGCGTCGTGCATGAGGCCGTGATCGCCTGGCTGGACGCGGGCCAACCCGATCCGGACACGGCGGCCGCACGCATCACGCGGGTGATCAACGGGATCGAAGCGGCGGCCCGGGCTACCTTCCGGTGAGCGCATCGGGATGTGTCAGCAGCCACCTGGCCACGTGGCCGAAGCCTCGGTCGCCCCAGTCGCAGACGGTGTAGTAGATCGGCACGGCGGCCGTGTACGGCGCCAGCGCTGTGTGCTCTTCGTCCGTGAGCGATCCCGCGTTCTTTTCGTAGGCCTTCAGGAAATTCGGTACTTCCGGCCACGGAAATGTGACCAGGTCGGCGGTCTCCTGGTAATCGAACAGAGTGTAGGCGAGCGCGTATGCGATGTCGTGGATTCTCGGCCCTGGGGCGGCGCCACCCAGGTCGAGGTAGCATGGCGTATTCGCGGTCTGCCGTATGTTGTCCGGATGGGCGTCGTAGTGGATCAGGTGGGTGGGCAATATATTTGATGGTACCCATTGGCGCCGGAGCATTCCGATGAGTTCCGCGGTGTCCGCCCTGCCCGCGGCATGATTGAGGTTCAGCCACCGACGGAGCGTCCGCGGTGACACGCAGGTGCGGATCTGGGGTCGCGGCCGTGGTCGTGTGTATGCCGACATCGCTCGGTGGAGTTCGCCGATCGCCACGAACAATGCGGTCCCCGTGGCCGGCGTGAGGTCTGGCACGTATTCCTCAAGTTGTGCCCAGTACACCCCGCATCGGAACACCGAGACACCATGCCGGACGACCGGAGCGGCAACGCCGATGCCCCGTGCGGCGAGATATCGCCGAAGTTCCTGGTCAGCCAGTATGTGACGGCGGCTCACGAACGGCTTGTTCACCCGCAACACGATGCCGAGATCGTCCAGCAGCAGGTTGAGGCTGTCCGACCCGCCCAGATCGACGAGTCCCGTCCCCGGCGCAAGCCGCGCCACCAGTTCACCGACGCCCGGATCGGCCACCGTCGGTCGCCCGGGGCGGTGGCCGTGTCGGGTATACCAGGCACGTTGGACGGGATGGCCGATCACCGCGCCATTGTCGCGGCGCCGGCCGGGATGCTCCAGCGAATTTCGACTCCCCATCAACGCTTCGCGCTCAACACGGCGGCACGGGCGTTGACGCATGCGGCGGCGGCAGTCGCGCGCGGTCTTGTGCCGGCGCGGCCCGCTCACCGTGAACAGTCAAGCCTACAACAAAACGCGGTCCGGGAGGCTGTCTCGCCTCCCGGACCGCGGGACTTATCCACAGGCATCCCGGTTATCCACAACCGGTCCCGAACCCCTTAATTCACACCGTAAATCTACTAGAATGGGACAGGGGACGCCCCCCTAGGGATGGGCGGGGGCTGCCACTTTGTGGATGCTGTGGCGATTTTTGGCTCAACTCTTCGGTTTTGCGGTTCGGTGCCGCTGGGTGTGGTTCTCCGTCGTTTCAGATCTTCGGGAACAGGCCGCGCTGTACGGGCAGGACGCCCGAGATGCCAGGTGCTCCCTTGCTCATGGCCTGGGCGCCCTGCAGCATCGATGCGGGTGTCGCGGTCAGGTGCTGGACGGGCAGGTCCGAGATCTTGCCGACGGCCGCGTTGGCCAGCGGCAGCTTCGGCACGCTGGGCAGTTGCCCAGGGTTGACGCCCTGGACCGGCAGGCTCTGCGGCTGCGCGCCGCCCGACCCACCGAGACCACCCAGCGCACCCAGCAGCGGCAGTCCGCCACCGGTCAGGCCACCGGTCAACCCACTGGTCAGGCCACCACCGGTCAGACCACTGACCAGACCGCCGTTGGTCAAGCCACTGGTCAGGCCGCCGTTGGTCAAACCGCTCGTCAGGCCACTCGTCGGGCCGCTGGTGGCACCGCCGGTCAGACCACTGGTCAAGCCACTGGTCAGACCACCGCCGGTCCCGCCCTGGCCGCCGGTCACGCCGGACAGGAGCGGGAGCTGGCCCAGCAGGCCGACACCGGGCAGACCGGCGCCGGACAGACCGCCGGGCGCGGCCGGGGTGCTGGTGCCGTAACCGAGCACGCCACCGACGATCGGCAGTGCCATCTCGTTGTTGTCGGGAGTGGCGTAGCCGTTGTTCAACACGCTGTTGTCCTCGACCAGCGTGTTGGCCGAGCCCAGGATCCCCGGGTTCACGTCCACGACGCCGATGTCGGCGCCCAGCGGGGTGTTGAAGTTGTACGCGCTGAGCGAACCGCCGCCGTCGGTCGTGGTGTCGCCGCCGTTGTTGATCATCGACTCGTTGTCCGCGATGCCGGTCGCGTGCCCGAGTGCGCTCACCGCGTTGCCGAACGCGTCGGGGTCCAGCGCCACCGGCACCTGGATCGCGTTGCCCGCACCGGACCCGTCGACCGCGCTGGTGGTCGCGCTGCCGCCGCTGGTCAGGGCCGAGTTGTTGCTGCCGTTGGCCCACGCGTTCGACCCGGCCGCGACCGCGTCGCCGAACACCCCGTCGCTGAGCGTGTCAGGGACGGCGATCGCGTTGCCG
>DASXXM010000067.1:0-7072 GCA_036503065.1 Pseudonocardiaceae bacterium | reverse complement strand
CTTCGGCTTCGGTGCGCAGAGCGGCATCGAGCACACGCCGGACCTGCTGCGCACGGCAGAACAGGCCGACCGCGACGGGCTCGACATCCTCTCGCTGTCCGACCATCCCTACCTTGGCCGGGACCTGGACGCGTACGCGGGCATCGGATTCGTCCTCGGCCGTACCCGGCACATCTCGGGCTTCGTCAACGTCACCAACCTGCCGACCCGGCCGGCGCCCATGCTGGCGCGGACGGTGACGTCGTTGTCGGCGCTGTCGGGCGGTCGCGTCGTGCTCGGCATGGGCGCGGGTGGGCGGTGGGATCGGATCGCCGACCTCGGCGTGCCGCGACTCACGCCGGGCGATGCCGTCGACGCCTTCGAAGAAGCGATCGTCCTGGTCAAGTTGCTGTCCGGTGGCGGCCCGCCGGTTACCCACCAAGGCCGCCACTACCAGGTGGACCAGATCGAACCGGCGCCCGTGGCCGCGCTCCCCGTCTGGACCGGATCGGTCGGTCCGAAGTCCCTGGCCGCCACCGGCCGGGTGGCCGACGGCTGGATTCCCGGCCACGCGTCGGACTGGCGCAGCGAGCGATACCGGGTGTCGCGGCCGATCATCGACGAGGCGGCGGCGGCCGTGGGCCGCGATCCGCGCGAGATCCGCACGGTCTTCAATTTCCCCGGCCGCATCACCGACCGGGCGCTGACCGACACGCGTGCCGACGACGGCCGCTGGATCGGCGGTTCCGTCGGCCAGTGGATCGACGAACTGACCGACGCCGTGCTGGCACACGGTGCGTCGGGCTTCCTGCTCTTCGCGAGCGGCTTCGGCACGCCGGACGACGTCACCCTCGGCCGTTGGTCCGCGGAGATCGTCCCGGCCGTCCGCGAAGCGATCGCGAAGGAGTCCTGACGGCCTACCTCACCGGACGTATGCCGGACACGCCACCGGGCGGATGCCGGCCCACAGCCGCTGTGGTTTGCTTGCGCAATGACTGAGGAGATCGCGACCAAGGACCGGGCCCCGGTGTCCGGCGCGCGGCAGGTGGCCACCAAGATCGTCCGTTACGGCGCCATGCTGTTCGGTACCGCGGTGATCGTGCAGATCTACCTGGCCGGCTCCGGCATCTTCGCCGCCACGGGCCCGGTCAACAAGGCGACGAGTCTCGATCCGCACCGCACGCTCGGCAACATCCTCGCGGTGTTGGCGTTGCTGCTGCTGATCGCGGTGATCGTGGCGCGGCCGTCGCGACGCGTGGTCGTCATCGTCATCGTCATGTTCGTGCTGACCGGGATCGAGGGTCTCCTGGCCATGGCTGGCGACGGCGCCCCGTACGTCGGCGCGCTGCACCCGGTGGTCGCCGTGGTGATCATGGGGTTGTCCGCGCTCGTTCCACTGTGGACTCGCGACGACACGGCGTAGCCGGTTCGTCGGGGCGGGATCGTGAAAACGTCATGTACGAAGAGTCGTGAAAGTTTCACTACGGCTCCGTGGTGCGTAGCAGAGTCCCAAAGGACACCTGCATCCCGCACCAGGAGCGTCCATGCGCACTCGCAGAACAGCGTTGTTCGTCGTCGCCATAGCGTCCCTCCTCCTCACGTCCCTGTCGGCCGTGTTCGCCCAGGCGGCCCAGCCGCTGGACACCACGAACTGCCAGGGGCAGGGCGCCATTTCGATCCTGAACAGCCAGTACACCATCCAGTCCAACGAATGGAATTCCAGCCTCCCGCAATGTGTCACCTATACCAGTGGCACCGCGTGGTCCGTGAGCACGGCCAATTTCAACCTCCAGCCGGGCGGCGCGCCCGCGACCTATCCGTCGATCTACAAGGGTTGCCACTGGGGCGCCTGCACGACCGGTAGCGGCCTGCCGATCCAGGTCAGCAAGCTCGGCACCGCGGTCTCGTCCTGGAGCACCACCCAACCCACGACTGGCGCGTTCGACGTCGCCTACGACATCTGGATCAACTCGACGCCGACCACCAACGGCCAGCCGGACGGCACCGAGGTCATGATCTGGCTGAACAGCCGCGGCGGCGTCGGCCCGTTCGGCTCGAACACCGGCACGTCCAACGCGGCGGGCCACAACTGGAACGTCTTCACCGGCCGGCAGGTCTCGTGGAACATCATCTCCTACGTCCTGCAGGGCGGCGGCACGTCCTTCACGAACCTGGACATCAAGGCCATGCTGAACGACGCGGTCGCCCGGGGCTCGATCAACCCGAACCACTTCCTGATCGACGTCGAGGCCGGCACCGAGATCTGGAACGGTGGCCAAGGCTTTGCCACCAACAGCTTCTCGTTCAGCGCCAGCACGGGCGGCGGCGGCGGAACCCCGCGGACCGGTCAGGTCACCGGAATCGGCGGCAAGTGCGTCGACGTCGCCGGTGCGAGCCCGAACGACGGCACCCAGGTCCAACTGTTCACCTGTAACGGCACCGGCGCCCAGCAGTGGACGGTGGGCACCGACGGCACGCTGACCGCACTGGGCAAGTGTCTCGACGTCGCCGCCGGCGGCACCGCGAACGGCACCAAGGTCCAACTGTTCACGTGCAACGGAACCGCCGCCCAGCAATGGCAGTCCTCCGGCACCGAACTGATCAACCCGCAGTCGGGCCGCTGCCTGGACGCCACCGGCGTCAGCTCGGCCGACGGCACCCCGCTGCAGATCTGGGACTGCGGCGGCGGCACCAACCAACAGTGGAACATGCCAGCCTGAACGTGCCAGCCTGAACAACCGGGCCCAGGGATCCGCGGATCCCTGGGCCCGTTTCATCTCAGGGATCGTGAGTGACCGGCCACCTCGACCCGGTCGCGGCCGAGGTCCTTGGCCTGATAGAGCGCGGCGTCCGCGGCGATGAGCAACTCGTCCAGCTGTGCCGGGTGCGTGTCCGTACTCAGCGCGCCACCGATCGAGATGGTCGGGTTTCGTACCGGCCCGTTGGTCGCCGGGATGGCGATGACGAGACTCCGCACCCGACGACGAACCCGTTCGGCCACGGCGCGTAGCTCGTCGGTGTCCACATTGGGCACCAGCACGACGAATTCCTCGCCGCCCCAACGGCCTGCGATGTCCTGGCCGCGGATCTCCGCCCGGACCGCATCGGCGACCGCACGCAGGACATGGTCGCCCGCCATGTGCCCGTAGGTGTCGTTCACCTTCTTGAAGTGGTCGAGGTCGAGCATCAACAACGCGACCGACTCGTGCCGCGACATCGTGCGTTCCGCGATCTGCCGCCACCAGGTGACGGTGTGCAGTCCGGTCTTGGCGTCGATGCTCGCGGCGGCCTGGAACTGGGGGAGCAGCACGGCACGGTGCAACGCGACCACGCCAAGCACGACGCCGATCAGCAACAGCGGGTTGTACACCAGTCCCGCCGCGACGAACCCGAGGCCGTACGTGCCGAACTCCAGCCGCCCGTCGCTGACGCGCAGCAGTTCGCCGACGGGGATGTCCGGTCTCGACACCACGGTCGAGACCGCGACCATCACGTAGTTGATCAACCATCGGGCCCCGAGCGCCACCACGACGACACCGAAACCCATCAGGGTGGTGGGCGGCCCCGGATGAGCCCCCGGTCCGCCGGCCAGGATCGCGACGGCGGCCAGATTGGCCAGCATCACGGTGCTGGCGCTGAATATCCACCGGTTCGGCGGACGGTGGCCGCGCACGACACGCAGCCAGGCCCAGCCTCGGGTCACGATCACCATGCCGGCGGCCATCACGGGCGGCAGCACGATCACGGCGGTGATCGACCACATCCCCTCGGCCCGCAGCCTCGGCCCGGTGTCGTCGCGGTTGCGGACACGTTCGACGTCGCGGACCAGTTCGACGTGCACGACGGCGCACCCGGCCAGCATCGCGAACCGCATCCAGTCCACCAGCGGCAACGACGGATGATGCAGCGTGATGACGATCATCGCGACGACGACGACCAGTTCGGTACCCAGCACGTAGCACACGAACCGCCGGGATTCCGACCACAGATCCCAGCCGCGTACCCACCTCAGGGCAACCATGAGCCCCCACCCCCAAAAACAGCATGGCAACGCCAACCCCACCGCCACGGTAGCGGTTATGACACGCCGGGTGACCGCCCATTCGGCTGATTTCGGATATTTCTCGACGACCGTGCCGCGGCACGGATCGACCTCGCCGGTTTCGTCGTGCGCGACCGTAAGCTGTCCGCACGGTCGGCACGTCCGCGCTCTGGATCGATGGGGACCACAGATGGCACGGCGGGTACTGGATCCGGCGGACTTACCGCCCAAGCCCGATCCGCGGACGGGGCTGCCGCTCCCGCCGCACGCCCCGGACCCGAGACCGGGTTCGGAAAACGAGGATGGCGATGGCGTCGTGGATCTCGCGGCGGCGCCGCAGCCGCCGCCGGGCCAGGGACCGGTGTTGGCGTGTTATCGGCCGGTCCTTAGTTCTCGAACCAAGTTCTGGCAGTTGGCGAGGGGTATCGCCGCGGTCCTGGTGGCGTCCGTCCTCTTCGTGCTGATCCCGGGCCTACCCGTATGGACACTGGTCTGGCTCTTGCTGGTGACGCTGGCGTACCTGGGAATCACCATAGTGCTGATTCGGTTGTCCGGTCGGCGTGTCAGTTCGGCGGGCGCCGAGTGGTACAGCACCGGTAATCGCTGGGTGCGTGTCTATGAGCTGGTCCAGGTCACGATGTCCCAGGGCAGCAGGCGCGACGCTTACCTGCGGCTGGTGGACGTCCACGGCAACGAGCTGCAGGTGTCGTACGCCTATCTGCGGCGCAATCGACTGATCTGGGATCTGGTCTACAACGGCATCCTGCATTCCGTCATCGCGGGCAATGCCAGGACGAACATGTCGTCGCGCGCGAAGCTCGACCTGCCGTCTGCCACACCGTGACCATTGTGGTCGCACTTGTGCGGATTGTCCGAGCCGCGGATCCCGAGGGTTACAGAAATGTGGTGAAACGTCGGTTTCCCTTCCCCGTCATCGGGCCGTCACCGTAGGGTCACCGTGGGTCCATACGTGGGCCCGGTGCCTGGAGTATCACTGCGGCACCAGCACGGCGGTCGGGGACGGAGTGGTGATGTCATCGGTTGGGCAGGCCCATCGCGGGGGGTTCGTCGTCGCGCTGCTGCGGGCCGGTGCCCCCGTCATCGCCGAGGTGCCGACCGACCTGCCGGACGCCGCCACCGACCCGGCCCCGTTATCCGGCTGGCGCCGGATCACGATGATGGCCGGCGGCCGTGGCGAGGGCGTGGCCGACTCGCTGCTGGTCCGCGCGTGCCGATACGTCGTCCTGGTGCCACTCGCCTACCGGATCGCCGCGATCCCGGTGCTGCTGCTCGCGGTCTTCACCACGAACCACGGCGTCGGCACCTCGCAGGCCGCCGCTCTCGCCGCGCTCAGCGTGCTGGCCAACGTGTTGGCCATCGTGTGGGTGCTGCGGATGCGCGGCTTCCAGAGCAACGTCGCGAAGATCCTGCTCGCCGCGGACGTCGTGCTCGCGTTCGCGGTCAATCTCGTCGCCAGCCTCGTCGTGCCGGATGCCGGCTGGGACGAGGTCGGCGAGATGACCTGGGTGAACCTGGTCGGGGCCGTCGCGTTGCTGACGCTCGCGCGGGGTGTGCCCGCCGGGTTGGCACTGATCGTGGCGTGCATCCCGTTCCACATCCTGATCACGATCGCGGGCGGCCACACCGGCTTGGGCACGACGCCGGTGACGACCGCCGTCGCCGACATCGTCTCGCTGGTCCCCGCGCTCGTCGTCGCGATCGCGGTGCTGCTGTTGGTCGGGCTCGGCACGCGGCTGGCGATGGGCGTCGGCCTGCGGCGCGGCCGGGACGCGGAACTGGCCCGGTCACAGCGTGTCGTGCACGACACCGTGTTGCAGACGTTGGAGGCGATGGCACTGCGGCCGGTGCGACAGCCCGCGGACCTGGTCGGCGCGGTCGCCCAACTCGACGAACTGCGCGGCATCGCCCGCGCCCAGGCGCTCGAACTGCGGCGCCGCCTGACCGAACGCCCCGACAACGGCACAACGGCGGGCCTCGGCGAGGACCTGGCCGCCGTGGCCGCCGAAATGGCCCGCGAAGGGCTCCGTGCGCGACTGGTGTTCACCGAAGTGGACGACGGCTCCCTACCGGCCGCGCGGCGCATCGCGGTGCGCGATGCGGTCCGGGAAGCCATGCGCAACACCATGAAACACGCCGGCACCACCGAAGTCGTGCTGCGCGTCGAACACCGCGACCGCGGAGTCGCCGTGATCGCCCGCGACCACGGCACCGGTTTCGACGAGGCCGACCGGCCGCCCGGCTTCGGCATCAGCAGCTCGATCATGGCCCGGCTGGCCGAAGTGGGCGGCACGTCCACAGTGGAGTCGTCACCCGGCCGTGGCACCCGGGTGACCTTGTGGGTGCCGCTGTGAGGGCACTGGTTGTCGTTCTGGTCCTGGTCGCCGCGACCGGGATCTGGCCAGGGCCAGCCGTGGCAGCCGGGTGCAGCACACCAAAGGGGACGTACACCGGCCAGACACCGTGGGCCCAGAAGCTGCTCGACCCGGCCCGAATCTGGCCCCTGGCAACGGGAACCGGCGTGACGGTCGCGGTCATCGGCACGGGCGTCGACCCGGCCAACGCGCAGTTCGGCCAGGGCACGGTGCTACCGGTGATCGACCTGCTGCCCAGCCCGGTCGCCGACTGCGACGGCCGCGGCACGTTCGCCGCCGGCATCATCGCGGCCCAGTCCAACCCGGACACCACCTTCGCGGGCCTGGCACCGGGCGCGCGCATCCTGCCCGTCCGGTACACCCAGTCCACAACGGACACCGTGAACCAGGGCGGCGCACCGGACGCGCTCGCCACCGCGATCAACCGCGCGGTCAGTGCATCGGCCAAGGTGATCCTGGTCGGTGTACCCGCGATGAGCGACAGCGCCGCTCTCGACGGCGCGGTGGCCAACGCGCTGTCCGCCGGCGATGTCGTCGTGTCGCCCGCGTCCGCGACCCAGAACGGCGTGCGCAGCTACCCGACCGCGTTGGCCGGCGTACTCGCCGTCGGCGCGGTCAACGAGTCGGGCGGCGCGGTACAGACCGAGTCGGGTTCGTA
>DASXXM010000066.1:0-9378 GCA_036503065.1 Pseudonocardiaceae bacterium | reverse complement strand
CCGACGACGCGGATGATCGCCTCGAACACGTGGAAGTTGCCATCGATGTCAAAGCTGAGATTCTGCTCGATCCAGGCCACCCCCGCAGCCAGTTAGGCGTCGAGTTCCATCACGTAGAGCGTGTCCAACGCCTCGATGATGGACAGCCCGATCGGATGGCCAGCCACGAAGAACTCGCTGAACGTCCCCGACACCGGATGGACCTCGTCATGCCCCCAGGCGAACTGCTTGTACCCGTTCCAGGCATGCAGAAACTCATTCCGAATCTGCGTGGCAGCCGTAGCCGGCGGCCGCACCAGCCCAGCCGCACCAGCCGGCCTGCCGAACCCGCCAACCGCAGCCAACCCACCAGCAGCAAGCAGCGCCGACAGAACACTACGCCGAGACATCCCACTCTGGATCACAACCGCAAGCTACCGACCAAACACGAAGCGACACAACGACTCGACCGATTTCTGTCCACCACAGGACAGCCCCACACCGCCGACAAGAGCCTGGTAAGATCAACACAGACCCACCCTCAAGATCACTCGATCCGGTGACAATTCAGAAAACCGGGATCAAATCACCCGGTCCCGTTCGTTGAGCCCAACAGCTCAGCCCCCCTCGGCTCGCGGCGAACACAGCGAACAGGCCGGCACCCGCGACCGAGACACGGCAGGAGCCTGGAGCGAGGTGGACCGCCGGCACGGATCGGTCGCGTAGATCGGTGACCAGCGGCGAGGCGCGTGGATCAGCAGGCGGCGGCGAGGCGGATCGAGCGCCACGCGCAGCCAAGCCGGTCGGCTGGTCAGCCAGTGCGCCTAGCCAACAGATCCGGACGGGCATGTTCTGGAACGCCACGCCCACTGGCCGGCCAGTGGGCGCACCCGATCCGCCGGCCTTGCTTTCGGCACCCAAGTCGATCCCAGCGCCGGCCGCAGGTCGATCCGGCGCCGGGTCACAGTCCGACCGCCGCCGGCGCCCGCCCCCGGACGGCCCGGACAGCGAAGTGGTGACCGACAGCTGCCACTTCGCGCGCACGTCAGCAAGGTGCAACTGATCCTGCAGGACCCGTTCGCGTCGTTCAATCCGCTCGCGACGATCGCGAGCACCCTGGAGCGGGCCGTGTCGATCGCGCACCTGCCGTTTTCTACTTCGTGCACCAGTCAGTGACCGGCAACGGCACCATCAACGGACAGGGCCCCCTGGGACGGGCGTGAAATCCGTGCTAGCAGCCCACTGCGCCAGCAAATCCCGTCTAGCCGGCCCACTGTGCCAGCACAGTGACCGTGCCTGGGGCGACCTCGGTGAAGCCGCCGTCCCGGACCGCGACCACGCCGCGTTCTCGCCAGGCCGCGAGCGGGTCGTCGCCGGGGTGTAGTTCGGCCCATCGGGTCGGGGTTGCGGTGCGCACGGTGGTGCGGCAGTCGTTGGCTGCCCAGGCGGCCAGGTCGGTGTTGTGGCCGTCGGCGGCCAGTAGTGCGGCCAGGAGCATCGTGCCGTGGCCGACCTGGGCGGCGGCCTTGCCGGCGGTCATCGTCACGCGGGGATTCAGCCACAGGGTCGGGATGCCGGGCGGTGGTGGGCCTGGGTCGTCGGGCGGTAGTTCGCTGCCGGTGACCTGTAGGCGGCTGACCTCCTTGGGTGACTCGCGGACCAGGCCGGGGACGAGGGCGCGCACCTCGGCGTCGCCTACCGTGATGGTGCGGCCGGGTAGTTCGGTGATCACCTGCCAGTGGGCGCCTCGGGCGCGTCGGGAGACCTTGCGGATGTGGGCCGATGTCCAGGCCAGCAACGCGTCGTGCCATGGGCCGTCTGGGTTCGCGCGCGGGTCGAGGCATACCGCGACCGCGGCGGCGGCCGCGGCTTCCAGCAGTGCGGTTCTGGCTGGTGGCCGGGTTCGTTCGAGGTGCAGGACCACCGGCATGGCGCGGATTTCGTCCGGGGCTTCGGTGATCTCGACAGCCACCTGCTCCGGCGGGAGCGCCAGCCAGTCCGCGTATCGGCCGGCCAGCGCGTCCAGGACCGTGGTCACGGGCGGGACGGGGCCAGACCGTCGGCCGCGTCCGCCGCCTCCACCTCGGCCCTTGTCACGCCCATCATGAACAACACGGCGTCCAGGAACGGGTGCGACAGCGCCGTGTCCGCGACCTCGCGCAGCGCGGGCTTGGCGTTGAAGGCCACGCCGAGACCGGCCGCGGAGATCATGTCGATGTCGTTGGCGCCGTCGCCCACCGCGACGCACTGGGCCAGCGGAATGCCGGCCTGGTCGGCGAAACGGCGCAACGCCGCCGCCTTGCCGGGGCGGTCGATGATCCGGCCGACGACCCGGCCGGTCAGCTTGCCCTCGACGACCTCGAGATTGTTCGCTGCCACGTAGTCAAGGCCGAGTTCCTCGGCGAGTCCGGCGATGACCCTGGTGAAACCGCCGGAGACCACGCCGCACCGGAAGCCGAGTCGCTTCAGTGTGCGGATCGTGGTTCGTGCGCCGGGGGTGAGTTCCAGCTCGGCGCCGACCTCCGCGAACACCGACTCCGGCAGGCCGGCCAGTAACGCCGCCCTGCGGTGCAACGACTGCGTGAAGTCCAGTTCGCCGCGCATCGCCGCCGCGGTGAGTTCGCGGACCTCCGCCTCGTGGCCTGCCCTGGCCGCCAGCATCTCGATCACCTCGCCCTGGATGAGGGTCGAGTCGACGTCGAACACGACGAGCCGCTTGGCCCGCCGCGCCAGGCCGGCCCGTTCCACCGCGATGTCCAGGCCGACCCGCACCGACACGTCCGCCAGCGCCGACGTCAGTTGCGCGTCGGCCGCGATGGTGTCCTCGGCGACCGAGACCCGCAGTTCCAGGCCGGTCACCGGGAAATCCGCCACCCGCCGGATCGCGTCGATGTTCACGCCGAGTGACGCCAGTTTCCTGGCCACCTCGGTGAAGCCGCGTGCGGTGATCGGTCGGCCGAGCACGACCACCACGTGGCTGGAGGTCAACTGGCGTTGACCTTGCGAGTCGGCGCCGATCTCGACGTCCACCTGCATCGCCACGCTTGCCATCGCCTGTTCCACGGCCTCCTGCACGCCCTCCGGATCGGCGTGCGCATTGACCAGCACACCCAGCACCAGCCTGCCCCGGATCACCACCTGTTCCACATCCAGCAGGTCCACGCCGTGCCGGGACAGCACCGCGAACAGCACGGACGACACGCCCGGCTTGTCCGGTCCGGTCACGGTGATCAGGATCGGGGTCTGGTTCGGAGCGGTCATCGTCAGCGCCTCCTGGCAAGGGCGAGCCCCGGCCCGGCCGCCATTGGCCGGATTCCGGGGCTCGCGTGGATCGACGAAGGTGCGGCGGTTACGTGCCGCCGGTTCAACCGTGGTCGGGGCCGTCCGCTCCGGCACCGACGGTCGCCGCTTCCCGGTGGCGGCGGCCTACTTCGTTCTCCAGCCTCAGTCGTTCGACCATGTGCGGGTAGTGCAGTTCGAAAGCAGGCCGCTCGGACCGGATGCGGGGCAGTTCGGTGAAGTTGTGCCGCGGGGGCGGGCAGGACGTCGCCCATTCCAGCGAGTTGCCGTAGCCCCACGGGTCGTCCACCTCGACGACCTCGCCGTAACGGTAGGACTTGAACACGTTGTAGATGAACGGCAGCACCGAGGCGCCCAGGATGTAGGAGCCGATGGTGGAGACCGTGTTCAGCGTGGTGAAACCGTCACTGGGCAGATAGTCGGCATAGCGGCGCGGCATGCCTTCCGCGCCCAGCCAGTGTTGCACCAGGAAGGTCATGTGGAAACCGAGGAACGTGGTCCAGAAATGCAGTTTGCCCAATGGCTCGTTCATCATGCGGCCGGTCATCTTCGGGAACCAGAAATAGATGCCGGCATAGGTGGCGAACACGATCGTGCCGAACAGCACGTAGTGGAAGTGCGCCACCACGAAATACGTGTCCGACACGTGGAAGTCCAGCGACGGGGCGGCCAGCAGCACACCGGTCAGGCCGCCGAACAGGAAGGTGACCAGGAAGCCGACGCTGAACAGCATCGGCGTCTCGAACGTCAACTGCCCCTTCCACATCGTGCCGATCCAGTTGAAGAACTTCACCCCGGTGGGCACCGCGATCAGGAACGTCATGAACGAGAAGAACGGCAGCAGCACCGCGCCGGTCGCGTACATGTGGTGCGCCCACACGGTGACCGACAGCGCGGCGATGGCCAGCGTCGCGTAGACGAGGCTCTTGTAACCGAACAGCGGCTTACGGGAGAACACCGGGAAGATCTCCGACACGATGCCGAAGAACGGCAGCGCCACGATATAGACCTCTGGATGGCCGAAGAACCAGAACAGGTGCTGCCAGAGGATCACGCCGCCGTTGGCCGGGTCGAAGATGTGCGCGCCGAGGTGCCGGTCGGCGAGCAGGCCGAGCAGGGCCGCGGTCAGGATCGGGAACGCCAGCAGGATCAGCAGGCTGGTGACCAGGATGTTCCAGGTGAAGATCGGCATGCGGAACAGGGTCATGCCGGGTGCGCGTAGGCAGATCACCGTGGTGGTCATGTTGACGCCACCGAGGATCGTGCCGAGGCCGGACACCACGAGGCCGACGATCCACAGGTCGCCGCCGACACCCGGCGAGTGGATCACGTCGGACAGCGGCGTGTAGGCGAACCAGCCGAAGTCGGCGGCGCCGCCGGGGGTGAGGAAGCCGGACAGCACGATCAGGCCACCGAACAGGTACAGCCAGTAGGAGAACGCGTTCAGCCGCGGGAACGCCACGTCCGGCGAGCCGATCTGCAGCGGCAGGATGTAGTTCGCGAATCCGAACAGGATCGGCGTCGCGTACAGCAGCAGCATGATGGTGCCGTGCATGGTGAACAGCTGGTTGTACTGCTCCTGCGACAGGAACTGTAGGCCCGGCTGCGCCAACTCGGTACGCATCAGCAACGCCATGACGCCACCGACCAGGAAGAACCCGAACGACGTCGTCAGATACATGATGCCGAGCATCTTCGGGTCCGTCGTGCGGAACATCTTCAGCAGGTACGTCCCTTTGACCGACGTCCGGGCCGGATACGGCCGGGTGGCGATCGGCTTAGGGGCTACGGCCGTCACTATGCCTCCTGGGTCGCGAAGCTTGCTCCGGATGGTAGACCGCGAGGAGTAGGGCGGCCGCGCAGGGCCATGGACGCGGCCCACCCCACTCGGGCCCCGGGTGACGTGCGTCACCAGCGTGAATAACGGAATGGAGCACGGTGCGGGGCGACGGAGAGCACGGTCCTAGGCTTGGCCCCGTCTGATGACAAGGCAGCGCCGCTGGCAACCGGCCGACAGGGGAGAACAGACGTGCGAACAACCGCCATCCGTGACACGGCGGCTGCCGTGCTGCTCAGTGCCGCCGTGCTCGGTCTGGCCGGCTGCGTGAACGCCGAGCAGTCGGCGCCCGCCGGGGCCGGCAACGGCCAGTCCTTCGGTCCGGCGGTGACGACCACGTCGGCACCGCCCGTGTCGAGTGCCGCCGGCACCCAGCACAATGCTGCCGACGTCACTTTCATTGACCAGTCGGTGCAACTGCGGCAGCAGGCCGTGACGATCGCGAACCTGGCCGCCAGGGGCAGCACGAACACCCAGATCCATTCGCTGGCCACGGACATCGCCGGCGGCACCGGGCCGTCGGTGACCACGATGACCGGCTGGCTGAGCCAGTGGAACGAGCCGGCGCCGCAGTCGGTCGCCGGCTCGGTGCCCGGCGTGCTGGCAGCCGCCGACCTGCAACAACTTCAGTCGCTGACCGGCACGCCGTTCGACATGCACTGGCTGCAGGACGTCCGCGGGAACCTGACCGCGGCGCAGCAGTTGGCCGGTACCGAGGCGTCGAAGGGCAGCAATTCACAGGCCAAGGCGTTGGCCCAGCAGTGGACCGCGCAGCTCAAGACACAGCTGGCGCAGCTGGCGACGATCACCGGCTGAATTCGGTCGCCCGCCGGCAGGTGGTCCTGCCATGCTGCCGGCCATGCCGGACCGGGCTCTTGATGCGGCCGTTGAGGTGGCGGCCGCGCACGGTGTCCGGTGTGGAGCGCCCGCGGTGCTGGCGAACGGGTCGAACGTGTTGGTGCACCTGGCGCCTGCGCCGATCGTGGCCAGGGTGGCGGCGCTGACCGGGCTCGTCCGGTCCGACGTGGACGTGACCCTGGCGAAGGACGTGGCGATCGCAGGCTGGCTGGCCGGGCAGGGCGCGCCGGTGGTGCCGCCGAGTGGTGAGCTGCCGGCCGGGCCGCACCGGTCGTCGGACGGTCGGACGATCACGTTCTGGACCTACGTGCCGCACGATCGCGGTCACGTCTGGCGCCCGGACGAGGTCGGTCCGCTGTTGGCGGACCTGCACGCGGCACTGCGGGCCTATCCCGGCGAACTGCCGCGCACGCCACCGATCGAGGCGGCGGCGCTGACCGACGTGTTGCGGCGCCTTGGCGCGCTCGACCCGCTGGTGGCAGCCGAGATCCCGGACCTGCTGGCCGATGCGGCCCGGGTCGCCGAGGAGTTGGTCGCCGCTGGCCTGTCCGTCCCACTGCACGGTGACGCCCATCCGGGGAACCTGATGTACACCGGTGCCGGGCCTGTCTGGACGGACTTCGAGGATGCCTGGTTCGGCCCGGTCGGTTGGGATCTGGCCTGTCTGGAGCTGACGAGTCGGTTGGACGGTCGGGCTGCCGTGGCCGGTTATCCGGGGGCGCCGGACGAGTCGGCTCGTGCGCCGTTCCTGGCTGGGCGGCGGCTGGCGGTTTTGTTGTGGTCGCTGGTGTTCCAGTGGCGGTTCCCGACCGCGGCACGCAGGAGCGACATCGAAGCCCGGGTTCGGGCCTGGCGCTCCGGTCGGTGACCGGGAACCTGCGGTTGTACGGACGGTCAGGAGGTGGGCGGGTGCTGTTCGAAGATGGCCAGCAGGTCGGTCCGGCCGAACATTCGGGCGGTGTCCACGGCGGACGGTTGGCCGGCCGTGGGGTCGGCGCCGCCGTCGACCAGTGCCTTGACCACCGCTGTTTCGCCCTTGAACACCGCGCCGGCCAGCGGGGTTTGGCCTCGGTCGTTGGGGCGGTCGGGGTCGGCGCCCGCGGCCAGCAGGGCGCGAACCGTTTCGGCGTGGCCGTGGTAGGCGGCGAGCATGATCAGGGTGTCGCCGGTCTCGTTGGCCAGGTTGGGTGGGACGCCCGCGGCCACGTAGTCGGCGAGGGCCTTGGTGGCGCCGGTTCGGGCGTGGCCGAACAGCCGCGTCGCCAACTCGACCACCTCCGCGGCCGGCTCCCCGGGTAGCTCGGTCATGCCGTGACCAGCTGGTCTCGGGCGCGAGCGGCTCGGCAGGCCGGCATGGCCAGGACCATCGGGCCGGGTCGGACGTCGACTGCCGAAATAGTCCGCGACAGGGTTGGTGGTGCCGGTTCGGGCGTCGCCGGTCGCCAGTTCGGCGGCAGGCCCGACGCAACACGATACGAACCGCGATGGCGCTCAGCGCCCGAGCCCGCGGGGGTCCGGGGTCCCCCCCCAGAGGGCACGACGGCCGACCCGGCGAAAGCGCGAAGCGCTGAGCAGGGCCGGTCTGAGGGCGTTCCGTCATGCGGCGACCAGGCGGGTTCTGGCATGGGCAGCTCGGTGGGCCCAGACGGCCAGTACGACCAGGATGGCGATATCCACCACGCCCATCAGGCGTTCTACCAGGCCGGTTGGGACTGCCAGGCCGGGTGAGTGGGTGATTCGGATGATGAAGAACGAGATCACGAACGGCAGGAAGCACGGTACCGAGATCAACGCGAGTGCCTGCGTCGTCCAGGCGAGGCGCCGCCATTCCGGGTCTCGTCGATGCTGCCAGCCCAGCACCATGCCGGCCACCGGCAGGCTGAAGCATGCGGCCGCGGTCGAGTACAGGTGTAATGCGCCGCGGAAGGTCTGGGCCGAGGTGTTCGGGTCCTTGGTGAAGGTCCCTATGCCCACCAGGCACACGCACCAGCTGACCATCAGGATGAACGGGACGCGGCCGCGCACCACGCCGTGCCAGGCCATCTTCACCAGCAGGGCCACCGAGCCGAGGCTCATGATGTCCAGTGCCGTGTCGAACACCCAGCCGTCCGGGAGGACGCCGTAGTCGCTCAGCATGCCGGTGATCGGGTTGACCCCGCCCCATTCCGGGAGCAGGTGCAGTACGACGACCATGACCGTGGCGACGAAGACCGCGGCCAGGCTGAAGGGCAGCAGCAATCGATTGGCGAGCGTGGTCGTGCGGTGGAACACGGTGGGTCGGGTCTCGTGCAGCTCCCCCGGGAGAATGGTCTCCACCTGCATCGACGCCTCCTGTCGGCTGGGTTCTGGATCTGGGTCCCAGTCTTGATCACCTGAGGCGACCCGACCAGCCGGCTGACACCCGAACCGAAGGTGGGGCTGGCCCCACCTTCTGTCGGCCTTTCGGCGGTGCCGAGATTACCGGACCGCGACCGGTTCCGGGTGCAGGTTGCCGCAAGGCCACTGTGGACTGTTACCGGACGACACCGTCCGGTAACAGGACGGCCGTTACCGACACCGGGTGCCGGCGCTCGTGGTTTCGATTGGGCGCTGGTCGGCCGGCGCGGCACCGGCGACGAACGCGGCGACCTCCGCGTGCAGCCTGCGGGCATCCCGGCGGGTGAACAGCCAGGGGCCAGGACGGGACCGGACGGCACGCGCAAGGCGGGCCTGGTCGGCCTCGACCGCCAGGTCGTGCTGGCGGTACCGGACCTGGGCCCGCAGTGCGTCCAACGAGTTCTCCATCGTGCGCTCCCCTCATCGTGACTTCGATAGCAGCATAGCTTTATCAAAGTTCGTTGCGCAAGGAGTCTTGCTAAAGGAACGAAGACATCGTGGTACGTGTGTGTTCCGCGTGAAACGAAGAAGGATCTTCGAGCGGGCGCCCGATGGCCGGCGCCGGGCCGGTCGCGCACAATTGCACCGCCCCGGCCGGCCGACCGGCCGTATCGTGGATGAATCCAGACGGAAGGCCCGTGCCGGTCCGTGACCCGGACGGCATGACGAGGAGGCGGTGCGTGGACTTCCTGCGCCCCAGCAGTTGGGCCGACTGTTTGGCCGCCAAGGCGGCACATCCGGACGCGGTGCCGATCGCGGGCGGCACCGACGTGATGGTCGAGCTCAACCTCGACCACCGCCGCCCGCAGGCGCTGTTGGACCTCGGGCCGGCGGCCGAACTCGCCGACTGGGCGACGGTGGACGGCCGGATCCGGCTCGGCGCGGGAGTGCCCTACACCCGGATCATCACCGAACTGGGTGACCAGCTCCCCGGTCTCGCGATGGCCAGCCGGACCGTGGGGTCGCCGCAGATCCGCAACCGGGGCACGGTCGGCGGCAACCTGGGCACCGCGTCGCCTGCCGGCGAC
>DASXXM010000065.1:0-3984 GCA_036503065.1 Pseudonocardiaceae bacterium | reverse complement strand
CGCCATGGCCTCGCCGACGCTCTTCATCGTCGTGGTGAGCGTCGGGTCCGCGCCGGGGAACTTCTCGAACGCGAACCGGGGCACCTTGACCACCACGTAGTCCAGGGTCGGCTCGAAACACGCCGGTGTCTCGCCGGTGATGTCGTTGCGGATCTCGTCCAGCGTGTAGCCGATGGCGAGCTTCGCGGCGATCTTGGCGATCGGGAAGCCCGTCGCCTTGGACGCCAGCGCGGAGGACCGGGACACCCGCGGGTTCATCTCGATGACGACGAGCCGGCCCGTCTCCGGATCGACCGCGAACTGGATGTTGCAGCCGCCGGTGTCCACGCCGACCTCGCGCAGCACCGCGATGCCCACGTCCCGCATGTGCTGGTACTCGCGGTCGGTCAGCGTCATCGCGGGCGCCACGGTCACCGAGTCGCCGGTGTGCACGCCCATCGGGTCGATGTTCTCGATCGAGCACACCACCACGACGTTGTCGTGCCGGTCCCGCATGAGTTCGAGCTCGAACTCCTTCCAGCCCAGCACACTCTGCTCGATCAGCACCTCGTGCACCGGCGACTCGGCCAGGCCGACGGATGCCAACCGGGTCAGTTCCTCGGGTGTGTGCGCCATGCCGGAACCAAGGCCGCCCATGGTGAACGACGGTCGGATCACCACGGGCAGGCCGAGTTCGGCCGCGGTGGCCTCGACGTCGGCCATCGACCGGCACACCGCGCTGGCCGGCACCTCGGCGCCCACCTTGCGCACGATGTCCTTGAAGCGCTGCCGGTCCTCACCGCGCTGGATGGCGTCGAAGTCCGCGCCGATCAGTTCGACGCCGTACTTCTCCAGCACACCGCGCTCGTGGAGGGCGACCGCGGTGTTCAGTGCGGTCTGGCCGCCGAGCGTGGCCAGCAGGGCGTCCGGCCGCTCGATCGCGATGACCTTCTCCACGAACTCCGGCGTGATCGGCTCGACGTAGGTGGCGTCGGCGAACTCCGGGTCGGTCATGATGGTCGCCGGGTTGGAGTTCACCAGGCTGACCCGCAGGCCCTCGGCCCGCAGCACCCGGCAGGCCTGGGTGCCGGAGTAGTCGAACTCGCAGGCCTGGCCGATCACGATCGGCCCCGAGCCGATCACCAGGACGTGCGAGATGTCCGTCCGCTTGGGCATCAGGCGCTCTTCTCCATCATGGCGACGAACTCGTCGAACAGCACGGCGGCGTCATGCGGGCCCGCTGCCGCCTCCGGGTGGTACTGGACGGAGAACGCCGGCACGTCGGTGCAGCGCAGGCCCTCCACGGTGCCGTCGTTCGGGCAGTGGTGGCTCACGTGGGCGGCACCGAACGGGGTGTCGAACCGCTCCCCCGCCTCGCCCTCCAGCGCGAAACCGTGGTTCTGTGCGGTGATCGCGACCCGGCCGGTCGCGCGGTCGATCACCGGGACGTTGATGCCGCGGTGGCCGTAGCGCAGCTTGTAGGTGTCGCGGCCCAGCGCCCGGCCCAGGATCTGGTTGCCGAAACAGATGCCGAACAGCGGGATGCGCCGGGCCAGCACCTCGGCGGTGAGCGCGACGCCGTGCTCCTGGGTGGCCGGGTCGCCGGGCCCGTTGGACAGGAACACACCGTCCGGCTCGACCGCGAGCAGGTCGTCCACTGTGGATTGCAGCGGCAGCACGTGGGTCTCGATGCCGCGCGCGGCAAGCATTCGCGGCGTGTTCGACTTGATGCCCAGGTCCAGCGCGGCGACCCGGAACCGGCGCTCGCCATTGGCCGGCACCACGTAGGTGCTCGCTGCCGTGACGTCCCCGGCCAGGTCGGCGCCGACCATTCGCGCGCTGTCGCGCACCTTCGCCAGCATCTCGGCACGGTCGGTCATGGCCGCGCCTGCGAACACGCCCGCCCGCATCGCGCCCTGCTCGCGGATGTGCCGGGTCAGGGTCCTGGTGTCGACCTCGGCGATGCCGACGATGCCCTGCCGCGCCAGTTCCTCGTCCAGCGAGCGGGCCGACCGCCAGTTGGACGGGACGCGGGCCGGGTCGCGCACCACGTAGCCGGCCACCCAGATCCGGGCCGACTCGTCGTCCTCGTCGTTCCAGCCGGTGTTGCCGATCTGCGGCGCGGTCTGGACCACGATCTGCCGGTGGTAGGACGGGTCGGTCAGGGTCTCCTGATAGCCGGTCATGCCGGTGCAGAACACCACCTCCCCCAGTGTCGCGCCCAGTGCGCCGTAGCCGCGACCGGGAAAGACCCGGCCGTCCTCCAGCACCAGCGCCGCACTGTCGGCCTGCGTCGCCCGCCGGTACGTCGGTGTCGTCACGATCGTTCGCCTCCCTTGCCGGTCGCCGCGACCGCGGTGATCCACTCGTGGTAACCGTCCCGGTCATCGCCGCGCACGCCGGAGTCGAGCACGTGTTCGCCGAGGCGCCAACGGAAGACCAGCAGCCCGTCGACGCCCATCGCCTTGCCGGCCAGCGCCCGGTCCGCGCGTGCGTCGACCAGGTCGTCCGCCGGTATCCACAGCGGGCCGCCCGCGTTGTCGAGCAGGACACCGTCGTTGAACAGCCGGACCCTCGTCGCGGCCCGGTTGCCGAGGCCGTGGACCACGATCCGATCCTGCCAGTCGCCGGCCGTGGTTGTGCCGACGTAGACGCCGGTCAGTTCGGCCATCAGTGGCGTCCCGGGGTCGGCCGGCACGGCGGGCAACTCGGGCAGCCGGGACTGCCGGCGTTGCCGATTGCGCCAGCCAAGCCGCATCCCGGCCGCGCACAACACGAAGAAGGCCACCACGGCCAGGCTCAGCAGCAGCCGGCTCATCCGCGAATCCTGCCACCGTGCGCGGTGATGCGACCGCGCGAGATCGTGGTGACCACCACGGCCGGCAGCACCATGCCCTCATAGGGGGTGTTCGCCGCGATGCTGGCCAGTTCCGCGCCGCGGACCGTCCACGTCGTGTCCGGGTCGACCAGCGCCAGGTTGGCCGGCTCGCCCACGGCGATCGGACGGCCCTGGTCGGGCAGCCTGCCGATGTCGGCAGGCCGTTCGGACAGCACCCTGGCCACCCCGCGCCAGTCCAGCAGTTCGGTCGCGACCATCGCCAGCACCACGACGGACAGCGCGGTCTGCAGGCCGAGCATGCCGGGGCGGGCCGCGGCCCATTCGCAGTCCTTGTCCTGCGGGGCGTGCGGCGCGTGGTCGGTGGCGACGCAGTCGATCACGCCGTCGGCGAGCGCGGTCCGCAGGGCCGCGACGTCGGCTTCGGTGCGCAGCGGCGGGTTGACCTTGTTGGCCGGGTCGTAGCCGGCGAGGCGCTCGTCGGTGAGCAGCAGGTGGTGTGGCGTCACCTCAGCCGAGATCCCGTCGCCGCCGGGCCGATTCTTGGCCCAGCGCAACACCTCCGCCGTCCCGGCACTGGACACGTGGCAGACGTGCAGCCGGGCGCCGACCTCGGCGGCCAGCAGGCAGTCCCGGGCCACGATCGCCTCCTCGGCCGCGGCGGGCCAGCCGACCAGGCCGAGCCGGGCGGCCCGCGCGCCGTCGTGCGCCTGCGCGCCCACGGTCAGCTTCGGCTCCTCGGCGTGCTGGGCCACCACGCCGTCCAGCGCCGTGGAGTACTCCAGCGCCCTGCGCATCACCAGCGGGTCCGCCACGCACCGGCCGTCGTCGGAGAACATCCGCACGCCGGCCGCGGACCCGGCCATCGCGCCCAGTTCGGCCAGGCGCTCACCGGCCAGCCCGACCGTGACGGCGCCGACCGGGTGCACGTCGACCAGCCCGACCTCCCGGCCGCGCCGCCACACGTGCTCCACCACCACCGGGTTGTCCGCCACCGGATCGGTATTGGCCATCGCGAACACCGCGGTGAAGCCGCCCAGCGCCGCCGCGGCCGAGCCGGTCGCGATGGTCTCGACGTCCTCCCGGCCCGGTTCGCGCAGGTGGGTGTGCAGGTCGACGAAACCGGGCAGCGCCACCTGGCCCGCCGCCTCGATCACCTCGGTGTCCCG
>DASXXM010000064.1:0-11011 GCA_036503065.1 Pseudonocardiaceae bacterium | reverse complement strand
CTATAGCTCGACTTCCGCCAGCTCAACTCCACGCAGTTCGTGCCTGAACCGCTATGGCTTGACTTCCGCCAGGTCAGATCGCCCATCGCACCTCACTCCAGGTCATGCTCCCTTGCTACTTTAGCAACAAGTTCGAGCGATTCGGCGGGGCTCAGTGCGGCGTCCGCCAGTCGGGCCACGTCGCGCCGACAGATGTCGATCTTACCCTGGTCTTCGAGGAAGACACCGGACATCTTGTGTTCCAGGTGGAGGACCGAGTTGCCGCGCGGGAAGTCCATCAGATAGAGCGGATAGTTAAGTCCCGCGTTCATGGCTTTCTGGGAGAGCAAAACCCGTAGCCGCAAGTTCGGTAGTTCTGTGGCATCCAGCAGGGCGCGTAGTTGCCCAGCCATGATCCTGTGGCTCCCCACCACCCGGCGCAATATGGCCTCCTCCAGAATCATGTCGAGCATCGGTGGCTTGTCCTTAAGGAGGATGGCCTGCCTCTCCTTCCGGGCTTTTACTCGCGCCGTGATTTGCTCAGGCCGCAATTCCGCAGCCTTCATGATCGCTTGGGTGTAGTCGGAGGTCTGCACCAGTCCGGGCACCAACAAGCACTCGACATCGACGATCGAGCTGGTCTCCAGTTCCAGGCGCATGAGCGTTTTGGACTCCTCCGACAGTTCGGGGGAGTTCTCCCAGCGACCAGGGTCGTCCTGCCGTTCGGCCAGGTGCAACAGATGCTGCCGCTCCTTGCCGGTGACCTCGTACATCACCAGCACAGACGCCAGATCCGCCTCGGAGATGCACTGCTGCCCACCCTCCATCCGGGATAGTTTGGACTGCTGCCACTTGAGCTTCAGGCAGACATCCTCCAGCGTCAGCCCACACTGGTTGCGGATATGCTTCAAGTCCCAGGCCAGCCCACTGGTGACCGCATTGACCAATTTCTGATTGGACACGAACCCTCCCGAAATTTTGTCTACCGTGCAAATAACCACACCACCCTGTCCTATCCACATTAGCAATCCAGCAATGGCCGATGTCCTGATGTCAATGAAATCACCCGAACGTGGGTACCCCGCCAGCCAAGCATCACGGAAATTGCCCACTCGGCAAAATGCCAACCAAGTGAGCCGCCCGCCGACTGAGGTCCTGCCCGGTCGCTCCCCGGCAAGCGAGGGCGGATAGTCGCCCGTAGGACTATCCGCTACGCTTATTGTATGAAAGCTACCGCACCACCTATGTCACTGGTGCCGAACCCCGACCATCTGCACCGTCACGCGCGGCAGTTGGTGGATAAACCTTGAGATACGCAAAGCAAATGACATCACTCGAATGGGTGGCGGCCGTTCGATGAAACGGTAGGGCACCCGAACGGTTGCTTGTCCGTCGCGACGCGCGACGTCCACGATGTGTGCGTGGCCGCGTCGATGGGATGCGGCAAGCAAAAGGGAGTAGCCATGCCATTGCCGCTGGGCACCGTCACCCTGTCGTCCCAGAGGGACAGAATGCTGTTGACGGCGCTGGACGACCAGGACAGCGCCCCGGTCGCATTGCTCCCCGGCGAGGGCGCCGCCAGCCAGAGTTGGCTCGTCAACAATGTCGCCGGCACCTTCACCCTGCGCAGCGGGCAGGCGGAGTCGTTGTTCCTGTCGGCTCGATCCGCGGACCCCATGTCCCCGCTCGTTCTGTCCAACAACCCGAGCCTGGCCCGCTGGACCGTCGTCGAGGAGGATGACGGGATCATCCTGCAGCTCGCGGACGACCCCTGGCAGGTCGCCTACAGTCTCCTGCGGATCTTTCCGCCACGGTTGGCCTTGATGGATGCCGAGTTCGGCAACAGCATCAGCTGGATTCCGGCCCCGGCTGAGTGAGGCGGTCCCCCATCCAGCCGACCAGGCCGGATATCTCCGTGTCGTCCATCAGCAGGCCGAAGTGGGCGCCCAGGACCTTTGGGTCGGGCTGCGACACGATCACGCGGGTGACCGGGGTGATGGGGCCGTGGCCATCGATGGCGGCGAGTTGTGTCAGGAGCAATGTGGTGTTGACCGGGTTGACCCGCGTGTCGCCCAGTGCCTGGGAGACGCGGATCGGGACGGTGATCTTCTTCTCCGGGTTGAAGTCGTCCACCTGCGCCCAGTACCTGGTCCACGCATCACCGCCCTGGGGCTGGAAGATGTCCGTCGGCGCGACATTCATCCACTCGGGATCGAGGCTCATTTCGGCGCGTGCCTTGGTGTCGTAGTCGGCCAGGTACTTCCGTAGCGCCTCTTCCTTGAAGATCTGGGCCCGTTCGATGCCGGGGTCGCCGCCGAACACACCGTTGCTGAACAACGCATAGAAGGCGCCGAGATCGCCGAAGGGGGCCGGCTGCTCGTAGACGTAGAGCAGGCCGGCCTTGAGATTGGACGCGGGTGCCAGCGCGGCCACGCCGATCAGGGTGCCCGACCGCGCGTAGTCCGTGCCCGCGAGATACGCCCCGAACAGCGCTGCCTGACCACCCTGGGAATGTCCGACGATGCCGTACTGATCGGAGATCCGCCGATCAGGCCCTGCGAGTTGGGACACGACCGGCACGATGTCCACGATGCCACGTCCTTCCGACTCGCCGAGCAGGTAGGGGTGGTTGCCGTAGGTGCCCAAGCCCTCGTAGTCGGTCATGGCGACCGCCCAGCCGGCCCGCAGGAAGGCGTTGAGCAGCTTGTGCGGCGCCTTGTTGATCATGCGGAGCAGGCCCAGGCCGCTGTCTCCCGGCGGGCCGAGTTCCTCGCTGTCCATGGAGGGCGCGCACTTGTCCGCACTGCCCACGGTCCCGTGTGCCCAACTGATCACCGGCCAGCCGTCGCCGACCGGCGGCGTCGTGGGGAAGGCGATCATGCCGGACACGCCGATCGGCTTGCCGACCTGACCGCCGATGCCGCTGGTGGACTCGTAGATGACCCGGTATGTCGCGCTCGCGTCCGCCAGCGCCACGTATCCGGTCACCTCTTCCGAGTCGATCAGGTGGCCGGTGCCCTTGCCCAACTTCTCCGCGCTGACCTGGTAGAACGGGGTTGTCGGCTCGAACGGGTCCATGTGGTTGCTCCTCGCGTCGACTCCCAGCCTGCCCAGCGGAGGGGCCGGCCGGAACACGCGTCAGCCGAACGGCTACCACCGTCACACCTCCAGCCCAACAGGGACCACCCGTGGTAACCCGAATTGCCAAAGTGCGACCGGAATTCCGGCGTAACGTTCTGCCCGGACACGGTCACCGATATGGTCGGTGCAACCCCGGGAGGAGCCACAATGAGCGAGCCGACACCGGCTTTGGTGCGTTATGGCCAGCCGGCCGGTCGATGGGTGCTGCTGGCGACCGTACTCGGGTCCGGTATGGCGTTCATCGATACCACAGTCGTCAACGTCGCGCTGCAACGGATCGGCACCGGCCTGCACGCCAGCGCGGCTAGTCTGCAATGGACGGTCAACGGCTACACCCTCAGCCTGGCCGCCCTCATCCTGCTCGGTGGATCGCTCGGCGACCGGTTCGGTCGCAAGCGGATCTTCATGATCGGCGTCATCTGGTTCGCGTGCGCCTCCCTGCTGTGCGGGTTGGCGCCCAACGTCGAGACGCTGATCAGCGCGCGGGTGCTCCAGGGCATCGGCGGCGCGCTGCTCACGCCCGGCTCGCTGGCCATCCTGGAGGCGTCGTTCGAGAAGGGGGACCGGGCCAAGGCCATCGGCGCCTGGTCCGGGCTGGGTGGCATCGCGGGTGCCGTCGGTCCGTTCCTCGGCGGCTGGCTGATCCAGGTGGCCAGTTGGCGGCTGGTCTTCCTGATCAACGCGCCGCTGGCGGTGCTCGTACTCATCGTCGCGTGGCGCCACGTGCCGGAAAGCCGTAACCCGGACTCGCCGCGTCGCCTCGACGTGACCGGCGTCCTGGCCGGCGCCATCGGCCTTGCCGGCCTCACCTACGGGTTCACCGCGTGGCCCGCGCTGGGCGTGACCAGTCCGGTGGTACTGATCGCGCTGGTGATAGGTATCGCCGGCATCGCCGGATTCGTGGTCACCGAACGGCGTTCGCACCATCCGATGTTGCCGCTGGAGGTGTTCAGATCGCGCACCTTCACCGCCGCGAACCTGGTCACGTTCGCGATGTACTCCGCGCTCGGTGGTGTGCTGTTCCTGGTCGTGCTGAATCTTCAGGTGGTCGCCGGGTTCGGACCGTTGGCGGCCGGTACCGCGTTGTTGCCGCTCACGGTGATCGCGTTGCTGCTGTCGGCCCGTGCCGGTGGCCTGGCCCAACGCATCGGGCCGCGTATTCCGATGACGGTCGGTCCGATTCTCGCCGCGGGCGCGTTGGTGCTGTTCACCCGGATAGGCGCGCACGCTTCTTATCTGACTTCGGTGTTGCCGGCTGTGCTGCTGCTCGGTTTCGGCCTGTCGTTGACCGTCGCGCCGCTCACCGCGACCGCATTGGGCGCCGTCGAGGACCGGCATGCCGGTGTCGCCAGCGGTGTGAACAACGCGGTCGCCCGTGCCGCCGGGCTCCTCGCGGTCGCGGTGCTGCCGCTGGCCGCCGGACTGGGCGCCGGCAGCCTCACCAACCCGGTCGACCTCGGGCCGACCTACCGCACCGCGATGCTGATCGGCGCCGCCATCCTGCTCGTGGGCGCCGGGATCTCCCTGTTCGCGATTCCGAAGGTCATCTCGAACAAGCCGGGCGCGGCCGCCCAGGCCGCCCAGTCGCACTGCGCGGTATCCGGCCCGCCGCTGACCACGCAAACGTCAAGCCCGCAACAACCCGTCGCCCGAGTCTGACAGGAAACGCCATGAAGATCGGCATCATCGGTACCGGCCACATCGGCGGCAACGTCGCCCGACTGCTGTCCGCCGCCGGCCACGACGTGGTGGTCAGCTTCAGCCGCGACCGCGCGGCCCTTGACAAGCTGGCGGGGGAGATCAAGGCCCGCTCAGGCACGCCCGCGGAGGCGGCGCAGCACGGCGAGGTGGTCGTCCTGTCGGTCCAGTGGGACGTGATCGACGAGGCCGTCAAGCAGGCCGGCGGTGCTGCGGCCTTGGCCGGCAAGCTCGTCGTGGACACCACGAATCAGTACGGCCGGGTCAACGGCAAGTTCGGCCCGCTCGCCCTCGACGGCGTGTCCGGCGCCCGGTACAACGCGACCAGGATTCCCGGCGCGACCTGGACGAAGACGTTCAACACCCTGGCGTCCAAGATCCTGGCGTCTTCTGCCGGCAAGACCGGCGCCGACCGAGTGGTGTTCTTCTACGCGACGGACGACGACGCGGCCGCCCCCGTGGTCGCCCAGCTGGTGAACGACGCCGGCTTCGACCCGGTACGCACCGGCACGTTGGACCGCAACGAGGTAGGCCACCAGGAACCCCCTGGCGACCTGTACAACAGGGTCTTCCACCATGACGACGCCGTCACGGCGGTGGAGAAACTGCGCGGCACACCCCCGCCGACGCCGGCGTAGGTTCTGGCCCGACACGAGGAGTCGCGGCGGGCGAAGGTGTCAGTTGATGTCGAACTCGTTGCCCTCGGGGTCCTTCATGCCGACCGCGTAGTGATCGAGGCCGTCGGCGCTCATGGGCCCGGTGATCGTGGCGCCGAGATCCGCCAGCCGCCTGGCCTCGGCGTCGACTCGCTGTGTGCGGATGGCGAGCGGTTCTTGCCGGTCCACGACCGAGCGGCCGCCGCTGACGTGGATGTCGAGGTGTAGGCGGTTCTTGACGACCTTGGCGTCCGGCTCCACGCGGAACCAGATCCGGGGACCGTCACCGCCGGGATCGACGATGCTGTCCGCGTCGATGCCCAGCTCACTGTCGGGAAGCCCGATGTCGCGCCGCCAGTCGTCCCAGGTGGCGAACCCCTCCGGGGGCGGTTCCAGCACGTATCCCAGGGCGGCCGCCCAGAAGCGGGCAAGCAGTTCGGGGTCCTTGCAGTCGACGACGAGCTGAAATCGGACAGGCATCGCGCTCCTATCGGTAATAGGTGTACGCGCCGGATCCTACCTGTCGGTCAATTCAACTGCCATTAACGGCGTTGAGTCGGCTTTTCGCATAGCTCCGTTCCGTTCATCGGACCGGTTGTTTGGCGACCCGCCCATTCGTCCGAGCTGATCGCCCGAACGGGCGGCGCGTACCGACGAATGGGCGGAACGGGCATTGGCGGGTTATATCGGGCGTTCGCGTCCGGGTAGCGTCTGCGCCGTACCGGGGGCCTGTTAGGCCAATGCCAATCGGAGGGGGCGTTGCATGCTGTTTTCCAAATCGCGCGTACGTACCATAGTTGGGTTGGGGGTCGGCGTCGCAATAATCAGCGGCTCGGTCGCGTATGCGTCGGTACCCGATTCAAACGGCGTCGTGCACGGCTGCTATGGCAAATTGCTGGGCACATTGCGGGTTGTTGACACCGACGCTGGTCAACGCTGCCTGGCGATCGAGAACGCGACTACCTGGAATCAGACGGGACCGCAGGGACTGCCAGGTGTGCAGGGCGCCAAGGGCGACGTCGGACCGGCGGGGCCGCAGGGCGGCAACGGCGACATCGGGCCGGTGGGACCGCAGGGCGACAAGGGTGACACCGGACCGGCCGGGCCCGACGGCTCCGCGGTCATCAGGCAGGTGAGCGTCGCTCGGGCCGACGTACCGAACGGAAACCCGACCGACGTCGCATCCCTCACGCTGACCGGCGGCGGCACCTGGCTGCTCACGGCGACCGTCAGCCCGCACAACCAGAGCAACGACTCGTTCTGGACCTGCCGGTTGAACGCCGCAGGCCTCCAGGTCGACGCACATTCGACCAATACCCAGAACGGCGGCGGGCCGTTCGGGCAGAACAACGACATCGCTTCGATGTCCCTGGATGGCGTCGCCGCTCTGCTGAGCGGTCCGGACGAGACCGCGACCATCAACTGTGACTCGGGCGGTCAGTCCAACTCCGATGTGGACAGCATCCAGTTCACCGCGACCAAGGTCGGCTGAGCGCGATGTATGAAAGAGGAGGTATACGCGCCGTGTTCACGCGAAAGCGCGTTCAGGTGATCGTCGGTATCGGGATCGGTGTCGCCATCGTCGGTGGCTCGGTCGCCTACGCGTCCGTGCCGGATCCGGCCGGCTCCATTCACGGCTGCTACAGCACGATCACCGGACAGCTGCGGATCATCGACACCGCCAACACACCCAACTGCCTGATCACCGAGAAGGCGCTCCCTTGGGGCCAACTCGGCCCACAGGGGCCGCAGGGCAGTGCCGGACCGGTGGGCGACACCGGAGCCCAGGGACCGATCGGCGACAAGGGTGACCAGGGCGCAGCCGGCCCGCAGGGCGCCAAGGGCGACACCGGACCGGCCGGTCCCGCGCACTTCACCGATATCCAGCAGGTCTCGGTCGGTCGCGCCGACGTACCGAGTGGCAACGACACGACGGTCGCGACACTGAATCTGCCACAAGGGCACTATGTGATCACCGCGGACGCAACCGTTCACAACCAGAGCAACGACGTCAACATCTGGGACTGCCGGCTGTTCGGCAACGGCAACCTCCTGGACGGCACGAAGACGTCCACGCAAAACGGCGGCGGCAAGCCCGACTTCAACGCGATCAGCCTGGTCGGTCAGGTCTTCGGTTCTGTTACGTCGCCGATCGGCCAACAGACCGTCACGCTGAACTGTTCCGCCGATGGCCAAAGCGATTCCGACGTCGACGGCATCCATCTGATCGCCACCAAAATCGGAAACTAGCCGAGACGGAGAAGGTTAAATGTCCGCAGTACGTACCCGAACCATTCGCGGCCTCGGCGTGGTACTCGCCGCTGTCGGCGTGTCAGCCATCGTCGGCGTGTCGCCCGCCTCCGCGTCCATTCCTGATCCGGCCGGCGTCATCCACGGCTGCCGCAACAACGCATTCGGTCTGATCCGGATCATCGATACGGCTCTCGGTCAGCAGTGCCTGGCGACCGAGACCGCGCTCGACTGGAACAAGACCGGTCCGGTCGGCGTGCCGGGCGCCAAGGGCGTGACCGGTGACACCGGACCGGCCGGGGCCAAGGGCTTGACCGGTGATCCCGGTCCGGTCGGGCCCAAGGGACCGACGGGCGACATCGGACCGGCCAGCAGTCCCGCGCTGGCCGACACCACCGAGGCGACCATCCTCGGCAGCACGACCCTGCCGACAACCGACCCGACACCGATCATCACCGTGTCTCCGGCCGCGGGAACCTACCTGGTCAGGGCGCACACCACGGTGTCCGACCTGAAGAACGACCGATTCTGGACCTGCCAGCTGACCGTCAACGGGCTCGCATTCAGCACCGCGGTGACCCGCACGCACGGTCCCCAGCCCGGCGACGCAGGCCCGATCGACACGACCGAGCTCGCGGTGTCGGGTGTCGCCAGCGTCCCTGCGAACGCCACCATGTCGCTGACCTGCAACGCAACCGGGGTCGACCCGAGCACCGAGTCCGTGAGCGACATCAAGATCCTGGCGGTCAAACTCAACGCCGGCTGACCCGACACAGCCAGTGGCGCTTCGGCCGACACAACGCGCGGGCCGAAGCGCCACTGGCCAATTAGTTCACCAGGACGGTGTCGCCGTCGTTCGCTGTGGTCGTCCGGCGCAGGCCGCCGTTCGGGGACGGTTCGAAGCGGTGGCCGCAGGCGGTGCACAGCAGGTTGGCGTTGAGGCGGTTGCCGCAGGTGCAGACCCAGCCCTTCTGGCGGGCCGGGTTGCCGGCCACGAAGGCGTGCGGCGGCACGTCCCGCGCGATCACCGAGCCTGCGGCGGCGAAGGCGTATTCGCCGACGACGTGCCCGCACACCACGACCACCCCGGCGCCCAGGCTGGCGCCACGGCGGACCACCGTGGGCACCACCTCGGCGCGGACCGTGGACCGTGGGCGCAGGTCGTTGGTGAACAGCACGTTCGGGCCGAGGAAGACCTCGTCCTCGCACGTCACGCCCGCGAAGACCAGGGTGCCGTTCTTCACCGTCACCCGGTCGCCCAGCACAGCGCCGGTTTCGACGAACGCGCCGTCGCAGATGTTGCAGTCGGCGCCGACGACGGCGCCCGGCAGCACGTGGGCGAACGCCCAGACGCGGGTGCCGGGGCCGACATCGTCGCTCTCGCACAGGCCGGCCGGGTGCACGAAGACGGTCATCGCAGCGCCCCGCTCAGCACCTCGACCACGCGTTCCTGTTGGGCCGGCGTGATTTCCGGGAAGATGGGCAGCGAAAGCTGGTGCGCGGCACGCCGTTCGGCGTTGGGGAAGGCGCCTTCCAGGTAACCCAGGTCGTCGAACGCGCCGGTGCGGTGGATCGGGGTCGGGTAGTGGATGCCGGCGCCGATGCCCGCCTCGTGCAGTGTGCTCAGGACGCGGTCCCGATTCGGCACCAGCACGACGTACAGGTGCCATACCGGCTCGTTGCCCTCGGCGACCGACGGGCGGGTCACCGTCGGCACGGCGGCCAGCAACTCGTGGTAGCGCTCCGCGGCCTTGCGGCGGTCGTCGTTCCAGCCGTCCAGGTGACGCAGTTTTGCCGACAGCACAACGGCTTGGAGGGTGTCCAGGCGGCTGTTGAAACCCAGCACCGGGTGCTCGTAGCGGCGTTCCGAGCCGTGGTCGCGCAGCAGCCGGATGCGCCGTGCGAACTCGTCGTCCGGCGTGAGGACCGCGCCGGCGTCGCCGTAGGCGCCCAGGTTCTTGCCGGGGTAGAAGCTGGTGGCCGCCGCGTCGCCCAGGGTGCCGGTGACCGCGCCGTAGCGGCGGGCGCCCTGGGACTGCGCGGCGTCCTCGATGATCACGGCCGAGCCGGCCACTCGCCGGATCCGTTCCACCGGCGCGGCCTGGCCGTACAGGTGCACCGGCAGCACGGCCCTGGTGCGCGGGCCGACCACGGCCGACACGGCGGCCGGGTCGATGAGTCCCGTGTCGGGGTCGCAGTCGACCAGGATCGGCGTGGCGCCGGCCCGTGCCACCGCCTCGGCCGTCGCGATGAACGTGTTGGCCGGCAGGACGCACTCGTCACCGCGGCCGATGCCGGCGGCGCGCAGCGCCAGTTCCAGCGCGTCCGTGCCGCTGCCGACGCCGACGCAGTGCGCCACACCCAGATAGTCGGCGTACTCCCGCTCGAACGCGGCGACCTGCGGGCCACCGACGAACGCGGTGCGTGCCAGCACCTGGGCCCAGCCCGCCGCGACCTCGTCGGCCACCTCGCGGTGCTGGGCGGCCAGGTCGACAAGGGGGATGTTGTTCATCGACTCAAACCACCTTGCGCTGTATGGATACCGGTTGTCGTGGTTCGGTGTGGACCTGGGCGGACCGCAGGGGCTGGGCGTTGGCGTCGTCGACAGCGGCCGTGCCGCGCCACCGGTCGATCTTGCGGCGAACCTTGTAGCGGAACAGGCCCGCGAACGATCGGGTCGCGTCACCGGCGATGTCCCAGCGGGGCACGCGGTCCGCGATGGCCTGCCGGTACTCCTCTTCCTGTGTCTCGGCGGCGGCACGCAGGCTGAACCGGGTCAGCACCAGTTCCCGGCCGTAGTCGCCCAGCTTCACGCGCAGTGCCGGGTCGTCGGTCAGGTGGCCGATCGCCTGTCGTATGCCGGCGGCGCCGGAGCCGCCGAGACCGTACCAGCCGTCGCGCAGGAACGTCGGGCCGCTCTCCGGGGTGAGCAGCTCGCTGAAACCGCGTTCGCCGACCACGACCAGCGGCTTGCCGAACGCCATCGCGCGCAACGCGGACCCGCCCATACCCAGCACCATGTCCGCCGCATCGTAGGCCGGCCGCGGATCGGTCAGTTCGCCGGTCAGCACGATCAGCGTCCGGCCGGCGTGCGCGTTGACCGCGGCGGCATGCGCGGCCAGTTCGTCGCGGACCGGGCCGTCGCCGACGATGACCAACTGCACCGGTGTGCCGGCGGCGGCCAGCTCGCCGATTGCCGTGCACGCGCTCAACAGGCTCTCCCGCTTGAGTTCCGGCACCAGCCGGCACACCATCACGGCCAACGGCAGCGACGGGTCCGGCGCGTA
>DASXXM010000063.1:0-5333 GCA_036503065.1 Pseudonocardiaceae bacterium | reverse complement strand
ATCCGGGTGTCCCTGCCGGCCCAGATGCAGGACGTAGACCCGTCGGCCGCCGCCCATGTCTCGTGCCATGCCGCTGGGGTAGGTGTCGCGCCGCGAACCCTGCACCGCGATCATCAGGCCGTCCGGTTCGGGCTGGCGGCGCAATCGGACCAGCGTCTCGAACATGTCCGGGCCGGTGGCGGTGTACGGGCAGGTGTAGCTCCCATAGCGCGTGACCAGAGCGATCCGATAGGTCGGCACCGGTCCGTCGTAGCCATCCAGCCACCCGCGCAACGGCGCCCGGTCGTGTTGGCCATCGCGCACGACAACGACTTCTCGGTCAGCCAGCAGCTTTGGATATGTGTCCGCCACGACAAGGGATCCGACCAGGCCGGCCGATGCGACCTCCGGCTCTCCGTGTCGGAGGTCGCGCCGACCGAGTGCTGCTCGTCAGGCGAACTGGCCGGGCTGGTAGTCGCCTGCCGGTCGCTGGACGATGACGTTCACGCGGTTGTAGGTGTTGATGAGGGCGATGAGGGACACCAGGGCTGCCAGTTGGTCCTCGTCGTAGTGCTTGGCGGCGTTCGTCCAGGCATCGTCGGTGACGCCGCCGGCTGCGTCGGCGATGCGGGTGCCCTGTTCCGCCAACTCCAGGGCGGCTCGCTCGGCGTCGGTGAATACCGTTGCCTCCCGCCAGGCGGCTATCAGGTTGAGGCGCGTCGGGGTCTCGCCTGCGCGTGCGGCGTCCTTGGTGTGCATGTCGGTGCAGAAACCGCAGCCGTTGATCTGGCTGGCGCGGATCTTCACCAGTTCCTGGGTCGCGGCCGGCAGCGTCGAGTCCGAGACCACCTTGCCCGCCGAGTTGATGTACTTCAGGAACTTGGCGCCGACCGGGTTGCCGAAGACGTTCAAGCGACTGTCCATGGTGAACTCCTGTGCCTTTGCTGGGTGGCTACACCTGCTTGACGGAACAGCTCGGCACGATGTGACAGGAACGAATGTGATCCCGGCCGCACCGCGCCAGGACCGTCAGCGGCGCCGGGACGACGAGCGGAACTGGACGTATTGGCGGATCCGGGGGGCAACGAGTTCTGCGTGTTCCCGCCGCGTCGGTGATCGTTCTTTCACAGGTGTCGCACAGGTAGTTGATTCGCCCATCTGGACCTTCGCTTGGTGCGCCGAACTGGCTATCGTGGCAGGCCGGACTAGTCTGATCGGGTGAAGTGGTGGGTGGACGAGTGTTTTCTGCCACTGCTTTCCGTCACGAGCGGGCCGGGCCATCGTTCCTTCCCCGTTGGGTGACAGAACGGAGCGGCGATGTCCAGTAGTGCCGAGCCTCAGCCTGGGCGAATCACCGGTGGCTGGCCGGGTCGCCGGCCGACGACCGTGCTCGCGATCGATCCGGTGCCATTGTTCCGGGAGGGGCTGGCCGCGTTGGCCGAGCGAACGCCCGGAATCCGACTGCTCGGGGTGACCGGCAACATGCACACCGCGGTGTCGATGGCCGAGCGGCTGCGGCCGGACGTGGTGATGGTCGACTCCGTGCTGGATCCGCGTTGCCATCTCGGGCAGCTGCTGGCCAGTGGCGACGAGCCGGTCAGCGTGCTGGCCGTCGTGCGGGAGCCGTTGCGGCATCAGCGGTACCTGGCCGCCGCGCTGGCCGCGGGCATTCACGGAATCGTGTTGCGGACGGCGGAGCCGGTGCAACTGGTCGACGCGATTCGGCGCACGCATCTGGAGCGGCGGTATCTCGATCCGGAGATGGCGGCGTTGGCCAGCGGGATGGGGTTGCGCCACACGATGACCGCGCGGCAGCCGTTGTCGCGCCGGGAGTACCAGGTGTTGCAGCTGATCTCCGACGGCATGGAGAACCAGGCGATCGCCAAGGCCCTGTTCGTGTCGGTGGAGACCATCCGCACCCACGTGAAGAACATCCTGCGCAAGCTGCACGCCAGGGACCGGGCGCACGCGGTTGCGGTGGCGTTCCGACTCGGCGTGCTGGTGACGCACCGGGAGGGCCCGGTGATGGACGTACCGGTGGCACGACTGCCGATCGCGAACGGGCACGGGCCGGTGCTGGCCACGTCGGTTCGGCCCGCGCAGCCCTAACGGGTGGTCGCGCACACCTCCGTACTACTTGCCCTTGCTCCGGTTACCAGACGGTAAGTACACTGATGTTACCGGCGAGTAGGGGCACCGGTTCGGACGGTGCCCGCGCGACAGGGGAGCATCGAGATGGGCCACTACAAGAGCAACGTCCGTGACCTCGAGTTCAACCTCTTCGAGGTGTTCAAGGTCCAGGAACGCCTGGGCCGGGGACGGTTCGACCAGGCGGACGAGGACACCGCGCGCGGCGTGCTCGCCGAGTTGCACAACCTGGCCACCGGGCCGCTCGGCGAGTCGTTCGTGGAGGGCGACCGGGTCGGCACCACGTTCGACCCGACGACCCACTCGGTCACCCTGCCCGACGGTTTCAAGAAGTCCTACCAGGCGCTGTGGGACGGCGAGTGGTACCGGCTCGGGCTCCCGACGGCGCTGGGCGGCTTCGGCATCCCGCCGTCCGTGCAGTGGACCGCGGCCGAGCTGATCCTGGGCTCGAACCCCGCCGTGTTCATGTATTTGGCCGGCCCCAACTTCGCCGCCGTCGTCGACCGCAACGGGACCGAGGAGCAGCAGCGCTGGGCCCGGCTGATGATCGAGCGCGGTTGGGGCGCCACCATGGTGCTCACCGAGCCGGACGCCGGATCGGACGTCGGCGCAGGCCGGACCAAGGCTGTGCAGCAGGCCGACGGCACGTGGCATCTCGATGGTGTGAAACGGTTCATCACGTCGGGTGATCAGGACCTCACCGAGAACATCATGCATCTCGTGCTGGCCCGCCCGGAGGGCCCCGGCATCGAGGCCCGGCCGGGCACCAAGGGGCTGAGCCTGTTCCTGGTGCCCAAGTTCCTGTTCGACACCGAGACCGGCGAGCCGGGCAAGCGCAATGGCGCCTTCGTCACCAACGTGGAACACAAGATGGGCCTGAACGCGTCGGCCACCTGCGAGGTGACCTTCGGCCAGCACGGCGTGCCGGCGCAGGGCTGGCTGCTCGGCGAGGTGCACGACGGCATCGCGCAGATGTTCCAGGTCATCGAGTACGCCCGGATGATGGTCGGCACCAAGGCCATCGGCACGCTGTCCACCGGCTACCTCAACGCGCTGGAGTACGCGAAGGAGCGGGTGCAGGGCGCCGACCTGCCGCACATGACGGACAAGGCCGCACCCCGCGTCACCATCACGCACCACCCGGACGTGCGCCGCAGCCTGATGCTGCAGAAGTCCTACGCGGAAGGCCTGCGTGCCGTGTACGTCTACACCGCGACGTTCCAGGACCAGATCGCCGCAGGTGAGGGCGATGTCACCCTGGCCGAGCGGGTGAACGACCTGCTGCTGCCGATCGTGAAGGGTGTCGGTTCGGAACGCGCCTACGAACAGCTCGCGCAGTCGCTGCAGACCCTCGGCGGGTCCGGCTTCCTGCAGGACTACCCGATCGAGCAGTACATCCGCGACTCGAAGATCGACTCCCTGTACGAGGGCACCACCGCGATCCAGTCGCTGGACTTCTTCTTCCGCAAGATCATCCGGGACAAGGGCCAGGCACTGACCCACGTGGCGGGCGAGATCACCGCCTTCCTGGAGTCGGAGATCGGCAACGGCAGGCTCAAGGAGGAGCGCGCGCTGCTCAGGCAGGCGCTCGAGGACGTGCAGGGCATGATCGGCGCGATGATCGGCTACCTGACCACGGCGCAGGAGGACCCGCGCAACGTCTACAAGGTCGGCCAGAACACGGTGCGGTTGCTGATGAGCGTCGGCGACCTGCTGGTGGGGTGGCTGTTGCAGCGTCAGGCGGCGATCGCGCTGGTCGCGCTGGACGGCACGCCGTCGGCCAAGGACCGAGCGTTCTACCAGGGCAAGGTGGCGGTGGCCCGGTTCTTCGCCGGCACCGTGCTGCCGGAGCTGTCCGCGCGGCGCAGGATCGTGGAGACGACGGACAACTCGCTGATGGACCTCGACGAGGCTGCGTTCTGATTCGTTTGCGGACCGAACCTGTCCGCTGAGCGGGTCATCATGGCGGCATGAGGGAACTCGGTGTGCGTGCCCTGAATCGGGCGCTGCTGGATCGGCAGTCGTTGCTGCGCAGGCGAAAGCTGAGTGCCACGGCGATGGTCGAGCGGCTGGTCGGGCTGCAGGCGCAGGCGCCGATGCCGCCGTACTTCGGCCTGTGGTCGCGGTTGACCGACTTCCGGCCAGAACAGCTCAGTCAGTTGCTGGAGAGCCGCGCCGTGGTGCGGATCGTGTTGATGCGCGGCACGATCCACCTGGTCAGCGCGGCGGACTGCCTGTTCCTGCGGCCGCTCGTGCAGCCGGCGCTGACCCGTACCCTCGGGTCCAGCGTGTACTCGCCGCAGTTGGTCGGGCTGGATCCGGTGGCCTTGGCCGATGAGGGTCGGGCGTTGCTGACCGAGCGGCCGATGAGTCCGGCCGAGTTGGGCGCGGCCATGGCGCGGCGGTGGCCTGATCGCGATCCGCTGGCGCTGGCGAACGCCGTGCGTACCCACGTGCCGCTGGTGCAGGTGCCGCCGCGCGGGCTGTGGGGACGCAGCGGTGCCGCGCGGCACACCCCGGCGACTCGGTGGCTCGGCGCACCGCTGGCGGACACGCCGTCGGTGGAGCGGCTTGTCCTGCGCTATCTGGGCGCGTTCGGTCCGGCCTCGGTCGCCGACGCGCAGGCGTGGTCCGGCCTGACCAGACTCGGCGAGATCGTGGACCGGCTGCGGCCGCGGCTACGGGTGTTCCGCGATGAGCGTGGTGTCGAGCTGTTCGACGTGCCGCAGGCCCGACGGCCCACCCCGGACACGCTGGCACCCGCCAGGTTGATCGCGCCGTTCGACAATCTGGTGCTGGGACACGCCAATCGGACCAGGATCATCAGCGACGAGACACGGAAACGGCTGTTCACGGTGAACGGCGTGTTCCCGGGTTTCCTGCTGGTGGACGGATTCGTGGCCGGCACGTGGCGGCTGGACCGCCGGAAGGACGGGACGACACTGCACCTGGAGCCGGATCGTCCGTTGCGGACGAGTGAGCACGACGACCTGGCCGAGGAAGGCTCGCGGCTGCTCGCGTTCGCCACACCGGAGAACACGAAGCACGACATCCAGTTCGGCCAGGCGCCCTGAACGCCGCGGTTCCCAGCAGTTGTTACAGGTACAGGCCCGTGCCGTGTTCGGTTCGTTCCGTTGCCAGTGCGTGGATGTCGCGCTCCCGCATTACCAGGTAGGCCTCGCCCTGGATTTCTACTTCCTGCTGGT
>DASXXM010000062.1:0-4153 GCA_036503065.1 Pseudonocardiaceae bacterium | reverse complement strand
CGGGCGGGTCCAGTTCGCGGCCGCGGCCGGCGCGGCCGACGTGCCGGGGCTGACCGTGTCGTGGCTCAGGCCGTTGAGCAGGGTGTTGGCCAGCGCGGTCGGGACGACCTGCTCGCACGGTTGCTGGTCGACCGTGACGGGCTTTCCGTAGCGGTCGGACACCGACAGGATCGGGGTCGGCGGGCACCACACGCCGCCGCTGCCCAGGGTGGCGACCACGTTGGCCTCCTCCAGCGGGGAGAGCGCCGCCGTGCCCAGCGTGAACGACGGCCTGGTCTGGAAGAACTGCAACTGCGCCTGCGCGAAGCCGCCACCCTTGGCCTTGTTGGCCGGGCTGTTCGGGTCGGACGCGGCGAAGTTGTCGGTCAGCGAGTGCCGCAGGCCCAGTCGGTACGCCATGTTCAGCACGTTGTTCATGCCGGCGTGCAGTTCCACGTTGACGAACAGGGTGTTCGGCGAGATGGCCAGCGCCTGGGGCAACTGCAGCGGGTCGACGTTGACCGCCTCCGCGTTCGACAAGCAGTACGGCGGGAAGTGCGCCGCGAAGGTGAAGCACGTGCTGTTCGGGTTGGGCAGCACGCTGTTCAGCCCGATCTGCCCCAGTTCCAGTGCCGCGGCGGTGGTGAAGATCTTGAACGTGGAGCCGGCACCGAACGTGTCACTGACGTCGGCCGGCAGATTCGTCATGGTCTGGCCCTGGCTGGCGTCCTGGCCGAGGTTCCGGTTGGCCACCAGGGCGAGCACCTCGTGCGACGTGTTGCCGGGTTTGACGATGTCGAACGTGTTGGCGACGCCGTACTGGGTGGTGGGCACGCGGTTGTCCGTGGCCTGCTTGGCGATCTGGCTGATGTTCGGGTCCATGGTGGTCTTGATGGTGTAGCCGCCGGTGAAGATCTGGTCCTGGGTGAAGCCGGCCTGCTCCAGGTACGTGACGGCGTACTGGCAGAGGAAGCCCGCGTCGCTGGGCGCGCCGATGCAGCTGCTGGACGGGACGTTCGGGCCGCCCTGCACCACGCCCAGCGGCGCCGCCCTGTCCTGCTTGGCGGCGGCCGCGGTCAGCGCGCCGTTCTCCACCATCCGCTGGATCACCGTGTTGCGCCGCGTCAGCGCCTCCTGCGGGTGCTTGTACGGGTCGTAGAGCACCGGGTTGTTGACCAGGCCGGCCAGCAGGGCCGACTGCGGCACGGTCAGCTTGTCCGGCGTGGTGTTGAAGAACGCGGCCGCGGCGGCGCGCACGCCGTACGGGCCGATGCCGGTGTGGCCGAACTGAACAACATTCAGGTATCCGGTGAGGATGGTGTTCTTCGACCACTGTTGATCGAGCGACATCGCCATCTTGGCTTCGCGCAGCTTCCGTACGACCGTCTGCGCCTGATCCTGTGCCTGGGCCGCTTTGTTCTTCCGGTCGACGACGTTGATCAGAAAGTTCTTCACGTACTGCTGGGTAATAGTCGAGGCGCCCTGGGTGCTGCCGCCGGAGGAGTTGGACACGGCGGCGCGCAGTGCGCTCTTGATGTCGATGCCGGCGTGGTCGTAGAACCGCTTGTCCTCGATCGCGATGATCGCGCTGGTCATGTTCGGCGAGATCTGGGAGAACGAGACCGGCAGCCGGTACTGCTCGAACAGGTACGCGATCGGCGTGCCGTTGCGGTCGGTCACCGTCGTGACCAGCGGGAACTCCGCGCTGGCCAGGTCGGAGGAGATGCTGTCCACCGAATCGGAGAGCTGGTTGGACGCCTCCCCGAGACCGATGGAGATCGGCGCTATCACGCCGGCGAGCAACACGCCGGCCAACGCACACAGACCGAGGAACCTGAGTAGACCACCTGGCACTCGCACGAACCCAGGGTACCGATCACCCGGTGTGCCCGGTGTTGTCCAGGTCCGCTCGGTGTCCAGACCTTGTCCCGGTCTTGTCAAGAGCCGGTTACCGCAAGCCAGATAACGGGTCGATATCACGGTGTTGGCAGTGGAACCGAGTGCCTCTATCGTCCGTCAACGTCCTAAGACATGAAAATTTGGATAGGCCGTCAGGTGGCCGGTCCATACCGTTCGCCACTAGGGGGTGGCGAATCGGGGTCGGGACGACGCTAGGAGCTGGGGGAAGATGATTTTCGACCAGTCGGACTGGCGGGTCGGCGCGTCCTGCCGCGACGAGGATCCGGACGGGTTGTTCGTTCGAGGTGCCGAGCAGCGGCGAGCCAAGCTGGTCTGTCTTAATTGTCCGGTACGCACGGAATGTCTGGCCGAAGCGCTGGACAACCGCATCGAGTTCGGGGTCTGGGGTGGCATGACAGAGCGTGAGCGGCGAGCCCTGCTGCGGAAGAGGCCCGACGTGGTCTCGTGGCGGGAGCTGCTCGACGCCGCCCGCCGCACCTACCAGACCGACATCGCCGAGTTCGCCGCCGACTACGCGGTCGGCTGAGTTCGAGGCGATACGGAGTTCGGGGCGGTACAACTAAGCGCCTGCCAGGCGTAGGGATATCTCTTTCAGCCCGTCGAGGTCGTGCACGTCGGTGGGCAGTGCCGGCACGCCCACGACCGCGACGCCGGGGTGCGCCTTGGTGAAGCGGGCCAGGAGGCGCTTCTCCCTGGTGGCCACCGCGACCCGGTCGGCGTGCAGCCGCAGCATGGCCGCGGCCAGCGGGGCGGTCCCGGTCCGGTCGAGTTCGTCGGCGGTCGCCACCGCGCGGCTCTGCGGTACGGCGGCCAGCACCGGGTGGGTCCGGTTGACCACGAGACCGGCCAACGGCATCCCGTCGGACGCCAGCCGGTCCACGAAGTACGACGCCTCGCGCAGCGCGTCCGGTTCTGGCGCCGCGACCACCAGGAACGCGGTGCCCGGCGAGCGCAACATCGTGTACGTCGCGGCGGCCCGCTCCCTGAATCCGCCGAACATGCTGTCGAACGCCTGCACGAACGCGGACGCGTCCTGCAGCAACTGCCCGCCGATGATCGTCGACACCGCCTTGGCGAACAGGCCGAACCCGGCCCCGACCAGCTTGCGGATGCCGAGGCCACCCGCTCGGGCCGGCGCCGACAGCAGCCGGATGATCCGGCCGTCCAGGACGGTGGACAGGCGTTGCGGTGCGTCCAGGAAGTCCAGCGCGGACCGGCTCGGCGGGGTGTCGACCACGATCAGGTCCCAGTTCCCGGTCGCCGCGAGCTGGCCCAGCTTCTCCATCGCCATGTACTCCTGCGTGCCGGAGAACGACGTGGAGATGGTCTTGTAGAACGGGTTGGCCAGGATCTGCTCCGCCCGACCCGGCCCGGCCGTCGCCTGCACCATGTCGTCGAACGTGCGGCGCATGTCCAGCATCATCGCGGACAGCTCACCGGCCGGGTGGAAACCGTCGATCCGGACCGGCTTGGGCTGGTTGCCCAGCTCACGCAGGCCGAGCGACTGCGCCAGCCTGCGGGCCGGGTCGATGGTGAGCACCACGGTCCGCCTGCCGCGTTCCGCGGCGCGGACCGCGAGTGCCGCGGCGGTGGTGGTCTTGCCGACACCGCCGGAGCCGCAGCACACGATCACCCGGGTTTCCGGGTTGTCCAACAGTGCGTCGATGTCGACGATCGCCGGTCCGCTGGTCATGCGTGCCGGACGCCCTGCTCGACCAACGTCTCCGCCAGTTCGTACAGTCCGGCGACGTCCACCCCGCCGGTCAGTTCCGGCAGGTCGATCGCTGGCAGGTCGGCCGCTGCCAGTTGGCCGCGGGCGCGGCGTTCCGCCTGGATCCGAGTTGCGTGGTCGACGGTTTCGCAGACCAGTTCGGCCAGGTCGTCCGCTGTCAGAGTCAGCCCGGCGGCCTTCAGGTCGGCGCCGATCTCGGCCTGGTCGAGCCGGCCCGCCGCGGCAGCGGCGACGACGCCGGCGGGCAGCCGGTCGGGCCGCACCAGGTTGACGAACACCGCGCCCGGCCGCAGGTCCGCGCCGTCCAGTTCGGTGACCGCGTCCAGGGTCTCGCGCACCGGCATCTCCTCCAGCAGGGTCACCAGGTGCACCGCCGTGTCGCCGGAGTGCAGCAGCCGGGCGACGCCCTCGCTCTGGCCCTTGATCGGCCCGACCTTGGCGAGGTCCACCATGGCCTTCGTGACGTCGAGGAACTTCACGATCCGGCCGGTCGGCGGGGCGTCCAGCACGACGGCGTCGTAG
>DASXXM010000061.1:0-15635 GCA_036503065.1 Pseudonocardiaceae bacterium | reverse complement strand
GGTGAACGTGATCGCCATGACCTGACCGGGATGCACGTGCCGTTCGGCCAGCAGGTAGGCGATGCGACGGGTCAGCACCCGTGTCTTGCCGGAACCGGCGCCCGCCACCACGAGCAGTGGCGAACCGGTGTGGGTGACCGCATCCCGCTGCTGTGGATTGAGATCGTCCAGCAGGTTTCCGCGAGCGGATCGGCGGGCGGGCAGGATGTCTCCAGGCAGATCGAACAGCGCGCTCATCGTTCGGTAACCGTACCCGCCCCGCCGGACATCGGGCCGCCGCACGCGCGGAGTTGGCCCATCGCGGCCGGCATGTGCAAAGATGTGGACGTGCGCACGCGACCGACTTCGTACGAGTTTTTCTACGGGAACCGGACTCCGGCTCCCGTGGTCGCCTGACGCACGCACGACCACCCGAAGCCCCGGAGTCCACGTGGACCCGGGGCTTTGTCAGGTCCCGGACCGGACTCCAGAAGAACCGGAGGACCACATGACCGCCATCGAGCCGACCGAACCCACTGGCGCGCAGCTGCCCAGCCCGCCGGAGATCGGCGAGTTGCGTGCCGAGATCGACCGTCTCGACACGGAGATCCTGCGCCTGATCAAACGGCGTACCGAGGTGTCCAAGATGATCGGCGCGACCCGGATGGCCTCCGGCGGTACCCGGATCGTGGTCAACCGGGAGATGGACGTGCTGGCGCGGTACCGGGAACTCGGCCCGGAGGGCCGGCAGCTCGCGATGGTGCTGCTGAATCTCGGTCGCGGCCGCCTTGGCCGATAACCGTTCCGGCCGATGACACCCGGGTCCGGACACCGCCCGACGGAGTCAGGGTCGGGTCCGGGCGATCACTGATGGCACGCCCACCGCCGACGAGAGCACACTGGAGCCATGTTCGAACTCATTGCCGTGATCATCGCGCTTGCCGGCCTCGTCGCGGCCCTCGCCCACGACGGCTACCTCGCCATGCTCGGCTCGGCCGCGGGCCGCCGTGCCGGCGGCGAACCGATCGCCAACTACGTGCGCAGCAGGTGGGCGCTGGCCGGCGGCACCACAGCGGCGGGTCTGCTCGCGTTGTTGATGGCCTACGGCAACGGTTTCACCGAGGTGCTGGCGATCATGATCAGCGCGGGTACCGGTGTCGTGGCCACCAAGGCGCTCCAGTCCACCCGGGAGAAGTTCCGTACCGGAGGCTGATTCGTCACTCGTCCGAGTGGAAGCGGACGTGACCAAGGCCACCCACCGGGCCGAATCTGGTCATCCCGCTTACCCTTGCGCAGATGTTCCCCGACCCGAGCCGGCACGGCCTGAACTACCTGGTCACGGATCTGAGGATCACGCCACGTGACCGCGTTCGGCCGATTGGCTCGCTGACGCACACCAGACGGTGAATCCGGCCTGATCGGGTGTAGTTCGGCGTCAGGAAGTCGGGGAATGGTGGTCTCGGTCACATGGGCAGCGGACTGGTCCGAGTGCAACGGTCAGCAGACACGGCGCCGGAACGAACGGCGTCGGCCGGGCGGCATCGACGCGGCGCGGAGGCGGTGGTGCTCGCGGTCCGCGCGCGTCGGGTGACCCGGCACCGCAGGCCCGAGGTGAGCCCGAACGACCGGCCGCCGTTCGAACCATCCGGGCGGGATGGTTCGGAACAACCCCTGTCCGACACGGGTTCGGTGGGCCTGCGGATGTTCGATCTCGGCGCGATTCCGGCGTCGGTCACGCCGCCGCGGACGTGGCGCAGGGCGGCCTGGTTCACCATCGTGGCGTCCGCGGCCGCACTGCTCGGCCTGCTGGCGGTCGGCACGATGCTCGTCGGGCCGATGCGCGCGTCCGACCGGTTCGACGCCGTGCCGGACTTTCCCAGCGGTGCCCCGCTCGCCGCGATCGGCGACTCGGCGAGCGTGCGGCCGGTCAGCGCGAGCCTTCCGCCCGCGACCAGCGCCGTCGGCGTGGCGGGCGACACCGTCCGTGTCACCCCCCGTAGGCACGCGGGCCGGCCCAGCACGGGCGGTCCGGCCGCGCCGGTGGTGGCGACGCTCCCGGTCGCGGTCACGGTGCCCGGCGGCGAGCCGGTGATCGATCCGACGAAGCTGCTCAAGCAGACCCGGACGTTCTTCGCCCAGGTCACGTCGGACGCACAGGCCGCGGCCGACCTGACCGACCGCACCGTGCGCGACGACGCGACCGCGCTGATCCGCCAGAAGTACCACGACGTGTCGACGATCCAGATCCAGAGCATCACGCTGGACCCGACCGACGGCCTGACCGTGAGCCTGCTGCGGGTGGTCAACAAGGACGGCACGACGAGCACCGAGCGCACGACGCTGCGCTTCACCCTGACGGCCGACCCGAAGATCACGAATCCGGGCGGCTGAGTGTCTCTCAGGAGACTGCTCCAACTGAGTGACACTGCGCGACCGTTTGTCGCCACAGAAGGGTGATCCGCCGATGGAGACTGGCATCGGACCGGGCTGACACGGTACGAGTTGCCCGAGCATCAACACGCACGGAGGCAACGCGTGGATCGTCCGAGAAGCGGACACCGGCGGCACGACACCGGCTCGATCACGGTAGTGGATCTCATCCGGCGCCAACAGGGTCCGGTACGGATTCCGTCCGCCGACGAAACCGACACCGTCCAGTTCGTGAGCGACCTGCTCGGGCCGGCCGACACGACCGACACCGAGGTGGCAGGCCACGAGCACCGCAGTTGGCTGGCCAGGAGCGCCAAGCTGGCCGGCCTTGCGGTCGGTTCGCTCGCGCTGTGCGGCTCCATGGTCGTGGCGGCCGAACTGACCCACCATCGGACCGCGGCCACGGTGACCCGGCCCGCTACGACGGTGCTGACCGGCGTCGGCGCGCTGCGGCCGGACACCGTGGCGGCGGCGTTGTCCGGGCCGCGGATCGCGCCGCCGACCCCGGCCGCCCATCCGAGCGTGCCGACGGTGGCCAGTGGCCGCGAGACCGGCACCATCGTCGGCGGCCCGCCGGCAGCGCCACCCGCGCCGCCGCTCGCCCAGCCGGCCACCGGGTCCACGGCAGCCGGCGTCGTGCGGACGTTCTACCGGCTGGTGGGCAGCGATCCGACCGCGGCGTCCACGCTGATCGACCCGTCGCTGCTGGCGGCCGACCCGATCGGGTTCGCCCAGGCGTGGAGTGCGCTGTCGCGGATCGACATCGAGAGCATCCAGCAGACGTCGGCCGGCACGGTGCAGGCCGTGATCCGCATGCGGCAACCGGACGGCACGTGGCTCCGGGTGGTCGAGCAGCTACACGTCACGGACGGTAGCAGCCCGGTGATCGACGGCGCTGAGCTGCTGTCGGCCCAACGGAGCTGAGGATTTCGGGTAGCCTGTGCAGCCCAGGCGTTACACCATCCGGGCGAGGCCAGGGCGAATCCGGGCACAGTGGGTGAACCCCCTAGCGTGTGCCCCGTGAATCAACCGGGTACCCCCGCAACCGGCAGCGCTGGCCGGCTGACGATGGGCACATGCCGGCGCGAATCACGAGCTTGTTGGGGGCTCACGGGTGAGTTCTGAAGAACCACGCCTCGTCGGCGGCCGTTATCGGCTCGACCGGCGGATCGGCAGCGGCGCGATGGGCGTCGTGTGGCAGGCCTACGACGAGCGCCTGCGGCGCGCCGTCGCGGTCAAACAGCTCCGGTTGGAGCCGGGTCTGGACCCCACCGAGGCCGACGAGGCCCGCCAGCGCGCCATGCGCGAGGGCCGGATCGCCGCGCGGCTGCACCACCCCAACGCGGTCAGCGTGTTCGACGTGGTGGACGAGGACGACGCGCCGTGGCTGGTGATGGAGTACGTGCCATCACGCAGCCTCGCCCAGGAGATGTCGCAGCGGAAGATGCTGCCGCCGGAGGAGGTCGGCCGGATCGGCGCCCAGGTGGCGCACGCGCTGGTGGCCGCGCACGCGGCCGGCATCGTGCACCGGGACATCAAGCCGGCGAACATCCTGCTCGGCGAGGACGGCACGGTGAAGATCACCGACTTCGGCATCTCCCGCGCGCAGGGTGACGTCTCGGTGACCAAGACCGGCCTGATCGCCGGCACCCCCGCCTACCTGGCCCCCGAGGTTGCCTACGGCCGCAATCCGGAGGCGCCGTCGGACGTGTTCTCCCTTGGTTCGACGCTGTACGCGGCCGTGGAGGGCATGCCGCCGTTCGGCCTGAGCGAGAACACGCTCGGGCTGCTGCACGCCGTCGCCGCAGGCCGGATCACCCCGCCGCGCCGGGCCGGCATCCTCACCGACGCCCTGACCCACCTGCTCAACGCGGACCCGGCCGCCCGGCCGACGGCGGCCACGGCCGCGTGGTGGCTGGACACGGTGGCCAGAGGCAGCCGCCCGGACATCACACCGCTGGCCCCGGACGCGATGGCCGGGATGTCGGCGACGACCGCGTTCGTCGGCGCACCGGGCCCGACGCGTGCCGTGACCACGGTCGGCTACCGGGAGCCCGGCACGCTGCGCGGCGTGCCCGGCGTGCGGCCGGGCGGGCCGAACCGGCGCCGACGCGACAACCGGCGACAGCTCGTCCTGGCCGGGATCGGCATCGCGGCGGTGGTGCTGTTGGCCGGAATCCTGCTGCTCAACGGGGTGTTCAACCCGAAGGCACCGACCCCGAACCCGGCCGGCAACAGCGGGCCGAGCGCCCCCAACGACGGTTTCCAGCCGGTCACGGTGCAGCAGCCGGACCAGGACGTCACCACGTTCACCACGCCGACCCGCACCAGGACCGTGGCAACGACCGTGCCGACCACGACCGAACAGCCCACGACCACGCCGCCGACCACGACGACAACGGCACCGCCGACCACGACCACCACGGCGCCACCGACGTCAACGCCCCCCGTCACCGGAGGCACGGGAAACAAGAAGCCCTAGGGGCCTACCGGACGGTCACCCTTGCGTCACCCGTTAGGGTGCAGCGGAGCCTACGTCGGACGAAGTCGGGAGCCCTGGTGACTGAGGTAGGTCGGCTCATCGCCGACCGCTACCGGTTGACCGAACACATCGGTAGCGGGGCGATGGGTGTGGTCTGGCAGGCACACGACGAGCGCCTGCACCGCACCGTCGCGCTCAAGCAGCTGCTCCTCCAGCCCGGCCTCTCCGCGGGCGAGGCACACGAGGCGCGGGAGCGGGCGATGCGCGAGGGCCGGATCGCGGCCCGGTTGCAGCACCCGAACGCGGTCACCGTGTACGACGTGGTCGAGGACGACGGCCAGCCGGTGTTGATCATGGAGTACGTGCCGTCCAAGAGCCTGTCCGCGGTGCTCGACGAGCGTGGCCCGCTGCCGGCGCCCGAGGTCGCGCGGATCGGCGCACAGGTGGCCACGGCGCTCACCGCGGCGCACGCGGCCGGCATCGTGCACCGGGACATCAAGCCGGGCAACGTACTGCTGGCCGAGGACGGCACGGTCAAGATCACCGACTTCGGCATCTCCCGGGCCACCGGGGACGTCACGGTCACCGCGACCGGGATGCTCGCCGGCACCCCGGCCTACCTGGCGCCCGAGGTGGCGAAGGGCGAGAACCCCGGACCGCCGTCGGACGTGTTCTCGCTGGGTTCGACGGTCTACGCGGCGGTCGAGGGCCAGCCGCCGTTCGGCACCAACGACAACACGCTGGCGCTGCTGCACGCGGTGGCCGCCTGCCGGACCATCCCGCCCCGCAAGGCGGGCCCGCTCACCGCGCTGCTGATGCACATGCTGCGGGCCAACCCGAACGACCGGCCGACCATGGCCGAGGCGTGCCGGGCGTTGACCGCGATCGGCGCCGGGCAGTCCGCCGGGCTAGGTCCGAGCACCGGGCCGACGGCCGTGGTGGACCAGGGGCCGAACACGCCGCCCCGGCCGGACCTGCGGGCGATGCCGGACGCCGCGACCACCGTGCGCACCTGGCAGCCGCAGCCACCTCGACAGAACTACCCGAGCACGCCACCGGGCGGCCTGCGGCCGCAGCCGGCGGGCATGGGTGGCGGCGGGCTCATCACGCCGTTGTGGCGCAGGCGGCTGCTCACCGCGCTGGCCATCATCGTCGCCGCGGTGATCGGCATCCTGGTGGCCAACGCGTTCGTGGACACCAGCGGCAACCACGCGTCCGCCGTGCAGACGCTGGTCGACCCGACAACCAGCGACCAGCCGCTCCCCACCGCCGCGCCGACCTTCACCACCGTCGCCCAGACCACGGTCCCGACGACGACGACGCAGGCGAACGCCCAGCTGACCCCGCAGGCGATGCTGGCCGTGCTGCACACGTATCTCGGGTTCCTGCCGCAGAGTCCCGATCAGGCGTTCCAGTTGCTCACCCCGGCCGAGCAGGCGCGCAGCGGCGGCTTCGGCGGGTACCAGAAGACGTGGAGCGCGGTCTCGTCGGTCGAACTCGGCGGGGCCGTGCCGCGCGGGGCGAACGCGGTGCTCGCACGGATCAAGCTCAGCCCGGCGACCGGGCCGACCACGGACGACTTCTACAACGTCCAGTTCGCCGCGCAGAACGGCTCGGTCCTGATCAACAACTTCGCCGTGGTCGGCCGGCAGGGCAAGCAGGGCTAGCTACCTGCGGCCGCTTTCAGGGCCGCCACCATGCCCCGCACGGCGGGCTGGTCGGCGACGACGTCGGCGATCGCGACGTAGATCGAGCGCACCGGCCGCGGATTGTCCAGCGGCCGGACGGCCACCCCCGGATGTACGGTGCCCAGGCTGAGACCGGGCAGCAGCGCCACGCCGAGCCCGGCCGCGACAAAGCCCTGCGTGGTCGGGTAGTCGTCGGACTCGACCACGAAGTTGGGCACGAACCCGGCCGCGGCGAAGCCGTCCAGCACGATCTTGCGGCACGGTCCCGGCTGGTACTCGCTGTCCACCCACGGGTCGTCGGCCAGGTCGACCAGCCCGACCGTCGGCTGCTCGGCCAGGCGGTGCCCGCGTGGCAGCACGGCCTGGTAGGCGTCGTCCAGCAGGTGTACCAGGGACACGCCGGAAACGGGCCGGGCCACGTCGTCGGGCTGCAGCACGACGAGTTGGAGGTCGGCCTTGCCGGCGACGGTGTGGTCCACGCTGTAGGCGGGCTCGTGCAGCCGCAGGTCGAGCTGTACGCCGGGGAACCGGGTGCCGAACGCGGCCACGGCGGGCGGCACCAGCGCGGCGCCCGCGGTGGCGAAGTAGTGCACCCGCAAGCGACCGGCACGGCCGGTGCGCAGGTCGGCCAGTTCGTTCTCGGCGGCGGTGATCCTGCTCATGATCTCGTCGGCGTGCCGGGCCAGCAGCCGGCCTGCCGCGGTCGGGCGGATGCCGCGGCCGGACTTCTCCAGCAGCCGGATGCGGACCTCCTTCTCCAGCGCGGAGAGCTGCTGGCTCACCGCCGATGGCGTGTAGCCGAGATTGGCCGCTGCCGCGCTGATGGAACCGCTGGTCACGACCGATCGGAGCACCCGGAGCCTGCGCACGTCGAGCATGCGACGACCTTACAGTGTTGCTTAACGGATCAGAAGTAAATGTCGCTTGTCCTTATGTTTCGTCGGGCGCAGAGTGATCGCATCACAAGGGTCCGACAGGGGGGAATCGGTGGGCAGCCTGGTTCGGTTCGTCTCGCTGGCGCTGATCTGGGGATCGAGCTTCCTCTGGATCAAGATGGCGCTCGGCGGCCTGTCGCCGATCCAGATCACGCTCATCCGGCTGGTGCTCGGCACCGCCGTTATCGTCGGGCTGGCCATCCTGACCCGCACGAAACTGCCGCGCGACCGGGCGATCTGGTCCCGGATGGTGGTGCCGGCGCTGTTCGGCAACGCGATCCCGTTCACCCTGTTCGGCCTCGGCGAGCGCAGCGTCGACTCCGGCGTCGCCGGCGTGCTGAACGCGACGACGCCGTTGTGGGCACTGCTGATCATGCTGGTGATCGGCACCGAACACCGACTCGGCGCGGTCCGGCTGATCGGCCTGCTGCTCGGCTTCGCCGGCACGCTGGTGATCTGCGCGCCGTGGCACGCGGCCGGGCTGGCCAGTTGGGGCGCGCTGGCCTGCCTCGTCGCCGCGATCAGCTACGCGATCAGTTACGCCTACATCGGCAGGAACCTGGTCGGCAGGCTGTCGCCGATCGCGATGTCCGCGTCCCAGTTGGGCGGCGGGATCGTGCTGGTCGCGGTCGCCCTGCCGGTCACCGGCGGCCTGGCCGCGGTCCGGCTCGGGGTCGGGCCGCTGGTCGCGGTGTCGATCCTCGGCGTGTTCGGCACCGGTGCGGCGTTCGTGCTGAACAACCGGTTGATCATCGACGAAGGTGTGACGACGGCCACCTCGGTCGGCTACCTGCTACCCGTGGTGTCCGTGCTGCTGGGCGTGTTCTTCCTGCACGAACCGCTGAACGTGCGGATCGTGGCCGGCATGGTGGTCGTGCTGGTCGGCGTGGCCCTGTCCCGCCGCAGGCCGCACGCCCCGGTGGCGCCGGTCGCTCAGACGAGCCTGCGATCGGTCGCCCAGCGCGAGAGTTCGTAGCGGTTGGACAGCTGGGTCTTGCGCAGGACGCTGGACACGTGGGTCTCGACCGTCTTCACCGAGATGAACAGTTCGGCCGCGATCTCCTTGTAGGCGTAGCCCCGCGCCAGCAGGCGCAGCACGTCGCGTTCGCGCGGTGTCAGCAGGTCCAGGTCGGGGTCGCTGATCGGCGCGGCACCGGGGCGGTCGGCGAACGCGTCCAGCACGAAACCGGCAAGGCGCGGTGAGAACACCGCGTCGCCGACGGCCACCCGCGCGATCGCGGTGACCAGTTCGCGGCTGGAGATCGTCTTCGTCACGTAGCCCCTGGCGCCCGCCCGGATCACCGCGATGACGTCCTCGGCCGCGTCGGACACCGACAGGGCCAGGAACACCACGTCCGGCAGCTCCGGCCGGACGCGGCGCAGCACCTCGGCACCGCCGCCGTCGGGCATGTGCACGTCGAGCAGGACCACGTCCGGCGCGGTGTGGCCGATGCCGACGACCGCCTCGGCGACCGAGCCCGCCTCCCCGACCACCTCGACGTCGTCGGTCAGGGTGTCCAGTTCGGCGCGTACCCCGGCCCGGAACAGGGCGTGGTCGTCCACCAGGTAGACCCGCACCGGCTTGTTGTCGGCCATCAGTTCCCGCTCCTCGCGCCCACTGCCGTCCTCGGCATCGTCAACTGCACCTCGGTGCCCTCGCCGATCGTCGTCCGCAGGCGCACCGTGCCGCCGTGCCGGTCCATCCTCCCCCGGATCGAGTCGGCGAGCCCGTGCCGATCCGGGGATACCTCGTTCTCGTCGAAACCCTTGCCCCGGTCGCGCACGAAGACGGTCACGTGCTCCGACTCGACCTCGGCGTAGACGCTGATCTCGGCGGCACCGGAGTGCTTGGCCGCGTTGACCGCCGCCTCACGGGTAGCCTGCACGAGCGCCGCCAGATCCTGGTCCATCGGGCTGTCGCCGACCACGACCGGCCGGACCACGATGGCGAACCGGTCCTCGATCTCGCCACAGATCTCGGCGATCGCCTGGGACAGGGCGGTCGGGCCGGGCATGCCGTCCTTGGCACCGTAGCCGTCCGGGCCGTAGAGCCAGCCGCGCAACTGCCGCTCCTGGCCGCGCGCCAGGCGCAGCACCTCGCGGGACACGTCCGGCTGCTTCTGAATCAGCGCAAGCGTTTGCAGCACCGAGTCGTGCAGGTGGGCGGCGATCTCGGCCCGTTCCTCGGTGCGGATCCGGGCACGCCGCTCGTCGCCCAGATCACGGACCAGGCGCAGCCACCACGGCACGGTCAGCACCGCGACACCGACCAGCGTCGCGACCACGGCCGCCAGCGCGAGCTGGAGCTGGCCCCGGGTCCCGCTGCGCAACAGGACGACCGCGATGCCAACGGCGACCAGCAGGGCACCCGTGAGCACCCGCAGGATCGCCGAACGCCCGCCGCCGCCCAGCAGGGCACCGGACATGCCGGACCGGGCGCCGTCCACCCAGCGGCGGCGCTGCGCCGCGTCCGCCTCGCGCCACACCACGGCCGTGCCGACCACGGCCACCCCGAACGGCACCGCGACCCACGTGCTCACCACGCCGGACAACGTGCCCAGCGCCACCGCGAGACCGATGCCCACCGCGATCAGGCCGAACGCCTGCTGCCGCTCCTTGGGCGACGGCCGGTGCTCCTGCGCGGTCAACGACTCCTGCGGCACGAACACCCACAGCATCGCGTACGCCAGCAACCCGGCCCCGCCACACGCCGCGAGCAGGGCGAACGCGGCCCGCACCCACAGCACGTTCGCACCGAGATGATCGGCGAGGCCACTGGCCACGCCGCCGACCACCCGACCGCCACGATGGCGCCGCAGCGCGGGCGTGCCGTCCGGCCGCGCGCGCAACCCGTTCCGGCGCCGCCTGCGGCCCACTGTTCCGACGTCACTCACCCCTACAGGGTCACACGCCGGAGCGTCGGTTTCATCCGGGATCGCCCGGACGAAACCAGGGGACTCTCCGGGGCGTCCCGGATGCCCGTCGGGTCGGATCGGAGCGATGCTCTGCGACGTGAGTACGACACAGCAGACGTCCTCGATCAATGTCGAGGAGACGGTGAAGGATTTCTGGGCCTCCCGGCCACGACGGCCACACCAGGGCCGGATGGTCGCCGGGGTGGCCGCCGGGATCGGGCGGCGATACGGCATCGACCCGATCATCGTGCGGATCGCGCTGGTGGTCAGCGCCATCTACGGCGGGTCCGGCGTGCTCTTCTACCTGCTCGGCTGGCTGTTCCTGGCCGGGGAGGGCGACGAGGTCTCGGCGTTCGAGGGGCTGATCCACCGCGGCCGCAGCTCCGTGTCCAGCGGCCTCACCGTCCTGCTGTGCATCCTCGTCTTCCCAGCCGTGGTCGCCAATCTGGCGCTCGGCGGCTACAGCCTGCTGGCGGGCTCACTGCTGCTGTTCGGCGGCCTGTTCCTGTTGCACCGCTACCGGAGCGACATGGGCCCGACCGAAGCGGTGACCCCCGGCGCCACCGGACCGGAGGCCGGATCGATGACCGACAGCACGCCCACCTCCCCACTCGACGCCGGGTCGGGCCTCCAGGACCGGGTACCGCCGGCCTGGGATCCGCTCGGTGCCGCGCCGTTCGCCTGGGACCTGCCCGAACCCGGCCCCGGGACGCCGGAACCCGCGCCGACACCGGTATCGACGCGCCGGCACCGCTCCCGGATCGGCCTGGCCACGTTCGGCACCGTCCTGATCGTGGGCGCGGTGCTGTGGATCATCTCGCCGGGCGGCGGATGGCTGAACCTGCCGCACGTCGTCGGCATCCTGGGCGCCGTCGTCGGCATCGGGCTGGTCGCCGGGTCGTTCGTCCGGGGCGGCCGTGGGCTGATTCCGCTGGCGGTGCTGCTGTCCGGGGCCGGTTTCGTCCTGACAGCAGGGCACATCGACAACTGGCACGGCGCCGGTAACGCGATGTTCGCACCGACCAGCGTCGCCGATGTGCAGCCCGTCTACCAGCGCTCGGTCGGCAGCCTGCGGCTGGACCTGACCCAACTGCCGAAGACGGGCACCGTGCACACCACGGTCAAACTGGGCGCCGGCAACGCCACGGTCGTGGTGCCGGCGGACGCCGACGTCGTGGCCACCTGCTCCGCGAACGTCGGCCACGTGGACTGCCTCGGCCAGCTCGACACCGGTCCGGGCAATCCCACCGTGACCGCCACCCAGAACCACGACGGCACCGACCGGCTGCACATCGTCCTGAACGTCCAGGACGGCCCCGGCTCCGTGCGGGTGACCAACAACGACCTCTCGGTCGGTCCGGTCCCCCTGCCGCCAGCAGCCCCGACGAAGTGAGCGAGCGACGATGAACGACCGGAACGACGAGACGACCACGATAACCACGGAACGCAGGCGGTTCCCCGATCCGCTCGCGATGATCGTCGGCCTGGTCACCCTGGTGGTGTCGGCCTACGTGCTCAGCGACGGCGCGTTCGACCTGCCGGCGGTCGACCCGCGGTGGCTGATCGGCGGGGGCGCGCTGTTCGTCGGGCTGATGCTGCTCGGCGCGTCCCTGCGGCCCAACCGGCGCCGCTGATCACTCCCATTCGATGGTGCCGGGTGGCTTGCTGGTCACGTCCAGCACCACCCGGTTCACGTCGGCCACCTCGTTGGTGATGCGGGTGGAGATCCGCTCCAGCACGTCGTAGGGCAGGCGCGTCCAGTCGGCCGTCATGGCGTCCTCGCTGGATACCGGACGCAACACCACCGGGTGGCCGTAGGTGCGGCCGTCGCCCTGGACGCCGACACTGCGCACGTCGGCCAGCAGGACCACCGGGCACTGCCAGATATCGCGGTCGAGACCCGCCGCGGTCAGCTCCTCCCTGGCGATGCCGTCCGCGGCGCGCAGGATCTCCAGGCGTGGCGCGGTCACCTCGCCGATGATGCGGATGCCGAGGCCGGGCCCTGGGAACGGCTGGCGGTGCACGATCGTCTCCGGCAGGCCCAGTTCGGTGCCGACCCGCCGGACCTCGTCCTTGAACAACGACCGCAGCGGCTCGACCAGGGTGAATTTCAGGTCGTCCGGCAGGCCGCCGACGTTGTGGTGGCTCTTGATGTTCGCCGCGCCCGTGCCGCCGCCGGACTCCACCACGTCCGGGTAGAGCGTGCCCTGCACGAGAAAGTCGTAGCCCGCCTCGTCCCGCAGGTCGCGGGCTGCCTGTTCGAAGGCGCGGATGAACTCGCGGCCGATGATCTTGCGCTTGGCCTCCGGGTCGGTGACGCCTGCCAGCGCGTCCAGGAAGGTCCGCTGCGCGTCGACGGTGACCAGCCGAACACCGGTCGCCGCAACGAAATCGCGCTCCACCTGCGCCCGCTCCCCGGCGCGCAGCAGGCCGTGGTCAACGAACACGCAGGTGAGTCGATCGCCGATGGCGCGCTGAACAAGAGCCGCAGCGACCGCGGAGTCGACGCCGCCGGACAGCCCACAGATCGCCCTGCCGGCACCGATCCGGGCGCGGACCGCGGCCACCTGCTCGTCCACGATGGACGACGTAGTCCATTGTGGACGAATACCGGCGATATCGTGCAGGAAGCGCCGCAACACCTCCTGGCCGTGCGGTGAGTGCCCGACCTCAGGGTGGTACTGCACGCCTGCCAACCGGCGGTCGCGGTCCTCGAAGCCGGCCACCGGCGCGCCCGCGCTGCCGGCGGTCACCGTGAAGCCGGCCGGCGCCGCCGTGACGCTGTCGCCGTGGCTCATCCAGACCGGGTGCCGTTTCGGCAGGCCGGTGTGCAGGACACCGGCCGCGTCGCACAGGATCAGCTCGGTACGGCCGAACTCGCGGTCACCCGTGTGGGCGACCGTGCCGCCGATGGCCCGTGCCATCGCCTGGAAGCCGTAGCAGATGCCGAAGACCGGCACGCCCGCGTCGAAGAGCGCCGGATCCACCGACGGCGCGCCCTCGGCGTACACACTGGACGGCCCGCCGGACAACACGATCGCGGCCGGCTCGCGCGCCAGCAGTTCGGCGACGGTCGCCGTGTGCGGCACGACCTCGGAGTAGACCTGCGCCTCGCGGATGCGGCGCGCGATGAGCTGCGCGTACTGGGCGCCGTAGTCGACCACCAGGACCGGACGCGTCGTCACGCTGTGCTCAATGCTTTCCCCAACCATCCGGCCCGCTGTACCGTGCCCGATTCTACCGACCGCCCCTGCGCCGTTTGGGGGACCCTTATAGCGTGGCCTGGTGAGCGACGCGGACACCATCGAGGTGCAACCCCGCCCGTGCTGGATCGCCGGGCACGCCGAGCAGGGCGAACACACGTTGACCGTGTACCACCCGTACGACGGCACCGAGGTCGCCGACGTGGCCGTCCCAGGCGCTGAGCAGGTCGAACGCGCGGTGGCCGCCGCGGCGGCCACCGCAAGATCGTTCGCGGCCGGCCCGGCGCACGTGCGTGCCACCGCGTTGCACCGGATCGCGGACCTGATCACCGAACGCGCCGAGGAGGTCGCCGAGACGATCACCGCCGAGAACGGCAAGCCACTGCGGTGGGCGGACGTAGAGGTCCGACGCGCGGTGTCGACGTTTCGTTTCGCGGCGGAGGAGGCCCGGCGGCTGGTCGGCGACCTGCAACGGCTGGACACCGACGCGGCGGGCGATGGCCGGCTGGCGGTGGTCCGGCGCCGGTCGCGCGGGCCGGTGCTGGCGATCGCGCCGTTCAACTTCCCGTTGAACCTGGTCGCGCACAAGGTGGCGCCCGCGATCGCGGTGGGCGCGCCGGTGGTGGTGAAGCCGGCGTCCGCGACCCCGCTGACCGCGTTGCTGCTGGGCGAGATCCTGGCCGAGGCGGGCTTGCCGGACGGCGCGTTCTCGGTGTTGCCGCTCGGTGGTGACCGCATGCGCGCCCTGGTCGTCGATCCCCGGCTGCCGGTGATCTCGTTCACCGGCTCGACGTCGGTGGGCTGGTCGATCGCGGACGCCGCGCCGCGCAAGCAGGTCGTGCTGGAACTGGGCGGCAACAGCGCGGCGATCCTGTGCCCGGACTGGAACTCCGACGCGGACCTGGCTCGGGCCGCCGAGCGGATCGCCCTGTTCGGCAATTATCAGGCAGGCCAGTCATGCATCGCGGTGCAGCGGGTGATCGTGCACCGGTCGTTGGCCGACCGGTTCGTGCCCCGGCTGGTCGCCGCGGTACAGGCGCTGCGCACCGGCGACCCGCACGACCCGGAGGTCGAGGTCGGCCCGCTGATCGACGAGGCGGCCGCGGCACGGGTCGAGAAGTGGATTTCCGAGGCCGTGTCGGCCGGCGGCGTCCTGCTGACCGGCGGCGAGCGGGTCGGCACGTCCATCCGGCCCGCCGTGCTGCGCGACGTGCCGTCGTCGGCTTCCGTGGTGCGGCAGGAGGTGTTCGGCCCGGTACTCGTCGTGTCCGTTGTGGACAGCGTGCCGGCGGCCTTCACCGAGGCGAACGCGACCGACTACGGCCTGCAGGCCGGGGTGTTCACGCACGACGTGGCAACGGCGTTCCAGGCGGCGGCCACCATCGACGTCGGCGGCGTGGTGATCGGCGACGTGCCGTCGTACCGGGCCGACCAGATGCCCTACGGCGGTGTGAAGGACTCCGGCACCGGCCGCGAAGGCGTGCGCTCGGCAATGCTGGAGTACACACAGGACCAGGTGCTGGTCCTGACCAACGTCGCCTTGTGAGTCAGGCGGCGGAGGCACGTGGCCGCGAGTTCGAATCACCTGGCCCGCCCATCCGCTGGTCGCCTATTCACTGGTCGCGCAGCTTGCTATAGCACATGGCATCCATGCTATAGCAACTCGATCTGTGGGTCGGGGCCTGACTACCGGCAGTTGGATCGCGTTCAAGTTTGGGATTTGTGTCCAACCCCACTGCTCGCGCACCACTACTCACGCACCGCCCTACCCACCTCGAACGCCAGTCGGGTTCGTCCCGTCGGCACAGGCGACTCCGGCTCGCTGGCGGCTGGCGGCTGGCGCTATAGCACATAGCATCCATGCTATAGCGACTCGATCGGCAGTTCGATGCCCGACTGCGGCCTTGGATCGCGTGCGGGGTTTTGGATCTGTGTCCAGCCCTGCCGCTCACGCACTCCCGCGCCGACTTGCTCAACCCGAACGCCAGTCGGGTCGCCTCATA
>DASXXM010000060.1:0-6560 GCA_036503065.1 Pseudonocardiaceae bacterium | reverse complement strand
CTGAAGACGTCGCGGTCGTCCGCGATCGACCAGCCCAGCAGCGCCAGGTAGTTGAGCAGGCCCTCGGGCAGGAAGCCACGGTCCCGGTACAGGAACAGGTTGGTCTCGGGATCCCGCTTGGACAGTTTGCGATTGCCTTCGCCACTCACCAGCGGCAGGTGCCCGAACGCGGGTGTGAAGTCGGTGATCCCGATCCGCCGCAGCGCCGCGTAGAGCGCGATCTGGCGCGGCGTCGACGGCAGCAGGTCCTCGGCGCGCAGCACGTGGGTGATGCGCATCAGCGCGTCGTCCACCGGGTTGGTGAGGGTGTAGAGCGGATCTCCGTTGGCCCGGACCAGGACCGGGTCGGGCACGTTGCCGGCCCGGAACGTGATCTCGCCGCGCACCAGGTCGGTGAACGTGATGTCCTCGTCCGGCATGCGCAGCCGCAGCACGGGTTCCCGGCCGTCGGCCCGGTACGCGGCGCGCTGCTGTTCGGTCAGGTCACGGTCGGCGTTGTCGTAGCCCAGTTTGGGGTCGCGGCCCGCGGCGCGGTGCCGCGCCTCGACCTCGTCGCCGGTGGCGTACGACTCGTAGAGTTCGCCGGCCGCGAACAGCTTGTGCGCCACGTCGGTGTGGATGGCTCGGCGCTCGCTCTGCCGGTACGGACCGTACGGGCCGCCGACCTCGACGCCCTCGTCCCAGTCCAGCCCGAGCCAGCGCAACGCGTCCAGCAGGGCCTCATAGCTGGATTCCGAGTCCCGTGCCGCGTCGGTGTCCTCGATGCGGAAGACGAACGTGCCCTGGTTGTGCCGGGCGAACGCCCAGTTGAACAGGGCCGTCCGCATGATGCCGACGTGCGGGATGCCGGTGGGCGACGGGGAGAACCGGGCCCGGACGGGAACTGCGCTGCGCTCATCCATAACCCGTTCAGCGTATCCGGCTTGACACGCGGGTTTCGCGGGACCACCCTGGGCGATATTCAACTACCGTTGAAAAAGAGGAGCTGGGGAGATGACCACCGAACAGACCACATGTGTGGTGGCCGGCGGCGGGCCGGCCGGCATGGTGCTCGGGCTGCTGCTGGCCAGGGCCGGTGTCGACGTGACCGTGCTGGAGAAGCACGGCGATTTCCTGCGTGACTTCCGCGGCGACACGGTGCACCCGAGCACGCTGCGCCTGCTGGACGATCTCGGCCTCGGCGAGCGGTTCGCGCGCCTGCCGGTGAGCCGCGTCGACCGCATCGAGTTCCCGACCCCGGACGGCGGTTCGGTCGCCATGAGCGACTTCCGCCGACTGCCCGGCCGCCACAAGTACATCGCGATGGTGCCGCAATGGGATCTGCTGGACCTGTTGGCCGAGGCCGGCAAGGCCGAGCCCACGTTCCGGCTCCGGATGAACACCGAGGCCACCGGAACCGTGGTCGAGGACGGCCGGGTCGTCGGCGTGACGTACCGGGGGCCGGACGGTCCCGGCGAGTTGCGCGCCGACCTGACCGTGGCCGCGGACGGCCGCTGGTCGGTGTTGCGCCGGGCCGCAGGCCTTGTGCCGCACGAGTATCCGTGTCCGATCGACACGTGGTGGTTCCGGCTGCCTCGCAGGCACGACGACAACGGTCCTGGCCTGAACGCCCGCATCAACGACCGGCAGTTCGGCCTGGCGATCAACCGCACCGAGTACTACCAGATCGCGCTGCTGGCCCGAAAGGGCACGGACGCGACACTGCGCGCGGCGGGCATCGAGCGGTTCCGGGCCAGGATCGCCGGACTGTTCCCGGAATTCGCCGACGAGGTGGACACGGTCCGGGACATGGACGACGTGAAGTTCCTGGACGTCCGGCTCAACACGCTGCGCCGCTGGCACGTCGACGGCCTGTTGTGCATCGGTGACGCGGCACATGCCATGTCACCGGCCGGCGGTGTCGGCATCAATCTGGCGATCCAGGACGCCGTCGCCGCGGCACGCCTGCTGGCCCAGCCGCTGCGCCAGCACCGGGTTCGGGCCGCGGACCTTGCGAAGGTGCGGCGCAGGCGCCGGTTCCAGACCGCGTTGATCCAGGGACTGCAACGGCGCCTGCACGACTCGCTGTTCACACCGGTGGTCGACGGCACGCGCGGCGCCATGCCGAAGGCGCCGATCGTGTTGATGCGCCGGCTGCCCGGGCTGGCGGTCCTGCCGGCCTACCTGATCGGCATCGGCATCCGGCCGGAACGCGCCCCCGCGTTCGCAAGGCGCGTCAGCGGTTGACGACCGGATTGGCCAACGTGCCGATGCCGTCGATGGTCACCGACACGGTCTGACCGGCTGTCATCGGGCCGACGCCGGCCGGTGTGCCGGTGAGGATCAGGTCACCTGGCCGCAGGGTCATCACACGGGTGATCCACTCGATCAGTTCGCCGATGTCGTGCAGCAGCAGGGATGTGCGGGAGTCCTGCCGGACCTCGCCGTCCAGCACGGTGCGCAGCCGCACGTCCGAGGCGTCGATGGCGGTCTCGATCCACGGGCCGAGCGGGCAGAACGTGTCGTAGCCCTTGGCCCGCGTCCACTGACCGTCCGCGGCCTGCTGGTCGCGGGCGGTCACGTCGTTGGCCACGGTGTAGCCGAGGATGACGCTGTTGGCCCTCGCGGCCGGCACGTCACGGCACACCGCGCCGACGACCACCGCCAGTTCGCCCTCGAAGTCCACCCGGTTCGAACCGGGTGGCAGCTCGATCGGCACGTTGGGCCCGATGATCGCGGTGGACGGCTTCAGGAAGATCACCGGGTCGGCCGGGGCGTCGCCGCCCATCTCCCTGGCGTGGTCGGCGTAGTTCCTGCCGACGCCGACCACCTTGGATGGCAGGATCGGCGCGAGCAGCCGCACGTCGGCCAGCGGCCACCGGCGGCCGGTGAACTCCGGTTCGGCGACCTGGTTCCCGGCGATCTCCACGGCATGCAGGCCGGCCGGGTCGGTCCCAGCACCGTCGATGGCGACGAAGGCGAACCCATCCGGCTGAGCGATTCGGGCAATGCGCACCCGATCATCCTAGTGCGGCCGGGTCAGGCGCTCGCGCAGCCAGGACAGCGCCGCGTCGCCCTGCGCCCGCTGGAAGTCCCGCAACCGGGGCAACCCCGGTGGCGGCGGCCGCAACGCGCTCACGGCAAGGAAACCGGCCAGCGCGGCCAGGAACGAGTTCACCCGATCGGCGTCGACGTCGCAACCGGCCGGGTAGCGACGCCAGCAGCGATCCGGGTCGCCGCCCTGCATGATCACGCTGGGCAGCATCACCAGCAGGTCCACCCAGGCGGCGCCGACACAGGCATGCGGCCAGTCGACCACGAAGACCTGGTCCTGGGCCAACAGCAGGTTGTCCGCGCGCAGATCGAGGTGCAGCAACGTGTTTCCGGCCGCCGCGGCCGGCCAGTCCGCCTCCAGTTCGGCCAGCCGGTTGAGGTTGGCCGCCGCCCAGGGTGGCAGACCGGTGGGGATTTCTTCGGTGGCGACCAGGGTGCGCCACTGGTTCATGATCGTGGCACAGGCATCGGTGATCGAGACAGCGGCCAGTGGCGTCGGGGTGAGGCACTCGCCGAGCGTCTGCACCGCGTCGACGACACGGTCCAGTTCCGCGCTCCGCCAGGGGATCGTCGGCGTGCGGCCGTCGACCTCGGTGATCAACAGGGCGATCCAGTCACCGTGGACGTACTGCCCGCGCAAGGCGGGCACCACGACCGGTGGCCGCAGGTCGACATCGGCCAGCTCGGTCAGAATTCGGGCCTCGTTCGACAGCAGCGCAACCGACTCGACATTGCGCGCGGAATTGACGGCCTTGACGAACATTCGGCGGCCGTCCGCCAGGACGACCCGCGCCGCCAGACCGGGCGAGAACCCACCCGGTTCGCTGGTGGTCTCGACCACCGACGCGCCGAGCACGCCCTCGATCCCGGTGCGGACCTGCTCGGGCAGGTCCGCCCAGACCAGCCGATTGCCGCCGATGCCCAGGATGTTCGTCATACCGGGATGATTCACCGAGCCGTGTCGGACGGCATTCGAATATCTAGCCGCACGCCTTGCGCAGTGCGTTGAACCTGGCCTGTTCCTGGGTAACCCACGCCTTCAGTTGGGTGGGGCTCCAGTCGTGCGTCGTCGCGTCTCCCGCGGTCGAGGCGGCGTTGCGCAGCGCGGTCGCCAGGGAGGCGTCCTGGGTCTGGTCGGCCAGCGCTTTGAGTGCGGTCGCGGCCTGTTTGGCCTGCTGGAGGCGGCGCTGGGCGTCGTCACCGACCTCGGATCCGACCACGACGGCCAGCGCCTTCCCGCAGATCACGGTCTTGGACGAACTGATCGGGTCGGTGCTGGACGAGCAGCCGGCCAGGAGCACCATGCCGACTGCCGCGCCTACCACGTATCGCAGGTTCGCCCCCATCCCGCAAGGCTACCCGACCGGTGTGGTACGAACCCGCATCGCCTTGTGTACCAACGCGTCGCACAGCGCCAGCCAACTCGCCTCGACGATGTTGCCGTGCACGCCGACCGTGGTCCACTCCCGCTCGCCGTCGGTCGACTCGACCAGTACCCGGGTCACCGCGTCCGTGCCGTGCGAATTGGTCAGTATGCGCACCTTGTAGTCGGCAAGGCTGACACTGTCCATCCAGGACAGGTGTGGGCCGAGGGCCTGTCGCAGCGCGGCGTCCAGCGCATGCACCGGCCCGTTGCCCTCCGCGGTGGCGATCACCCGCTGGCCCGCCACCCGCACCTTTACCGTGGCCTCGGACATCACGTCACCGTCGTCGGCATGGTCCAGGATGACCCGGTAGCTCTCCAACGCGAACGGCGCGTGCTCTGCCTGGTCCGTGTCGTCGACCACGTTGCGCAGCAACAGTTCCAGCGACGCGTCGGCCGCCTCGAACGACCAGCCGCGCGCCTCCAGCTCCTTCACCTTCGCGACCGCGCTGGTCAGCGCGTCCGGTCGGCCGGCCAGGTCGACACCGAGCTCCCGTCCCTTGAGCTCGATGCTGGCCCGGCCGGCCATTTCGGTGACCAGTACCCGCATGTCGTTGCCGACGACGGCCGGATCGATGTGGTTGTACAACTCCGGGTCCACTTTGATCGCGCTCGCGTGCAGGCCCGCCTTGTGGGCGAAGGCCGACTGCCCGACGTATGCCTGGTGGGCGTTCGGAGCGATGTTCGCGATCTCGGCAACGGCATGGGAGACGCGGGACAGCTCGGCAAGGGCTCCCGGTGGCAGCACCGGCATGTCGAGCTTGGTCACCAGATTTCCCAGCACCGCGAACAGGTCCGCGTTGCCGGCGCGTTCCCCGTAGCCGTTCGCGGTGCACTGGACGTGGGTGGCGCCTGCCCGCACGGCGGCCACCGAGTTGGCCACGGCACAGGACGTGTCGTCCTGGCAGTGGATGCCGAGTCGGAAACCGGTGCGGGCAGCCACTTCCGCCACCGTCTCGGCGAGACCCATCGGGAGCTGGCCGCCGTTGGTGTCGCACAGCACGACCACGTCCGCGCCACCGTCCACGGCGGACGTCAGCACCCGCAGGGCGCAGTCCGGGTCGTAGGCGTAGCCGTCGAAGAAGTGCTCCGCGTCCAGGAACACCCTGCGGCCGTTGGCAACCAGGTGGCGGACGGTGTCGAACACCATCGCGCAGGCCTGGGCCACATCCGTGCGCAGCGCGCGTTCGATGTGCCGGCGGTCGGACTTCGCGACCAGGGTGACCACCGGTGCCTGGGCGTCCAGCAGCGCCTTGACCTGCGGGTCCTCCTCGACCTTGAGCCCCGCCCGCCGGGTCGAGCCGAAGGCGACCAGGGCCGCGTGGCGCAGGGTCAGCTCGCCGGCCGCCGCCCTGGCGAAGAACTCGGTGTCCGTGGGCAGCGCCCCCGGCCAGCCGCCCTCGATGAAGCCGACGCCGACCTCGTCCAGCAGGCGGGCCACGGCGAGCTTGTCCGTGGCCGAGTAGGTGATGCCCTCGCGCTGGGCGCCGTCCCGCAGGGTGGTGTCGTAGACGTGGAAGCTGTCGCCGAGCGGGGTGTCGGCGGGAGCGGTGCGGGAGTGCGGCGTCGGCACGGGACTTCTCTCCTCGGTGAGCGGGAACCCTTGGTGGCAAACAAAAAGACCCCCCGCAGGATGCGAGAGGTCGGCGCGCCGGTGCTGGAGTCAGCTACTCGGCGCGCTCATCGATAATCATCACCACAAGGTGAGCCATGCCGTGGATGGTGCCATATCAACACAGCGCGAGTCCACCTTACGAGCCGATTGTCCCGGATCGTGGACACGACGGGCGCGCCACGATCCGGGAAACGGCACTACAGAGTCGAACGGGACGCGTTGGACGACACGAGTGCCGCCAGCCGGTCGCCGATCAACTCGGTGGTGCCGGGCGACGCCTGGTCCCGCGTTGCCAGGTCGAACGCGACGGACGCCTCGATCCGGCGGGCCGCCTCGTGCTGGCCGAGGTGGTCGAGCAGCAGCGCGACCGACAGCACGGCCGCGGTCGGGTCGGCCAGCCTGCGGCCGCTGATGTCCGGCGCGCTGCCGTGCACCGGCTCGAACATGCTCGGGTTGCGCCGGGTCACGTCCAGGTTGCCGCTGGCCGCC
>DASXXM010000059.1:0-25315 GCA_036503065.1 Pseudonocardiaceae bacterium | reverse complement strand
GTGCACGGGGTGGTCGGCGATTTCACCGAACACCTGGATCTGTTGCCGGGTGACCGGCCGCGCCTGGTCGCCTTCCTGGGCGGCACGATAGGTAATCTGGTCCCCGGAGAACGCGCCAAGTTCCTGGCATCGGTGCGGTCGGTGTTGTTCGAGGGGGAGTGGCTACTGCTCGGCACCGACCTGGTCAAGGATCCGGCCGTGCTGGTTCGGGCCTACGACGACAGCGCCGGGGTGACCGCCGAATTCAACCGGAACGTGCTGCGCGTGCTCAATCGGGAATTGAACGGCGATTTCGACGTCGAGGCTTTCGAGCACGTGGCACTGTGGGATGCCGAGGCCGAATGGATCGAAATGCGCCTGCGCGCGACAAGGGCGATGCGGGTTCGGTTGGCCGGCCTGGACCTGGACGTGACCTTTGCCGCCGGTGAGGAACTGCACACCGAGGTCTCGGCCAAGTTCACCCGGACCCGTGTCGAGACGGAACTGGCCGAGGCCGGCTTCGAACTGACCAGGTGGCTCACTGACCCGGCCGGTAGGTTCGCCGTGTCGCTGGCTCGCGCCGCAGGCTGACACACCGTCCCGACCTGGCCGCTGAGGTCAGGTCGGGACGTCATCCGGGTATTCGCGCGCACCCTGGTCGACGACCGATCAGGTTTCCTGTTTCCAGCGAGGTACGCGACTGGAAACGTCTTCCGCCACCCCATGCTGCTCGGGCAATCTGACATCGTCAGGAATTGATCCCGGCCATAATAGCATTGGGGTGCTGACCGTGAAATTATTCCTCGCCCTGTCAGCCATCGTTCGAATGGGCATTCTCTGCCTACTCGGCGGCATTGTGGTCGGCATCTTCCTCGGCGTTCAGCTCGCTGCTCTGGCCCGTTAGGGCATGGGCAGCGCATCCCGAATTGTCGACGAGGAGGTGAAACCATGGAGCCACACGGCATCTGGACGCTGCTGTTCACCCTGTTCTTCGGCTGATCGCACGGTCTTCCGGGTCGGCGCGCGAGCCGGCCCGGAAGACGGACGTCAGCAGGCGCCTTTCGCGGTCAGGACCCGTGTCGCGGCCTGGTTCACCCGGTCCATCGGGAGTTCGCCGCTCGCGGTGGCCGCGGTCAGCCGGTCCAGCACCTGGGGGAGCTGGCTGTCCGTGGTCCACAGCGCCACGTCCGCGCCGGCCCGCAGCGCCAGCAGCGCCGAGTCGGAGAGGCTGTAGTGCGCGGTTACGGCGATCATCGAGCCCAGATCGTCGGTGAACGTCACGCCGCCGAAGTGGTACGTCGTGCGTAGCAACTGGTACGCGGCCGGCGACAGCGACGCCGGCACGCCGCCGGTCAGCCCGGGCACCTCGAGGTGCCCGACCATGACAGCGCCGCGGCCTGCCGACGGCAGCGTCCGGTAGGGCACCAGGTCATCGGCGAGCAGGGAGGACAGCGGCGGGTCGATCGCGGCACCGGTGTGCGAGTCGCCGACGGCGTGGCCGTGGCCGGGGAAGTGCTTGAACACCGGCAGCACACCGGCGGCGCGCAGGCCGGCCGCGAACGCGCCGGCATACTCGGTGACCACCGTCGGATCGTTGCCGAACGACCGGTCGCCGATCACCGCGTCCGCAGGCTGGTCGCTCACGTCGGCGTCCGGCGCGAGATCCACATCGACACCGAGTCCGCGCAGTTCGTTGCCGAGGCTGGTCGCCAGCGCCCGCACCTGGGCGGTGCTCATCGTGGTGGCCATCGTGCGCGCGCTGGGCAGCCGCCCGTAGGGCCCCGGGATCCGCTGGACCCGGCCGCCCTCCTCGTCGATCGCCACGAACAGCGGAAGCGCGGCCGCCGCCCTGGCCGCGGCGATCTCGCCGTTGTGCAGCGACACCGTGTCGTTCCCGCCGATGAACAGCCCGCCGACCTGCTCGTTGCGCACCAGCTGGACCGCGTCGTCCGGACTGGTCGGGTTGAGACCGACCATGACCAACTGCGCGAGGCGACGCCGCAGCGGCAGTTGGGCGACCAAGTCGGCGCAGGTCACCGGACCGGCGGGTGCCGGGGCAACGCTCGTCGTGCCGGTGATGGACGCCCCGACCAGCGCGCCCGCGTGCGACAGCGGCGCGGGCGGCCGGGGCAGCGACGAATCGTGCGGCCGGACGGAAACCACGCATACCGCCATCACGCCCGCCAGCACGACGGCGACCGTGCGCCAGCCCGGTCTCCGCATGTGCATGGTGGTGGTTGCTCCTGTTGGGGTACGACGCCGACCCCACTATCGGCGGTACCGGCCGCGGAGGCAACCGGGACACCCACGGTCAACCGTTCGGGTGGCCCGGGATGTCAGTTCAGTCCGTAATCCACTGCGCGCCGTAACCATGCCCGGGAAGCAGGTTTCGGAACGACAGGTGCACCTCGCCGACTCCGTCGATGGTCAACAGGTTCGCGCTCGGCTGGTTGTCGTCGACGTCCCGGTGGAACACCTCTTCGACCCGCCAGATCTGGTTCGGCAGCCGGTCGAGATCGAATCTGATCCGCAGTTCGAACTCGTCGCAGCGTCGTTCGGGAAACATGACGTAGTGCGGCTGCATCGGCTGGCTGGGCGGCACCCGGATGATCAGGCCGTATTCGTGTTTCTGGCCGATGCTGAGGGGCTCGGGCAGGCCGAGGTGGAACGCGAACCGGCTTCCGGTCACCTTGCGCTTGCCCAGCAGCCTTACGCCGAAGTGCGCCTCGACATTCAGATCGTGTTCGGGGTCCGCGGGGTTCCTTGGCTGCGTCTGGGTCGGCTGCAGCATGTCGAGGCCGTCGGCTTCGGACACGATCCGGCGCCGTTCGTAGGTCTCGGGCGTCGTTTTGTCCAGGCGCATGATCGCCTCGATCCGCTCGACGTACCAACCGCGCGCGGTGCCCTGCGGCTGATCCTCGACCGGCCGAGCCGCGATTTCGGCGAGCAGTTCGAATCCCTCGTCCATCCGCCTGCGGATGGTCCGCACGTCCCGCCGCTGCTGCTCGGCCAGCGACTGCACGCGTTCGCGCAGGAACTGGTGCTGCACGTCGGGCTGTAGTGCCAGCGCGGTCGTCACGACGTGCCGCAGGTCCTCCGGTAGGCCACTGGCGAGAATAAGGAGCTGCCTGGTGAGTTTTTCCCGAATCGACGCGGCACTCTCGTTTTCGCCGATACCACACAACGCCCGCAACATCGGACCAACCTGATCGGCGAGTCGTGGTGCCTGCAAACCGCGGCCCTTGCGCAACGTCTTCAGTTCACTTGCCAGCTCGCCGGACCCGATGGACACGCGAAGACCTCCAATCCGGCGCGATTCGGGCCTGTATCGTGTCACGGTCCGGCCGGGAGTGTCCAGTAATTGACCAGCCGCCGGTTTCCCTGAAACTCGGCATAGAGACCATTTCGATCAGGGCTCTGGTAACACCGGCGACGGTCCACACCGAACGTGAAACAACGCCTCGGCGATATGTGCCGGACACCGTTTCGATTGGCGACCCGTATTTGTCGACACCTCGAGAACGCTGGTCAGTCCGACCGCACGAGCTTCGTTCGTCTGATCTGGACAGTCTGCTGTAGACAGTCGATGGGCAGTGCGGCGATCGGTCGGTGAGACCGGTTTCAGGTGGTGTCAGCAGGCGGCCGGAGTGCTCACCGAGAAAAGTTCGAACTCGGCCGATGATTCGCCCGTTCGGCCTAATTCGTAGCTCAATCGACACCAATTTTCGACGTCCGCGTGACCAGGCGTGCCAGGGCTGTCTCGGCCGCGGCGGCTACCTTGACGCCATGACGCAGCCGCCGTTGGCGCCGGACGAACTGGTGAGCGCGGGCACCGAGCGCGAGGTGCTGGCCGCCTTCCTCGACCTGCACCGGGCCGTGCTCTGCCGCAAGGTCGAGGGCCTGTCCGATGCGGACACGCGGCGCGGGATCGTACCGACCGGCACCACACTGGCCGGGTTGGTCAAGGACTTGGCCGCGGTAGAGCGCGAATGGTTTCAGCGGGTGCTCGGCAGGCGCAGCCCAGAGGAAATCGGTGCCGACTCCGATGCCGGCGACGCCAGTTTCCAGGTCGATCCGGATGAGACGGTCGACGAGCTGATCGCGGACTACGACGAGGCGTGTGCCCAGTCCCGCCGAATCGCGGCCGGCCTCCCACTGGACCACGCAGTACCACACGCGCGACTGGGACGGGTGTCACTGCGTTGGATTTATGCCCACATGATCGAGGAGACCGCCCGACACGTAGGCCACGCCGACATCCTCCGCGAACTGACCGACGGCGCCACCGGCGTCAACGGGTGACCGGGCATGATGGCCGGGTGACCGGATTCTGTGACACCGCGTGGCAGCACACCGCGAAGCTGATGGCCGCCATGACCGAGCTGCCGTTCAACCGCGAACTAGCCGACGGATCGCTTGCCCCGCAACGATTCCAGTTCTACCTGGTACAGGATGCCCGCTACCTGGTCGGTTTCGCGCGGGCGCTGGCATCGGCCGCGGTGCGCGCGGAGTCCACCCAGGACGTCGCCTTCTTAGCCGACGCGGCACGGGAGTCGATCGTGGTGGAACACGCCCTACACGACGGCTACTTCGAGCGCTTCGGCATGACAGCGGCAGACCAACAGGCCATCGAAACCTCGCCGACGTGCCTCGCCTACACGTCCTACCTGCTGGCCGTCGCGCAGACCGGCGGCTACGCCGAACTGGTCGCCGCCCTGCTCCCGTGTTTCTGGGTGTACCAGCACGTCGGCACCGAGATCCTGGCCGGCCAGCGCCCCGGCGCCGACCACCTCTACCTGGCCTGGATCGCCACCTACGCGGACGACGAGTTCGCCAAGTCGGTCCTGACCTGCCGCGACGCCGTAGACCGAGCCGCGGCACGAGCCGACGACCAGACCGTCGCCCGGATGCTGGCCGCGTTCACCAGGGCGACGGAGTACGAATGGCTGTTCTGGGACAGCGCCTACCGCCGCGAGACATGGCCGACCGCCGCGTTGCGCTAGAACAAGGTCGCGCCCTCGATCGCCAGCATCCGCATCTTGGTCGACACACCGCCGCCCGCCGAGAACCCACCGGTCCGCCCGCCCGCCGCCACCACCCGATGACAGGGCACGACAATCGGCACCGGGTTCCGCCCCAACGCCCGCCCAACCGCCCGAGCCGCGCCCGGCTGCCCCAAACGCTTGGCCAGTTCGCCATAGGTCACCATCTCGCCGGGCAACACCGCCCGCGCCGCCAGATAGACCCGAGCGTCGAACTCGGGCACCCCGTCCAGGTCGAGTTCGACCCGCGACAGGTCCACCGCGACGCCGTCCAACAGCGCGCGAATGTCGTTGATCACAGCAGCGATCGTGGCCGGCGGTACAGCGGCCGGCAGCTCGGGATACCAACGTTGCAGCCGCGCGGCGGTCTGTTCCGCGCTGCCTTCCGGCAGTTGCACGGTCCGCACCCCCAGCGCCGTCCACCCGATGCCGCAGGGGCCCAGAGCCGTGTCGAACACCGCATGGCCTGACGTCACGCACCAAGAGGTACCAGACCGGTCCGACATCAGCGGACCGTCCACCGACATTTGAGATTCACACCCGACGTGCCGAGCGGCATGCCGACTCGCCGACGTCGTGGTCGGTCCGGCTGGGCACTCGCGACTTTCCCGCTTCGGTACCACCGACTCGGCTACGCGGATTGGCGACGCGGCCGACAAAGTTCAGTCGACCACGGAGATAATCTGCCCAGAAGTACAAATCAGCCTGCCGAACGTCCTTGCCGGAGTCGGCAGTCAATTCGGCCAGGCAGTCGCCGAATTCCTCGTGCCTGGCCCGGCCCAAGGCCGCTGCGGGCCGCCGGTTTCCCGATGAGCGGGGCACGACCGAATTGTTCGGGAAGTCCCGGATAGAGAGACCGGCCGCCGCATACTGGTCGAGTTGCTGTGACGTACGCAGGAGATCATGCGGATTCAGGACCTCGACATCGTCGTCCAGGAGACGATGCGCTGCCGGCCCATCAACCCAGCGTGCGGCCGGCACCGATGCTGTCCGGCCAGTGTGAATCGTGGCGTCTCCGGGAGCGGTCCGGATGCGCTGGATTTACCGGTACGCCGGCTCTCCTTCGGAACCGGTGCTTGGCCATTCGTGCGGTCGCGTGACTGAATTGGTCCAGTCCGGGGTGAGTACTCGGCCCCTGGCGACGCCCACCTGGGTCAGTATGGAAAAGGTGTCGGACCCGGCGAAACGTTCCTGGACATATTCCTCGTTTCCGATCGCGGAACCGGGTGTCGGTGAGTGCCCGGACCGCTCCGAATGTTCCGCGACTGAACATGGCGTTGAGCACGGTTACCGTGCGTTTGTGGTTGAATGGGTTGGGACTGCGATAGAAATGGGCGATTTCCCGGGTCAGGATACGGCGATCGTCATCCCGGATGAGCGTGGGTTCAAAGGACCGCTCCTTGCCGTTCTCCTGTACCACGAAGGCGCCAAGGTCGTCCGCGAGATCGCTGTAGCGACAGAGTCGGACCTGGTCCGGGTCGGCGGAGTCGGTATGGGGCATTTTGGCGAGTTCATCGTCCGGCACGGGGGCGACGACCATCGTGACGTTCTGGTCGAACGGGAACCGCCAACTGCTGTAGCCGATCGTCGGGGCCTGCTCGTGGTCTTCCTCAGGCTCGCCGTACAGCGCGACATTGCGGAGTTCCTTGAGTTCGTCGAGCAGTTCGTCCCGTTCATCACGTTCCGCAGTGGTGAGCTCCGGTCCACTGAACGCTCAGTGGCGAAGAACAGCGCGTGCGACTCCAGGTGGCGGGTCGGCGGTGGCGTCGGATTGGTCGGGTTCTCCCAGCTCCCGGAGGCGCCTTGCCAGCGCCACGGCCGGTTCCTCGATCGGCTACACAACTCCGCGCCCCTTCGGTTGACTTCAGTGTCGCGACTGAACATTCGCCAAGTCGGTCCTGACCTGCCGCCAGCCCACCTCACACGCGCCATCCGAGACCGGTTGGTACCCTCACGCATCTCTGCGTGCGCTGTTTCTTGAGTTCAACCCGACGTAGTGCGCTCTGTTGGGGGTCGCCGGCCTGTTTGTCTTTGGGCCCTGTTAGGCTAACATCCACCTGGTAATTCCCGACTACAAGGTATGGGTCCGATGGACGTCGACATCCGGCAGGCGTGTTACGCCGACATGATGCCGTTGTATCGGGCGATGGGCAGTGAGGAGTTCTTCGCCGAGCGGTACGAATGGCAGAAGAACGATCGCGGTGTGCTGTTCATCGCCTGGCGGGGCGACAAGCCGGTTGGTGATGTCTACCTGTGGCTCGAGGCTGCCGAAGAATTTCTTATTCGGCAACATCTGCCTTCCGTGCCGTTGCTGACCCATCTCGAGGTGCTGCCGGCATTCCGCAACCAGGGCATCGGGACGAAGCTCATCAAGGCGGTCGAGGATCACCTGATCGAAGCTGGATGCGAGCGGATCGCATTGGCGGTGCGGGTCGACAACGACAATGCCGCGCGGCTGTATCGCGACCTCGAATATCGGGACTGGGGTCACGGAGAAGTGACTTGCATGCCGTATGCCACGAATGAGGACGGCTGTTTGACCGCCGAGCTGGAACGGTGTCACGTAATGGTCAAGGAGCTGCATTCCAGCAAGCCGAGCCCGGACAGGACCTTGCTCACCTTGGCGCCGCCGGGTACTCCGAACTGATCGAGTCGGTCGGCGACATGGCGTCGCCAGAGGCCGCGGTCCTCGAGCCATGCCTGCAGGTAGGCGACGCAGAGCGCTGGTTCGATCTGTCCACTTCGGTTACGGGCGGCGGTCAGCGCGGCGGCTATTCGGTCCTTCTCGTAGACCGGTTTGTCCGTCAGTCGGATCCGATCGATCAACTCGTCGATGAAGGTCGACCGGAGACCAAGAAATTCCCGCCAGTGGTCGAGCGTCGCGTCACTGATACCGAGTTTTCGGTCGAGTAACCGGAACACACCCTCCGCGAGGCAGTCGCCGAATTCTTCGGCCGTGGCCCGATCCGTACTGGCATAAGGGTCGTACGGGGATTGTTCGGCCGAGCCGATCATCGTGGCCGAACAAAGCCGTTCGTCATCCAGTAGAAAGAACCAGTCTTCATTATAGATGTCCGGGAAGAATGCCAGTCTCGATGCGGTGTCAACGACAAGTGCGCCGCCGCCGATGAAGGTGTCCTGATCGCCACCGGTCGCCCGGTTCGCGTGGCAGACCACGGAATTGTCGGGGAAATCTCCGATCGACAGTCCGACCGCCGCATGGCGGTCGAGCAGATATGCGGCGCGGCCGAGATCGCCGGGGGTCGGCACCACGATATCGTCGTCCAGAAAGACGATCCGTCGCCAACCCAGCAAGCTGGCAAGTAACAGCCCCAGATTGCGTTTGGTGCTGGTGTCCCGAGGATAGGCGAATCTGGTGCCGCTCAGCAGTTCCGATGTGGCGAACCGCGGTAGCAGCTCGGCGGGCATTTCTTCGGTATTGATGGCGACCAGTGCGGCGCCGGTATCGTGAACGAGTCGCAGGGCCTCCTCTGCCGACGCCTGTTGGCTGCAGAGCGCCACCAACGGGCACTTCAGTTCGATCGCGAGCGCGATGGCGGTGTGCAGGCTGCCGACCGGGTGTGAGATGGGCACGATGATCGCGTCCACGGCGGCCACGCCGGGTGGGTCAAGCGTGTTTGATCGCAGCAGTTCCAGATGCGAGCCTCGGTGATTGAGTGAGGATGTCGGGATTGGCGTTTCCGACCGATTCCTGGCTTCCCGCACTCCCACCCCCCGGCCACTCGTGTAGGCGGTTGCTCGCAACGGTCCAGTCGGGCGTGACCACCCTGCCGTTCACGATGGGCACCCGAGTCAACATGGAGAAGGCATCGGACCTGCCGAAACGCTCTCGGAGGTACGCCTCGTTCCGGTCCCGGAACCTGGCGTCGGTGAGCGCCCGCACAACTCCGTAGGTCCCTCGACTGAACATACCATTGAGAAACGTCACCGTGCGTTTCCTGTTGTACGGGTTGCGACCGTGGTAGAGGTGCGCCACGTCCTCCATCAAGACCCGGTGCTCGCCGTCCTTCACCAATGTCGGCTTGAACGACCGCTTCTTCCCGTTCTCCTGAACTGCGAACTCGCCGTAGTCGTCGGCGTCCTCGCGGGTTGTCTGGCTCACCGGGATCCGGACCCGCCGGAACATGTCGCGCGTTGCCTCGTTCCAGTCGACACCGCCGATCAGCACCAGGTGCGCGGTGTAGTCATTGCCCCGCATATCGTTCGATGTCCGGTACTTGACCTTGTTCTCCGGGTTGACAGCCCGGACGTAGCCGTGCAGTTCGATCAGGGCGTCCAGGTCGGCGAAACGGGACAGCCGGACGTAGTCGGGGTCGTCCGGGTCGGTGTACGACGCCCCGACGAGTTCGGTGTCGGGCAGGGGCGCGCAGACGATCGTGATGTCCTGATCGACCGGGAAACGCCACAGGCTCTCCTCGGTCGGATCGGTTACCGCGGCCTCAGTGGTCGGCGTACCGGTTGTCACGGTTTCGCGCAGTGTGGTGAGTTCGTCCAACAGTTGGTCGCGGGTGGCCCGTTCGGCCGGGGTGAGGTCGGTGGGATCCGGGAGTCCACGTTGGACGGATCGCTCCGTCGCGAAGAAGAGCGCATAGGCCTCCAGGTGGTGTACCGGTGGTGACACCGGGGCATTCAGCTTCTCCCAGGACGAGATCAACGCGTTGCTCAGCTGCTTGCCACGACCCAGCGCCTCGGCAAGCTGCCCCTGCGTGATCCCCCGTTCCTTGCGCAGCCCCCTGAGGCGCCGTGCCAGCGCGGTCTGTGGGTCTTCAGCTGGCTCCACGGTGTGGTGGCCCCTTCAAGTTAACTTCAGTTAAGTCACTGAACACTCGTAATATACCGCACGACCGTCGGTGCCGCCACCCGTCATTGAGCTGCGGCAACCCGACGCAACTAGCAAGACTGTAGCGGCCTGGCCATGGGTGTCGGATTCCAGGACAAGATGTTGCCACGGCGCGAAACAGTCTTGCCTACAGACTCAACTGAAGCTTACTCTGAAGACAGTCGACGACCAGCAGATTCACTGAAATTTCAGTATCTGGAGGTGAAGTGATCGACCTACTCCCGCCGCAGAGCGGACGCCCCCGGCCGTGAACCAGGGGCGCCTGCCTTGCACAACAGCCCTTACCGCGTCCTACCGCTACGTCAGGAGCTGTCATGACCATGCTGATGCTACAACTACTCCCGGTGAGCACCTGGTCCCCGGCGCACTCGCAGATCGTCGCGGCCGCGCCTACCGGACAGGGCACGAGTTCGTTCCTGGTGATCGCGGTTCTGGTCGCGGTGGCCATCATCGTGGTGTTGGCCAAGATGTTGCGCGGGATGATGGCGATGATCGCTCCGTTGGTCAGCTCGGCCGGAGCCGCTTTCCTCGCGCTGATCGGCGTCAGCGCTCTTCTGATCACCACGGTGCTCACCGTGTTCACGAGATGATCATGAGACGTAACCGACGCGACAACCGCCGATGGCCCGGGCTGATCAGCCCGGGCCATCTTTGTTTGTGCGAGAGTCAGGCGCGGAGCATCTTGCGTAGGACGTACTGCATGATCCCGCCGTCGCGGTAGTAGTCGGCCTCGCCGGGGGTGTCGATTCGGACCACCGCGTCGAACTCGACCGGGGCGCCGGCGCCGCCGGTGGCGGTGACTCGGACCGCGTGGGGGGTCTTACCGTTGTTCAGTTCGGTGATTCCCTTGATGTCGAAGGTTTCCTCGCCGGTCAGGCCCAGGCTGGTGGCGGTCTCGCCGTCGGGGAACTGGAGCGGGAGAACGCCCATACCGATCAGGTTCGAGCGGTGGATTCGTTCGAACGACTCGGCTATTACCGCTCGTACGCCCAGCAGTGACGTGCCCTTGGCGGCCCAGTCTCGGGACGAGCCGGAACCGTATTCCTTGCCCGCCAACACAACCAGCGGCACGCCTGCCTCGATATAGGCCACCGACGCGTCGTAGATGGTCGTTTGTTCGCCGCCTGCCAGGAAGTTGCGGGTGAAGCCGCCCTGGACATCGTCGAGCAGCAGGTTTCGTAGCCGGATGTTGGCGAACGTGCCGCGGATCATCACCTCGTGGTTGCCGCGTCGGGAACCGTACGAGTTGAAGTCTCGGCGTTCCACGCCGTGTTCGGTCAGGTACCTGCCGGCGGGGGAGTCCTGCTTGATGGAGCCCGCTGGGGAGATGTGGTCGGTGGTGACCGAGTCGCCGAGTACGGCCAGCGCTCGGGCGCCCTCGATGTCGGTGACCGGGTCCGGTTTGGCGCCCATGTTCTCGAAGTACGGGGGCTTGCGCACGTACGTCGACTTGGTGTCCCACTCGAAGACTCGGCCGGTGGGGGTCGGTAGCGCGCGCCAGCGGTCGTCGCCCGCGAAGACGTCCGCGTAGTCGGCGCTGAACATGTCCGACGAGATCGCCGACGCGATCACGTCCTGGATCTCCTGTGGCGCGGGCCAGATCTCCGACAGGTACACCGGCTTGCCGTCCGTGTCCGTGCCGAGCGGTTCCGTTGTGATGTCCACGTCCATCGAGCCTGCCAGCGCGTACGCGACCACCAGCGGTGGGCTGGCCAGGTAGTTCATCTTCACGTCGGGGTTGATCCGGCCCTCGAAGTTGCGGTTGCCGGACAGGACCGACACCACCGCGAGGTCGGCCTCGTTCACGGCGGCCGAGATCTCGTCCTGCAACGGCCCGGAGTTGCCGATGCACGTGGTGCAGCCGTAGCCGACCAGGTTGAAACCGAGTTTCTCCAGGTAGGGCAGCAAACCGGACCGCTCGTAGTAGTCCATGACCACTTTGGACCCGGGCGCCAGCGTGGTCTTCACCCACGGCTTGCGGTTCAGGCCGCGCTCCACCGCCTTCTTGGCCAGTAGTGCGGCGCCGATCATCACCGTCGGGTTGGACGTGTTGGTGCAGGACGTGATCGCGGCGATGGCGACCGCGCCGTGGTCCAGTTCGAACGTGTTGCCATCGAGCGTGACCGTCGTCGGGCGGCTGGGGCGGCCGCCGGAGCCGTTGGCCGCGGAATAGGCCGGTGAGTCGCTGGCCGGGAAGGACTCCTGGGAGGCCTCGTCGACCTTGTCCTCCTTGGCGTAGTTGCCCAGCACGGTGCGGAAGGCGTGCTTCGCGTCGGACAGCGCGATCCTGTCCTGCGGGCGCTTCGGGCCCGCGATGGACGGGACCACGCCGGCCAGGTCCAGTTCCAGGGTCTCCGAGAAGTGCGGCTCGACGGCCGGGTCGTGCCAGAGTCCTTGTTCTTTGGCGTAGGTCTCGACGAGCGCTACCTGGTCGGCGTCGCGGCCGGTGAACTTCAGGTACTCGATGGTCTCCGCGTCGACCGGGAAGATCGCGCACGTCGAGCCGAACTCCGGGCTCATGTTGCCGATGGTGGCCCGGTTGGCCAGCGGCACGGCCGACACGCCGGAGCCGTAGAACTCCACGAACTTGCCGACCACGCCGTGCTTGCGCAGCATCTCGGTGATGGTCAGCACCAGGTCGGTCGCGGTGGCGCCGGCGGGCAGTTCGCCGTGCAGCTTGAAGCCGACGACCCGGGGGATGAGCATCGACACCGGCTGGCCGAGCATGGCGGCCTCGGCCTCGATACCGCCGACGCCCCAGCCCAGCACCCCAAGGCCGTTGACCATGGTGGTGTGGCTGTCGGTGCCGACCAGCGTGTCCGGATATGCCTGGCCGTTGCGGGTCATCACGACGCGGGCCAGGTGCTCGATGTTGACCTGGTGCACGATGCCGGTGCCCGGCGGCACGACCTTGAACTCGTCGAACGCGGTCTGGCCCCAACGCAGGAACTGGTAGCGCTCGCGGTTGCGCTCGTACTCCAGGTCGACGTTGCGCTCGAACGCGTCCGCCCGGCCGAACACGTCCGCGATCACCGAGTGGTCGATCACCAACTCGGCCGGCGCGAGCGGGTTGACCTTGTCCGGGTCACCGCCCAGTTCGGCAACGGCCTCGCGCATGGTGGCCAGGTCCACGACGCACGGCACGCCGGTGAAGTCCTGCATGACCACCCGGCCGGGGGTGAACTGGATCTCGGTCGACGGCTGCGCGCCCGGATCCCAGCCGGCCAGCGCCCGCACGTGGTCGGCGGTGATGTTCACGCCGTCCTCGGTGCGCAGCAGGTTCTCCAGCAGGATCTTCAGGCTGTAGGGCAGGCGCTGCGCGCCGTCGACCGCGCCCAGCCGGAACACCTCGTAGGAGGCGTCGCCGACGCTGAGCGTGCCGCGGGCACCGAAGCTGTCCTTGCTCGTCGTTGAGGTCACGTCGTACTCCGGTGTGTCGGTCAGTCCGGTTCGGGGCCGAGTCTCGCGCATCAGCCGTGGCGGCGCCGGCCAGCCCCCTTGCGCTTAACAGTACGCTTGTCCTGTAAGAACTCGCAAGACTGGGTGACGGAGGTGGTCGCGATGATCCATCACGTGCAGGTCATGTGTCCGAAGGGTGCTGAAGATCAACAGCGCGCGTTCTACACCGGCGTGCTCGGCTGGGCGGAACTGCCGAAACCACCACTGCTCGCGGTGCGTGGCGGGTGCTGGTTCCAGGTGCCGGGCGCGGGCGAACTACATGTCGGCGCCGATGCCGACTTCCGTCCGGCGGCCAAGGCGCACCCCGCGTTCGTGGCCGACGTCGACGAAGTAGCCGAGGCGCTGACGGCGGCGGGCTGTCCGGTGCGGTGGGCCGATCCGGCCGAGGTGCCGGGCGTGCGGCGGTTCCACACCGAGGACGCGGTCGGTAACCGGCTGGAGTTCATGACGGGGTGACCCGGCGGTCGCGGATCGACCCCGGGAGTGGGGTCGATCCGCACTGTGCACAATCGGGTGAACTGGTAGCGATTGGTAGTCGATTCGATCACTCTGCGGTCAGATTTGGTGCTCGTGTGGTTGACGATGAGGGAGTTTTCGCTGGTACGTGTGGCAACAACAGAGGTAGAAGTGGCACAGTGGGCCCGGCTGCCCACATGCCATCCTTCAGCGGATCGCACTGCGCCGATCGGTGGAGCGCCACGGGCGGGCAGAGCGGGAGGTGAAGGTCGTGGCTGCTGGATCGTCGTACCGGTCGGCCGCGGTCGCGGTGCTGGTCGCCATGGTGCTGCCCCTGTTGGTCGCGGGACCGGTCGCGGCAGCGCCACCGCCGCCGCCCAACCCGAGCGACTCGGCCATCAGGGCGGCGCAGGCCCAGGCCAACGCGAAGGCGGGTCAGGTCGGCGCGCTCACCAGCCGGCTCACCGCCGCCCAGGCGGACCTGCAACACCTTCAGGACGAGGTGGAGCTCAAACAGGAGGACGCCAACAAGGCCCTGGTCGACCTGCAGGCCGCGCAGGACGCGGCCGCGGCGGCACAGCAGAACGCGGCCGGGGCGCAGATCGCGGCGACCGCGGCCGGCAGGGCCATCGACCAGCTGCGCGGCCAGGTGGACCGCTTCGCCGCCGGCAGTTTCGAGCAGGGGGCCGAACTCGGCTCCGTTGCCGCCTACTTCGCCGCGACCAGCACGAAGGACCTGCTGGAACGGCAGCTGCTGCTCAACGAGATCAGCGGTTCCGAGCTGAACATCCTCGACCAGATGCAGCAGGCCCGGATCGAGAAGGCCAATGCCGACTCGGTGGCCCGCGCCGCACTGAACGCGGCACAGGCCAAGCAGGCCGCCGCGGTGGCGGCGAAACGAGCGGCTGACACCGCGATCGCCGCCGCGCAGGCCGCCGCGGGCAGTGAGGCCGCGCAAACGGTCCGGCTACAGGCCAACCAGGCCACGCTGGAACAGCAGCTCAGCGCGGCACAGGCCGACGTCGCGGGTCTCCAGTCGCAGCGCCAGCAGTACCAGAACTGGCTGGCCCAGAAGCAGGCCGCGGACGCGGCGGCGGCAGCGGCCGCCACCCGCGGCCGGCACAGCGGCGGTGGCGGTGGCGGCGGTGGGGTCATCTCCGTTGCCGCCCCGGGTTCGGTCGGGATCGTGATCCGGCGGGCGTTGTCCGCGCTCGGCATCATGTATGCGTGGGGCGGCGGCAGCGCGAGCGGACCGACGTGGGCCTTCGGCCGGTTCGGCTTCGACTGCTCCGGGCTGATGGTCTATGCCTTCGCGGGCGCCGGCATCCAGCTCGGGCACTACACCGGCTACCAGTACCCGGCGGGCCGGCACGTGCCGATATCCCAGATTCAGCCGGGCGACATGCTGTTCTACACGTCCAACGGCGCGGAGAGCGGCATCCACCACGTCACGCTCTACATCGGCAACGGCCAGATGATCGAGGCATATTCGACGGGCTACCCGGTCCGCGTCACGTCGGTGCGGTACGGCGAGATCATGCCCTACGCCACCAGGGTGTTGTAGGTACGGTTGGCGTTGTGTGGCAGGCGGTGTTGCTGGCCGGTGGCCGGGGGAGTCGGCTCGGCGGCCGGCACAAGCCGGCCATCGAGGTGGCCGGGCGGACCCTGCTCGACCGTGCGCTGGCCGCCGTGGCCGGCGCCGATCGGGTAGTGGTGGTCGGACCCGCTGCGGCGACCGAACGGCCGGTGCGCTGGACCCGTGAGGAGCCACCCGGCGGTGGTCCGGTCGCCGCGTTGGCCACCGGACTGGCGGAGGTCGACGCGGCCGTGGTGGTCGTACTGGCCACCGATCTTGCCGGCATCACGGTGGGCACGATCGATCGGCTGCGCGCCGCGCATCTGGCCGATGGTGCCGTGCTGTGTGACGGCACCGGGCGGAAACAGTGGCTGATCGGCGTGTGGCGGACCGAGACGTTGCGGGCGGCGCTGCCGGTCGAGCCGGCCGGGGTTTCGCTGTTCTCGGTGTTGGGCAGGTTGGACGTGGTCGACGTACCGGAACTGCCCGGCGAGTCGATCGACGTCGACACGCCCGCCGATCTCGCGCGGCTTACCAACCAGGAGGGCCAGTGGCCTGGTGGTGTTTCACAGCCGTCACACTGGTGACCAGGTTGTCTTGGCACACAACGAACAGCAGGAGGACAGGCGGCCCATGACCGAATCGGGGCAGATCGAGGCCATGGACGCAACGTCGGGCGGCTCGTCCAACACCCCGGCCCGGGACGCGCAGTTGCTGGAACGCACCGCGTTCGAGGTCAAGCGGGTGATCGTCGGGCAGGACCGGCTCGTCGAGCGGGTGCTCGTCGGCCTGCTGGCCAAGGGGCACCTGCTGCTGGAGGGCGTGCCCGGCGTGGCGAAGACGCTCGCGGTGGAGACCTTCGCGACCGTGGTCGGCGGCTCGTTCTCGCGTGTCCAGTTCACGCCCGACCTGGTCCCGGCGGACATCCTGGGTACCCGGATCTACCGCCAGGGCACCGAGACGTTCGACGTCGAACTGGGCCCGGTGGTGGCCAACTTCGTGCTCGCCGACGAGATCAACCGTGCGCCGGCCAAGGTGCAGTCCGCCATGCTGGAGGTGATGGCGGAGCGGCATGTGTCCATCGGCGGCCAGACGTTCCCGATGCCCGATCCGTTCCTGGTGCTGGCCACGCAGAACCCGATCGAGAACGAGGGCGTGTACCCGCTGCCCGAGGCGCAGCGCGACCGGTTCCTGTTCAAGATCCTGGTCGACTACCCGTCGGCGGAGGAGGAGCGCGAGATCGTCTACCGGATGGGCGTCGAGCCGCCCGTCGCGCAGCAGGCGATCAGCGCGCCGGAACTCGTTCGGCTGCAGGGCGTCGCGTCCCGCGTGTTCGTGCACCACGCGCTGGTGGACTACGTGGTCCGGCTGGTCATCGCCACCAGGACACCCGCCGACCACGGCCTGGCCGACGTGGCGGGCTGGGTCTCCTACGGCGCGTCGCCGCGCGCCAGCCTCGGCACGATCGCGGCCGCGCGGGCGCTGGCCCTGGTGCGCGGCCGGGACTACGTGCTGCCGCAGGACGTGGTGGACGTGGTGCCCGACGTGCTGCGCCATCGGCTCGTGCTCTCCTACGACGCCCTCGCCGACGGGGTGCCGATCGACCACGTCATCACCCGGGTGTTGCAGACCGTGCCGCTGCCCCAGGTGTCGGCCCGGCCGCAGGTCGCCGGCCCGCAGCCGCACGCGGTGGGCCCGGGGATCCGGTGACCGAGGCCGCGTCCTGGTCGCCCGCTCGCGGCGATCGGCCGCCATGGGCGCCGCCCGCGCTCAACGGCGACCGGCTCGAATCGGGCCTGCGAACCCTGGAACTGGACGTCCGGCGGCGGCTGGACGGGTTGTTGCAGGGCAACCATCTCGGCCTGGTGCCGGGGCCGGGTTCGGAACCTGGCGAGGCGCGGGTCTACCAGCCCGGCGACGACGTCCGACGCATGGACTGGGCCGTGACCGCGCGGACCACCGTGCCGCACATCCGGGAGACCGTTGCCGACCGCGAGCTGGAGACCTGGCTGGCCGTCGACCTGTCGCCCAGCCTGGACTTCGGCACCGCGAACTGCGAGAAGCGCGACCTTGTGGTGTGTGCCGTGGCGGCCGTGACGCACCTGACCAGCGGCGGTGGCAACCGGATCGGCGCCGTCGTGGCCACGGGCGAGCGCACCACCAGGGTGCCGGCCAGGGGCGGCCTCGCGCACAACCGCGCCATGCTGCGCACCATCGCGCAGACGCCGGCCGCGCCGATCGGCACCAGGGGCGACCTGGCCGACGTGCTGGAACAGCTGCGCAGGCCGCCGCGGCGGCGCGGGCTGCTCGTGGTGATCTCGGACTTTCTCGGTCCGCTCACCTGGGAGCGCCCGCTGCGCGGCCTGTCCGCCCGGCACGACCTGGTGTGCGTCGAGATCCTGGACCCCCGCGACGTCGACCTGCCCGAGGTCGGCACGATCGTGCTGGCCGACCCGGAGTCCGGCAAGCAGCGCGAGGTGCACGCGACTCCGTTGCTGCGCCGCGAGTTCGCCGCGGCCGCGGCCGAACACCGCGCTCAGGTCGCCACCGCCATCCGGGGCACCGGCGGCGGGCATCTGGTGCTGCGCACCGACTCGGACTGGATCGCGGACACGGTGCGGTTCGTGGTGGCTCGCAAGCGACGCTGGTCCGGAGGTGCGGCCTGATGTTCGGCCTCAGCTTGTCCGGTTTCACCACGCCGTGGTGGCTGCTGCTGCTCGTCGTCGTGGTCGCGCTCGTGGTCGGCTACCTCATCGTCCAGCGGATACAGCGCAAGCGGACCATGCGGTTCACCAACCTGGCGCTGCTGAACAAGGTGGCACCCAAACGGCAGGGCTGGTGGCGGCACGCGCCCGCGATCGTGCTCGTGGTCGCGCTGCTGCTGTTGACCGTGTCGCTGGCCGGCCCGACCGCCGAGCAGCGGGTGCCGCGTAACCGGGCCACCGTGATGCTGGTGATCGATGTGTCGTTGTCCATGGAGGCCACCGACGTGGTGCCCAACCGGCTGCAGGCGGCGCAGGTCGCGGCCAAGCAGTTCGCGGACGGGCTGCCGGCGGGCATCAATCTCGGGCTGGAGTCGTTCGCCGCGTCGGCCACCGTGCTGATCTCGCCGACCCAGGACCACCAGTCCGTCGACGGCGCCATCGACGGACTGAAACTGGCCGAGGCCACCGCGACCGGCGAGGCGATCGCCGCGGCGCTGCAGGCGATCGCAAGCTTCGGCAAGGTGCTCGCCGGGCCGCAGGGCCCGCCGCCCGCCGCGATCGTGCTGATGAGCGACGGCAAGGAGACCATCCCGCAGGACCTCAACGATCCGCGCGGCGCCTACAGTCAGGCGAAGGCGGCCAAGGCGGCGGGCGTGCCGATCTCCACCATCTCGTTCGGCACCGACCATGGCGTCGTCGACATCGGCGGCGAGCAGGTCGCGGTGCCGGTCGACGACGGGTCGCTGCAGAACGTGGCGAACCTGTCCGGCGGCTCGTACTACCGCGCGGCCAGCGCCGACCAGCTCAAGGCCGTCTATGCCAGCCTGGGACAGCAGATCGGGTTCGAGAACAAGCAGTCCGACGCGAGCAAGCCGTGGCTGATGCTGGGCACCCTGATGGCGCTCATCTCGGCGGTTGGCGCGCTGTTCCTAGGCCAGCGGCTGCCGTAAAACCGGGTGCGGCCGGATGTCCGGATCCGTACCGTGGCACGGCATGACCGACGAACTCCTCTGGCGGCCGTTGCGGCAGACGGATGTCGCCGCCTGGCACGAGCTGCTGCTGGCCGTGGAGTCGGCGGACGAGACCGGTGAGAACTTCGACATCGACGACCTGGCCGAGGAACTGGCCGATCCGACGATGGACCTGGCCCGGAACACGCTGGCCGCCTTCGACGGGCCGGACATGGTGGCCTACGCCGGGGTGCGGACGCGGCCGACCGCGGACGTCGACGGGATGAACCTGGGCGGCGCCGTGCATCCGAAGGCACGCGGACGCGGTCTCGGCACGCGGTTGCTGGAGTGGCAGGTGCGGCGCGGCAACGGGGCCGAACTGCACATCCAGATCCACGAACCCAACCAGGCCAAGCGGGACGCCTATGCGGCGCATGGTTTCGCGGCGCTGCGATGGTTCTTCGACATGCACTGCGATCTGGCGGCGGAGGCCCTGCCGGTTGGCTCCCTTTCGGACGGTCTTGAACTGGTGCCGTTCGCGCCGGAGTACGACGGTCGCGTGCTCGCCGCGGACCGCGAGGCGTTCGCCGACCACTGGTCGGCCATGCTGCCGGACGAGGCCATCTGGCAGCAGTGGTACACCGGGTCGCGTGCTTTCCGCGCCGGGCTGTCGTTTCTGGCACTGGACGGTGCCGAGGTCGCCGGGTTCGTGCTCGGTTACGAGTCCGATGCGGACACTGCCGCGAAGGGTTTCCGGGCCGCGTGGGTCGGGCAGATCGGTACGCGCCGGCCGTGGCGTGGTCGCGGTGTCGCCAGCACGCTGCTGCGTCGATTCCTTGCCACGGCACGGGATGACGGCTATCGGCAGGCCATGCTGACGGTTGACAGCGCCAGCCCGACCGGCGCGGTCGGCCTGTACCAGCGGCACGGTTTCGTGCGGGCGGACACCTGGATCAGGTACGTACGACCGGCCTGATCAACGCGCGGATCTCCTGCACCGCCTGTCGGCCTGCCCGGTTCGCGCCGACGGTGCTGGCCGATGGCCCGTACCCGACCAGGTGCAACCGCGGTTCCGCGACGACACGCGTGCCGTCCATCGTGATGCCGCCGCCCGGCCCGCGCAGGTGCAGCGGCGCCAGGTGATCCAGCGACGCCCGCCAGCCGGTGCACCAGAGGATCACGTCCGCCGGCACGAACCGGCCGTCGGCCCATGCCACGCCGTCCGGCGTGATCCGGTCGAACATCGGCAGCCTGCGCCCGCTCGCCGCGACCGCGGCCGGCGTCGCGACGAGGCCGGTCGCGCTGACCACGCTGTCGGGCGGCAGGCCGGCGCGCACCCGCCCGTCCACCATCGCCACGACGGCACGGCCGTAGTCGGCGTCGAACGGGCCATCCCGGAACACCGGCGGCCTGCGGGTCACCCACGTCGTCGTGGCCACGTCGGCGATCTCGGTGAGCAGTTGGACGGCGGACGTGCCACCGCCGACCACGACGACCCGCAGGCCGGCGAACTCGGCCGGCCCACGGTAGTCGGCCGTGTGGAGCTGACGGCCGAGGAAGGTCTCCCGGCCCGGATAGTGCGGCCAGAACGGGGTGTTCCAGGTACCGGTCGCGTTGATCACCGCGCGGGCGGTCCAGTCGCCGTCGTCGGTGTGCACGATGCGCCTGCCGTCGTCGTGGCGGACGTCCCTGACCCGCACCGGACGTCGGATCGGGAGGTCGAACTCCCGTTCGTAGGCCGCGAAGTAGGCCGGCACGGCAACGGCGGCCCGCGCCGAGTCCGGTGGTGGGTCGAAGTGCATGCCCGGCAGGTCGAAGATGCCGTGCACGGTCGCTATCCGAAGCGTCGGCCACCGGTGCTGCCACGCGCCGCCCGGCGCGTCGTTCCCGTCCAGGACCACGAAATCCAGCTCGGCGCGACGGAGGAAGTACGCGCTGGACAGCCCGGCCTGTCCAGCGCCGATCACCACCACGTCCGTCGCCGCCACACCGCGTACAACGCGGACCGTCGGGCCGAACTTCCGACCGGTTGTGAGACCCTCATCGCCATGTCACTTGGCGGTACAGCCGCATATCGCGACGTCTACGACCTGCCCGACCTGGTGCGCGACGCGGTGACGGCCGCGACCGAGGCCGGGTTCGACTTCTCGTGCCAGCCGGCGCAGGGCCGCCTGCTGGCGCTGCTCGCCGCCGGGCTGTCCGGTGGGGTGATCGGCGAGACGGGCACCGGGTGCGGCGTCGGCCTGGCCTGGCTCGCCGCGGCGGCCAAGAACGTGCGCCTGGTCAGCATCGAACGCGACCCGATCCGCTACGACGTGGCGCGCCGCGTGTTCGCGGGCGACAACCGGGTGACCGTGCTGTGCGGCGACTGGTCCGAACTGGCCCGATACGGCCCGTTCGACCTGCTCGTGCTGGACGGCGGCGGCCAGGGCAAGGGCGACGAACCGCCACTGGACCCGGCGGACTGGCTGCTCCCCGGCGGCACCATGGTGATCGACGATTTCACCCCGTTCACCAGGTGGCCCCCGGAACACGACGGCGGCCCGGACATCGCGCGCCTGCACTGGCTCGCCCACCCGGACCTGCTGGCCACCGAGATCCGCATGACCGCCAACCTGGCCACGATCGTGGCCCGAATGGTGGGTGAGGACCGCTGACCTCGACGCGGCCGCCGACGTCGAACATGCCGGCCGGGCGGGCCGCCGAACAGCAGCGGACCGAACACCGGGGCGATGTCGGTCTGGACCGGCCACGCTCCGCGATATGACCTGTTGGAAACTGGCGACGAGATAGTCGAGTATCACGGTGACCAGTGTTGCTGTCGAGGATCGGCGGAGTATGGGTTCGACCGTGTGGGGGTGGCGGTGGAGATCAGGTTGCTGGGCAGGGTGGAGATTCATGGCGACACCGGTGTGGTGCGGCTGCGGCGATCCGGCGAGCGCTGTGTGCTGGCGACGCTGGCGTTGAACGCCCAGCGGCCGGTCACCGTCACGACACTGGTCGATCACCTCTGTTCAGGGGCGGTGCAGTCGGACAAGTCGATCGAAACCGTCGGCACCTACCTGCGTCGTATCCGCGCCGCGATCAGGCAGGCGGGTGGAGGGGCGGACTGGTTGCGGTATGACCGGACGACCCGCTCGTGTGTGCTGGACATCGATCTGGCCCGGGTGGACTACCACCGGTTCACCGCTCTCACCGCCCGCGCTTGCCAGGACAGCGATCCGGTTGTGTGGCAGCAGGCGCTGCGACTGTGGCGGGGTCCGGCGTTGGCCGATGTCCGGGGTCTGTGGGCCGACCACCGGCGCCACACGTTGGAATCCGAGCGCCTCGCGGCCTGCGAGGACCTTCTGCGCCACCAACTGGCCGCTGGACGGCACGACGAGGTTGTCCGTGCGGCCATGGACCTGGTCGAGGACAGCCAACCCTCCGATCGACTGCTCCTGCTCGGCGCCCAGGGACTGGCCGGCGCCGGCCAGCACGCCGCGATTCGCCGCTGGGTGGTCCGGGTGACCGAGCGGATGCGGGAGACCACCGACACGTCACCGGCCACGGAGGTCCTGGAGGAGATCGAGCGGTTGATCGCCCGTCCTGCTCGTCGGCCGTCCGCGCGGACCGGCGCGCAGTCCTCGGCCATGTTCTGCATGCGCGCCGACATTCCCACCTTCACCGGACGGGACGACGAACTGCGTGGCCTGCTGGACGTGGTTCGCACGGTGCTGGACGGGCCGGTGCGGGCGATCGCGATCCACGCCGTGGACGGTATGGCGGGGGTGGGCAAGACCGTGTTCACGGTGCATGCCGCGCATCGCCTCGCCGACCGGTTTCCCGATGGGAATCTGTTTCTGGAGTTGCACGGCCACACCCCTGGCCACACTCCGGTCCGGCCGGGCGAGGCACTGGACTCGTTGCTGCGGGCCACCGGTGTGGACCCGACGGTTATCCCGCCGACGGTCGAGGACCGCGCACGCCTGTGGCGGGACCGGGTGGCGGGCAAGAGAATCCTGCTGGTGTTGGACGATGCCGCCGACTACGACCAGGTGCGCCCGCTGTTGCCGGGCACGGCGGGCAGCCTGGTCCTGATCACCAGTCGCCACCGTCTACCAGCCCTGGAGGGGATGCTGCCGCTGTCGCTGGACGTCCTGCCCCCGGCGTCGGCCGTGGTCCTGCTGCGCCGGGTGGCCGGCCTGGACACCGACCAGGATGACGCGGCCATGGGGGAGGTCGTCGCGCGGTGCGGGTATCTGCCGTTGGCGATCTGTCTGGCCGGCGCCCAGTTGCGCGCCCATCCACTGTGGACCGTGCGTTATCTGGCCGATCTGCTCGCCACGGAGCACGAACGGTTGGGTCACCTACAGGTGGGTGATCGCTCGGTCAGCGCGGCGTTCGCCATGTCGTTTCATCACCTGCCGGCCGAACGGCAACGATTGTTCCGGTTGCTGGGTGTCCACCCCGGTCCGGAGATCGACGCTTTCGCCGCTGCCGCACTCACCGGCGGTTCCCCGCACACGGCGCGACAGGCGTTGTGGGGACTGCACGCCGGCCACCTGATCCAGGAAACCGCGCCGGGCCGCTACCAACTGCACGACCTGATGCGCACCTACGCCCGCACTCTCGCCACCGATCTGGATACGGATGCCCTGCACCGGGTGTTGTCCTACTACTGCCGCATGGCCGACACCGCCAACGCCCGCCTGCTCGGGTCACGGGAAACCGCCGGGACGGCACCCGCGCACATGCCCGCGATGGACACCGACGAGGCAGTTCAGGAGTGGTTGACCACCGAACTGCCCACCCTGATCGCCTGTGTCCTGCGCGCCGCTGCCAGCGGGTGCCAACACCTGGCCGTCCGCCTGGCTTGCGCATTGGACCATTTCCTGCGCCTCAACGGTTACACCGAACAGGCATTCCAGATGTACCGGACCGCGGCCGCCGCGGCCGCCGAGATCGGTGACCTGGTCGGGCAGGCCACCGCTCTGGCCAGCCTCGGCGCACTACAGGCCCAAGGCGGCGACTACGAGACGGGAACCGCCAACCTGACCCACGCCCTGGCGCTGCACACCGAGTCGGGTCATCAGGCCGGACAGGCGCGCGCCCTGACCGGCCTGGGCAACGTGCGGTATGCGCGAGGCGAGTACGACGCGGCGGTCGTCAGCTTCACCCGCGCCGCGGAACTGTTCGCCGCGCTGGGCGCTCGGCAGGGCGAGATCCACGCCCTCATCAACCTGGGTCATGTGCGGTACCAACAGGGCCGGCTCGACGCGGCGGCCGACCACCACACCCGAGCCCTGGCGTCGTCGACCGCGTTGGGCTACCGGTTGGGGCAGGCCAACGCTCGCCATGGCCTGGGCATCGTGCAGCTTCAGCGGGGCGACTACGACTCGGCCGGCGACAATCTCACCAGGGCGTTGGAGTTGTACACCGCGCTGGGATCCAGGTTGGGGCAGGCCAACGCCCGCAACGGCCTGGGCATCCTGCGGCATCGTCGGGGTGAGTTCGGCGCGGCGAGCGAGGAACTCACCGACGCCCTGACGTTGTTCGCCGCGCAGAGTGATCCCGACGGTGTCGCGGAGACACTCAACAATCTCGGCGAGCTGGCCCTGGACCATCCTGACGCCGGTGATCCCCAGGACTATTTCGGCCGTGCCCGCATGATCGCGCGCGAGATCGGAGCTGTCATGCACGACGCACGTGCCCTGGCCGGTCAAGCACAGTGCCAGCTACGAAACGGCAACACCGACGAAGCCGTCATGCTGCTGCGCGAAGCCCAGTCCCGCTACGAATCCCTCGGCGTTCCCCAGGCGATCCAGGTCGCACACACGCTGGCAGTCGTCCAAGGCCGATCAGCGGCGGAATGCTCGGTCGAGGAAGGCCAGCGTCGGAGCTGACTGGGTTCGCATGAAGGCGGGATCCCCGTGGTTGGCGCCGGGCAGGACGGTCAGTGTCGCGGTCGCGCCAGCTTTGGTCAGCGCGTCGAGCAGGTCGCGGGAGTGCTGTAGTGGTACGACGCAGTCGGCATCGCCGTGCACGATCCGGAACGGTGGCGGTGGTCGCCTCACGCCGGTGAGGTAGGGGAAGGGGTCCTCCGCCGGGATGAACGTTCCCGCCAGGTCCGACTGCTCGACGGCGCCAGACCAGTCGACGACGGCCTGTACCGCGCTGGAGACGTTCGGGTTGCCCAGCGTTGGATCGTCGAAGACGGTGTGCTGGTCCGCGGTCACGGCGAGCATGATGGCCGAGTATCCGCCGGCGGAGTTGCCCCAGGCCGCGAAGCGGTTCGGGTCGAGGTG